>CAYZJE010000116.1:0-11311 GCA_964478485.1 uncultured Syntrophobacter sp. | reverse complement strand
TTGGTCGGGCGAAATCCTAGGTCACGGTACCAACGGCGCACCTCATCGAAGCCGGGAACGCCGGCGAAGTAATTATCCTGGCTGCCGGTGGATTTCAGCTCTTGGAGCATCGTGCGCGCCGCGGCCAGCGCAGCCATCGAGACGCTCGAAGTCACCAGCGCCACTTTGTAGCCCAGGGCGAAGAATTCGGACATTGTATTGATGCCCGCCCGCGGCCAAGGGTTGATGAGCGGAGCGGGGGCGGCGGCGCCGAACCACTTGTGCTCCTGGGCGTCCGTCAGATGTATTCCGATAGCGTCAACCCCGGCGTCGACGTAAGTCTGAATTCGCTCCAGCACTTGCTCGCGGGCTTCAGTCGCTCGAGCGTCACAGCGCACGACCAGAACCAAAGCGGAGTCGACGCGCGCGTCGACGGCCGCTTTGATCATATCGACATACTCCGAGATGGGGACCGGTGGACGCTCGCCATCGATGCCGTTTTCGCCGAACCGACTATCTTCAAACCGGATACCGGCGACGCCGGCGCGCTCGAACGCGCGCACCGCACGGGCGGTTTGCAATGGCCCGCCGTAGCCGGTTTCCCCATCAACGAGCACCGGAATATCGAGAACCTGTGCGATCGTGCCGGCCCGGTCGGCCATCTCGGTCATCGTCACCATGCTGCAGTCGGGAAGCACGAGACTTCGATGCATGCCGTTGCCGGCGAGATGGAAGAGTTTGTAACCACAGTCTTGAACCAAGCGCGCGAACATCGGATCCGGCGCGCTCGGAGCCATGGTTCCTCCCGGTGCCTGCAAAATCTCGCGAAAACAGAGACGCTTGGCGTGATCATCCATCTGGTTCTTCCTTTGCGGCGGCGAATTTTGCTGCCAGCTTCTCTCTGGAGAAACTGCTTGTCAATCGGTGCGAGGATAAAATCGCTTGCGGATTTGCGGTGGCCGGTTGATTCGAGTTATGTAAAGCTTGCATTGGTGCTGATAGAAAGACTTAAGCCGAACTTCGGCAAAGGTTCGACCTGTAAAAAATGGCTGACCAAATCCTCAATCATCTTTGTGACTATGCGCTGAAGCTGTCGTATCGCGACCTGCCAGAAGAGGTGACACGGCGGACCAAGTATGTTGTCATGGACACCGTGGGGTGCGCGCTCGGCGGGGCCGAAAGTCCTCCAGCCAAGATCGCTAGAGCCGCTGCCGCTCAGATAACTTCGGTCACCCCGTCAACAGTTTTGGTTAGCGGCCAGAAAACCTCTCCTGATCTCGCCGCTTTCGCCAATGGTGTGATGATCCGATATTTAGATTTTAACGACACCTACGCCGGTTCACCGACCTGCCACCCAAGCGACCTGCTTGCCCCGGCGTTGGCCGTCGTGGACGCAATAAACGGCAACGGTCAAGACGTAATCCTCGGAACGGTCTTGGGTTACGAAGTGTTTTGTGGCCTCATCGACGCCGGCGCGAAGGAGCGCGGGCGGATTTGGGATCAGTCGACCTACGGCGTCATCGCGGCCGCCGTAGTGGCGGCGAAATTGTTCGGCCATTCGCGAGAGCAGATGGCCAATGCGATCAGCTTGGCGGCCACGTCTCATATCAGCCTCGAACAAATTAGAAGAGGGCAGATTTCCCATTGGAAGGGATGCGCGTTAGCCAATGCTTCGAGGAACGCGGTATTTTGCGCCATGCTGGCCGCCAAAGGGATGACCGGACCGGAGGAAGTATTCGAAGGCAAGGCCGGATTCTTCGCTAGCACGGGAATTCGCTTCGAGATCACGCCATTCGCGGATACCGCCGATACCTACCGCATCATGAAAGCACGGCTGAAAGCATTTCCCGCTGGGTATTTTTCCCAAAGCGCGATCGAGGCGATTGTCAACTTGCGACCGCAAATCGCCGATCTCGACGACATTAAAGAGATTCGCCTGCAAACTTTTCCCGCCGGCTACGAGGTCATGGGTTCAGGAGAAGCGAATTGGCAGCCGGAGACCAGGGAGAGCGCCGATCACAGTCTGCCCTTCGTGATGGCCGTTGCGCTGATGGAAGGAAGCGTGAAGATTCGCCATTACGATCAGCTGTACTACAAGCGCTCCGATGTGCGCGCGCTGATGCAAAAAGTCACCGTGCGGATCGGTGATGAGCCAGTTGCCGCGTGGCCGGAAGTTCCCTTGAACATTGTCGACGTCGAGCTGACGTCAGGAAAAGTTCTCTCGACGAGAGTGGCCTACCACCTTGGCCATTTCAAACGGTTGATGACCGATGAGGAACAAGAGCGTAAATTTCGTCCGTTGGCAGAGCCGCTGCTGCCAAAAAATCAAATTGACGATCTGCTGGCCTGCTTGCGCCGATTGGACGAAGTCGAGCGGATCAGCGAATTGATTTCCCTAACGGTGGCGCCCAAAAGGCAAGAAGAGATTTAGCCGCAAAGAACGCAAAGTAGAGATTCGCCACGAAGGTCATGGTTCGACTACGCTCACCACTGGCTCCAAACACGAAGGTTTTCGTAGGGTGCGCTTCGCGCACCGGTCAGTCTCGGAATATCTCCCGCAAAGACGCCAAGGTTGAGAACAATAAATTCGAAGCACGAAAGAGGCCCCGCGGACCGAAATTCGAAACAAATTCAAATGACTAAAAAACACAATGTTCAAAACAACACAAAATTCAAAACAACTTCAAATGGGAATCGGTGTTTTGGATTTTCCTAGTTTGAGATTTAATTGGCTGCGGTTTGTTTCGAATTTCGATATTCGGATTTCGGATTTTGAATCGGTAGCGGCTTTGTGCGGGAATCACGCGTGGGCTGCCAGGAAGTCGTCGATGGCGCGGTTAACTTCCGCAGGCTTCTCTGCGAAAGGAAAGTGGCCGGCATTTTTAAATTTCAAATACTGGGAGCTGGGAACGGCCTCATGAATCTCCCGTTCATACTCCGGCGGTGCGGCGGGATCGTCGTCGCCCTTTATTAACAGGAGCGGCGGCTTAAGAGTGTTGATGCGGTCCCTGACATCGAATTGGTCGATGACGACGAAATCACGGTGCTGCGATAACGGTCCTACCTTGCGATGACATTCCACAAGATGGTCGCCTAGCTCCGGTTCCATGAACAGGAATTGGTGCCGCATGGTTTCCAGCCATTGCCGATAGGTTTCCGGATCCGCCACAGCCTTCAAGCGAAACTCCAGCGTGCCGGGCTTTCGCTCCCTGGGCCGCATGCCGGTGGTCATCAATACCAGCGCCTTGACCTCGTCCGGATAGTCCAGGCCATACTGGAGCGCGATACAACCGCCCAGCGTGAAACCGACCAGCACCAAGTCTTGCTGTTTGCCTTTGGACCACAACCATCCCCTCAACCATTCCGTGTATCGTTCCACGTTAGGACATGATTTTCCCTCCAGATGTCCAGGCAAGGTGGGCGCGAGGCTGCCCGGATAGTGTTTGAACTGATGGACAAACGATTCGGCGCAGCCTCCCGCGCCGGGCCCATGAATGAATACCATTTGGTTCATATCTTCTCCTGCTCGGCAACAAAGATCATCGCTAATCTCTTCGTTTGATTCTGTCAACGGCTTGAACAGTTTGAACGTCTGGAACGATTGGAACGAGGGTGGAGGATAAAGCGGGGCCGTGCCGCATCGATATACAAGGGGCAGGCCTACGTGCCTGCCCTCCGAACGGGCCTGCCCGCAGCCATGCAGGCGGGCAACCACATAGGGTTGCCCCGACAAATTTTCACGAAACTGAAGCACTATCCCAAATTGACAAGATCATCGAAGGCTCGATATAGTCTGGACGCTATCCGTCCCGTGGTTCGATTTCGACCCAATCGAGGTGAATTATGATGTTACTGCCGCGAAAAATGGCTGGTCGCTTGGTGGTGCTCCTGCTGATGAGCTTTGGCATATCCGCCGCGAATGTTTACGCCGCCGAACCCAGCTCTGCTGTGCTCAATGCGAAAAAGGATGCCGAAGCCAAGGGATTTCTTTTTGCCGCCAGCCATGACGAGATCGTGAGCAAGGCGAAACAGGAAGGCAAATTGCGCGTTATTGTTTCCCTCGACGCCGGCATCCTCAAACGGTTGAGCGAAGGCTTCACGAAAAAATATCCTTTCATTCAAGTCCAGGCAGACGAGATCCGCGGCATCGACGCTTATACGCGCCAGCTTCAGGAGTTGAAGGCCGGATTAGTTAAAGGCGTCGATGTCAACGAGGTCGACTACGATTATTATAACGAGTACCTGCCCCACCTGAAAAAGGTCGATATGTACGGCATGGCCGAGCACCGGGTAATCCAAATGCCTCTCCAGATGGTGGACCCGATCAATCGGAACATCGTCGCCGTCGGCAGCGGCATACAGGTCGCGGCTTATCATAAAAAGCTCCTTGCGGCCGACTCGGTGCCCGATACCTGGGAAGGCTTCTTAAAGCCGGAATTCAAGGACAGGAAATTTACTCTCGGAATGCGTCCCAAAGACGTGGCGGCCCTGGTGCCGGCATGGGGTCTTGAAAAGACGCTCGATTTCGCGCGCAAGCTGGCCGCGCAAAATCCCATTTGGGTCAGCGGTGACACGCGCACCATCACCAGTATGCTCGCCGGCGAGTACGCGCTTTTCTTCGGTCCCAACTACGATTCCGTTCTGAGAGCGAAAAACAAAGACAAGAGCGATGTTCTGGCTTACAAGCTGGTAGAGCCAGTTATCGTTCGGCTTAACGAATCGGAAGGCATACTGGCTTCAGCCGAGCGGCCCTACGCCGCGCTCTTGTGGTTGGAGTATGTGGCTTCTGCCGAGGGCCAGAAAGTACTGGAAGAGGGCGGACCGTACGAGGGCTCAGTCTTTATTCAGGGAACCGTCCAAGAAAAGGCGGTGCGCGGCAAAAAAGCATCGCTGGTTGACTGGCATCACTACTCAAAGATGCCGGAGTACATGAAGAAAGTAGTAGAGGCGTACGGCTTTCCAAGAGCGGAAAAATAGCTTTCTGAAATGAAGAAAGAACCAAGCCGAATAATCAGCGGAGAACTACGCGATGGAATATGATTTTTGGATCGACTTGAACCGTTTGAACAGCCGAGACAGTTTGCCCTGTTTCCAACCATATCCCGGCAAATTTTACTGTAGCGGTGATCAGTTCAATCTCAAGAAATGATTCGGCGAATCCTTGAAATGAGCAGCCAATAGATCTGCCTTCCCTAGTATTCGTTGTTCACGCTACGTCCCCTTTGATTTCTTCTCCGCTATGTACTTCCTTGTAGCAAGGCGCCGCTTTTGCTTCTTGCGCCGCTGCCGATTTTTTCGTGCGTCCTGATTCATGCTGATTCTCCTTGTACAATCTGTTGTATATCGCGCCGAGGAAGTGATCAAGTGGCCGGTCGCCTTCCGCTGGTGGTTACGACGCTCAATCGTAAGATTGAAGGGGATGCTCGCCCCCTTTGGAAACCCCATTTAATGGTTTCCACCTCAGGAGGCGGGGTTAACATAAAATCTACTTTCTCAACTCGCGGCCGAGCAGGCGGAGGATTTCGTTGAATTGGTGCTGCATGGCGATCATTTGCTCGCGCATGTGAAGCGCCACCTCGGCGCCTTCCAGATTGACGCCCATTTCTTCGATGAGGAGATGCGCCACGCGCACGCGGTCGACCTGGTCCAAGGGGTAAAGTTTCTGACTGCGCCGGACAATCGGATAGATAACCTTCTCCTGTTCCAAGCGCCTGACGAACTTCACGTCAACGCCGCAGATTTTAGTGACCTCGGTAATGCGCAGATATTTTCGCGGCATGGTTCGATCTCCCTCTATAGCCGCACGTCCTTGCGCACGTCTTCGCCGTAGGCCTGGTCGATCTTGTCGATGGTGTCGTGCGCAACTTTTTCCTTTGGCACGCGAATCATGAGCCGCAGATATAAATCGCCGGCTGGAGTTTGCCCATGGGCGGCGACGCCTTTGCCTTTGATGCGGAGCTGTTGACCGCTCTGGGCGCCGGCTGGAATTTTCACCTTGATCGTTCCACTCGGCGTCGGCACATCGATGTCGGCGCCGCGCAGCGCCTCGCCGACGGTGATCGGCAGCTCCATCGTTAAGTCTCTGCCTGAGCGCGTGAGTAACGGGTGCGGCCGGATGCGCGGCGTGATGAATAGGTCTCCCGCCGGTCCGCCGCGAACTCCCGCTTCACCTTTGCCGCGCAGGCGAATCTGTTTTCCCGGCTCGGCTCCAGGGGGGATGTTGACGCGGATCGTGTCCGGTCGCAGTACTCGGCCCGCGCCTCGGCATGTCGGGCAGGGGTCGCCGGGTAATTTTCCAGTTCCCATGCAGCGCGGGCAGGTCTGGCGAAACTGCAGCGGACCCTGTGCGACTGATTTGCCGCCGCTGCCCTGACATTCTGGACAAGTCGTCGGCGTCGTACCCGGCTTCGTGCCGGCGCCGTGGCAGATATCGCAAGGGACTGGGCGCTCGAGCGTTATCGCGGTCTGAAAGCCGCGCACCGCGTCGAGGAAATCGATTTCCATGCTCGACTCGATGTCCTGGCCGCGCATCGGGCCGGCTTGCGCTCCTGGGCCTTTTCGAAACATACCGCCGAGACCGCCAAAAAGATCGCCAAGATCGTCCATGTTGAATTGATTGGCGCCGCCCGAGCGCGCCGACTGCTGCTGCCACTGCTGGTAGCTCCGCGCCTTCTCAGCATCGAATCCCGCCGCGAGGCCGGCCTCACCGAATTCGTCGTAGAGCTTGCGTTTCTTTTCGTCGCTGAGCACGTCATAGGCAACCGAGAGGTCCTTGAACTTGCTCTCGGCCTCTTTGTTTCCCGGATTGATGTCGGGGTGAAATTTGCGCGCGAGCTTGCGGTAGGCGCTGCGGACTTCGTCGTGCGTAGCACCTCGCTTGATGCCGAGAATCTGGTAGTAATCGCTGTCTGCCATGGTGGCCTATAACATAATCACGAAGCGGCGAGTTGCAAGAGAATCGTCCGGCGCCGTCCGGCGCTTGTCGTGTTGGTAAATCGTGCTCGTCAAAAATGCGCTGCCAGCACCGGCAGATGGTCCTGAAGCAGCGTTCGGAAGGTTGCCAGTCCATGAGGCGAACTGGCGTCGAGGCTGCACCACTCAAATTCCTCGGCGTAGAGCCGGACGGTTGGCTTGAAGCCGTGAACGATCGGAACTAAATCGCGCAGCGTGTCATACCATGCGCGCCGTTCGTCGCGGTCGATGGGTTCGTCATCTTTTGCGTCGATCCCTCGGCAAAGCTCTTGCCAACGTGCGATCGAAAAGCCGACGGCGATTTTGTCTGAATAATTCGCCAGCGTGACCAGCCGGGCGCGAGAAAAGTGTTGGTTCTCGTCGAATTCTACGATAAAAGGCGGGTCGGGTATGAAGTAGTCGCAGGGCGGCATCTGCACGCTTTTGATGAAGTCGCGGTAGCCGCGCAAATCGCCGAGGGCGATGCGGATGCGGCTCAGTAGATTTCCAATGGGCGTGTTCGCGTAGTCTGCCGGTCGCGCGGGCCAGAGAAATTGATAATTCGCGCGGTAGTCACCGTAGATGGCCGTCAGCAGTTCGCGCACGCGTTCTTTGCAGGCGCGGCAGTGGGCGGAGTGTAAGTTGTCGTTCAAAACGTTCAATCCTTCGATACACCCCTTCGCGCCACTCAGGGGCTACTCAGGATGACCGGTAATTTGGTATCCGTTGCCCCGAGTAAGCCCGCAGGGCTGGATCGAGGGGTGCTCCGTCCTGCGGCTCGGAGCCTCCGGGCGGCGGGCCGTTCAAATCGTTGGAATTTCCGACGACGAATTGAACGGCTTGAACGGTTGGCAGCTCTTTAGAATAGCCTAATACAGAATCAGACAAAGGAGAATCTCTAATGACGAAACCATCATCGATCATCGGTGCAGCGGTCGGGCGCGTTGAAGGCGCGGACAAGGTTAGTGGAGCGGCGATTTATGGCGCGGACGTGCATTTTCCCGATGTCCTGTGGGGAAAGATTCTGCGCAGCCCGTATCCGCACGCGCGGATTAAGAGCATCGACACTTCGAAAGCTTGGAAGGTCGAGGGCGTCAAAGCAATCGTCACTGGCAAAGATGAGCCGGAGCATTATCAGGGCAAAAGCATTCGCGATATTCCAGTTATGTGCTGGGACAAAGTGCGCTACATCGGCGACAAAGTCGCGGCCGTGGCGGCACAGAGCCGCGATGCCGCGGAAGAGGCGGTCAATTTAATCGACGTCGAGTATGAAGAGTTGCCGGCAGTGTTCGACGTGCTCGAAGCGATGAAGCCCGGCGCGCCGGTGCTGCACGACAACGCGCCCGCTTATGACGGTGCGCCAGCGGAGATCATGGCGCCGGCCGGCGGCAATGTGCTGAACAAACTGAGCTGGGGCAAGGGCGATATTGAAAAAGGTTTTCGCGAAGCGGATATCGTTTTGGAACACACTTTTCGCATGCCGATCCATCATCAGGGTTATCTCGAGCCGCAATCGTTTCTGGTCAAGATCGACGACGATGGCACGGTCAACGCGTGGGCGTCGACCAAAGGTCCGTTTGGCTCGCGCGGACAATTTGCCAAGGCAGTCGGCATACCACCGAAACAGATTCACCTCCAGGCGGTGCATGTCGGCGCCGATTTTGGCGGCAAGAGCGGCGCGGGCGAGTTGCCGATTTGTTATTTTCTCGCCAAGCAGGCCAAGCGGCCGGTGAAGATCGTCTTGACTCACAGCGAAGAGTTGACGGCGATGAATCCCGATCACTACACGGTGGTGAAAGTAAAAACTGGCGTGAAGCGTGACGGGCGGATGACCGCGCGCTACTTGCAGGCGATCCACGGCACCGGCGCCTACGCCGGCATGAAGCCGGGGCGCGCCAGCATCGGCGGCGCCGGTTCGGCGACGCCGTACAAGATCGATCACAGCCATATGGAAGCGCTGCAAGTTTACACCAACACCGTGCCCTGCGGTTTCTGGCGCGCGCCGGGGGCGATCCAAGCCGTGTTCGCCTCTGAGTCGCATATGGATCTCATCGCCAAGGAACTGAAAATGGACCCGGCGAAGTTTCGCATGATGAATCTCGTCGGCGAAGGCGAAGAAAATGCTTTGGGCAAATCTTGGAGCGGTGTGAAAGCCAAAGAGACCTTGAAAGCAGCCCTCGACGCAGCTGGTTGGAAAACCCCCAAGCGCACCAACGTCGGCCGCGGCGTGGCGATGTACGAACGCGGCACGGGTGCGGGCAAAGTTTGGGTGAAATTGACCGCCGAAGCCGATGGGACGTTTACCGTATTCACCGTCGCCGGCGATCAGGGCACGGGATTGCAGACGATTCTCTGCCAGACCGTCGCCGCTGAGATGCAAGTGCCCTACAAGCAGGTGCGCTGCCGCATCGGCAACACCGCGGATGTTTCCTACAGTGTCGATGTCGGTTTCGGTGGCAGCCGCTCGACCAATATTAATAGCGCTGCGGCATTTCAAGCTTCGGCTGAGCTGCGCAAAAAGCTCAATGGCCAAGCGGCGACTCTGCTCGGCTGCGCTGAAGAGCAGGTGGTCTACAGGAGCGGAAAATTTTCCGCCAAGGGCGCGAAGGGCAAACCGCTCACTGTGCGCGACGTGGTCGAAGCCGCCGGCGCGCCGGTGACGGTGAGCGTTGAAACCGAAGTGCCGCGCAAAGGCTCGTCGACTTCATTTATCGCGCAGGTGGCGGAGGTCGAAGTCGATCGGGAAACCGGCAGAGTGAAATTGCATAAATTTGTCAGCGCGCATGATGTCGGCACGATTATCAATCCACTCGGCCATCAAGGACAGATTGACGGCGAGGCGATCATGGCGATCGGCTCGGGCTTGATGGAAGAATTGCTCGGCGACCAGGGCAAGGTGACGACGACCAATCTCGGCGAATACAAGATTCCCAACATCCTCGATATTCCAAAGTTCAAAACCGTGCTGGTCAAAGGCAAAAACGGCCCCGGCCCCTATGAAGCCAAAGGCATCGGCGAGCACGCCAACGTCACGCCGCCAGCGGCGATCGCCAATGCGGTAGCGGACGCCTGCGGCGTGCGCCTGTTCGACGTGCCGGTGACGGCGGAAAAGGTTTATGCGGCGTTGCAAGGGAAGGCATTAGGCAACAGGCAATAGGCATTGTAGGGGCACAGCATGCTGTGCCTGTCCTCGAAATAGCGAAATAGCAGGAGGCCTTATGAACGACAGAAATCACAGCTGGCGACGCTTTCTTTGTGCCGTTTTATTGTTTCTCATCGGCGTGTGGCCGCTGACGGCGCAAGCTCAGGAAAAAATCAAAATCGCGTACAGCTCGACGGATACCATCAACCAGGTATGGACCATCGCTCAGGACGCGGGTTTCTATAAAAAACACGGTCTCGACGTAGACCTGGTCTATATTGGCAGCACCACCATCGGCATCTCGGCGATCGTTGCCCAGGATATTCAAATCGGTAACGCGGCGGGGAGCGGTGTCGCCAACGCCAACGTGCGTGGCGCAGAGACTGTGAGCGTTGGCTGTGTGATCAACGTATTGGCCTACGAGCTTGTGGTCCTCGACAGCATTAAATCGGCTGAAGACCTAAAAGGAAAGTCCATCGGCATCAGCCGCTTCGGCAGCGCCTCGGACGTGGCCGCGCGGGAGCTGTTGAAGGGGCTGAACCTGAGACCGATGGAAGACGTAAAGATCCTCCAGATCGGGGGCGCGTCGGAGCGCGCCGCCGGATTCAGCCGGGGAATCATCGCCGGATTCCCCTCCCCGCCGGGAAACGTGCACCTGGTTCCCGGTGGCCTGCCGCACCGCGTACTGGCGGATATGGCAGATCTACCGAAGCCCTATCCCTTGCCGTTCATATGCGCGGTGACAACCAAAAGTTATCTGGCAAAAAATCGCTCCGTGGTGAAAAGAGTCGTCATGGCGTTGATTGAAGCTTCGCATTACTTCAAGAGCAACAGGGAAGGAACCCAAAAAATTGTCGCCAAGTATCTGCGGGGAGCGAACAAGGCCTATCTGGACAGCTCATACCAATCCACCAGCAAGATCATAGAGCGGGTACCTTATACGTCACGGGAAGGGATGAAGATCCAGCTCGACGAGGCCTTGAAACAAACGCCCGGCAGCAAGGTGACGGTGGACAGCCTGATCGACGACAGCATCGTGCGCGAGCTCGAAAAAGAAGGTTTCATCGACCGGGTGTATGGGAAATAGGCGAGGGAAAAGAGATTTAGCCGCAAAGAACGTAGGGCGGCGCAGCCGCAACCGAAGAAGATTGGCCGCAAAGAACGCAAAGGCCACAAAAGGGACGTAGGGGCGACCGGCTGGTCGCCCTTCGGATCGGCGACGCAGAAGTTTTGCGCAGG
>CAYZJE010000115.1:0-3382 GCA_964478485.1 uncultured Syntrophobacter sp. | reverse complement strand
TAGATCGGCGGCCTTCTCTAGAGTCGCATTCGGCAAGATCGAAACTGGATTGAAGGTCGCGACATCGGCCATGGCTGCGGCGGCGAATTTTTCCATGGCTTTTGCGTCCGGTTCAAAAGTGGGACTCGGGTACAGCAATCGAAGATCACGGTCGGAAAATATTCCGAGCAGATGATTATTTTCGTCGACCACGGGCAGATGGCGGAAATGGCCCCTTTTCATTTTCTCAAGCGCGATCTCAATCGACGCGGACGGCGTCACGGTCGCGGGGTATCGCGTCATGCACTCGCTGACATGGCGCAGCGGTTCGATGTTCGAGACTACCGCTTTCTCGGTACGAGTCGATAAGTACCTTTCATATTCTTCCTGGAGACTGCGGTATTCGACCAGACACACTCCGGCGTTTTTGAGCAGGGCGCGCACTTCATCGGATGCAGCGTCGCTTTCGACCCAAAATATTTTTGCGTCTTTTGTAATCGCGTCCCGCGCCGCTTGAGTCATGACCGCCTTGCCGTCGGTATAGAATTGGACGATGTCGATAGCCTCGGCAATGTCCGACACTCGACCGTAACGAGCCAGTCCTAAAATGCTTTCACAATTGGCAATGACCGGCGCGATCTCTAGTCCGTATTCGATCAATTTCTGGGTGCAAGCATAGCTTTTGAAAATCGGGTCCGGTCTTAGGCCGACGACAGCGATCCGCCGAGCGCTTTTCAAAATCTCCATTTCCTGGCGCCGCTCCATATAGGTGTTGGTTTCTTCTCGCAGCATTTTCTTTCTCCTTCCCGAGTCATGTTGTTTGTCGTCAGCCGATACGGCGATCAACCTCCATGGCCCAAGCTGTCTACACTTTAAGGGGGCAAGACTCGTGCCGCGGGATTATTGGAATTGTTTGCCATCGAAGGCGATCCGATGGACAACCTAGACAGCGCTTTCGCGAAGTTGGGAACCGGCGCGTCGCCGCTTCTTGATTTTGCGACGCCAAACCATGTGCATTCCTTACTAGAACGACACGGATCACCGCGCCGGCAGCGGACCACTTCCTGCAAGGCTCTTCAGCAGATCGATAACCTCTGGCTCCCTCGGAATTTCGCGGATCTCTTTCGTCAGTTGTTCCGCCGTCACCGGTTCGACCTCGTCGCCGACGACTTTCTTGTATTCGCGGTGAAACTCGCTGTCTTTGAGCACCTGGCGCATCGCCGCCTCGAGAATTTCCACGCGATCCTTCGGCGTTCCCGGCAGCGCGACATAGGGCGAGCCGACGAGTCTGAAAGTGCGCCAAGTGGTAACCAATTTAACCTCGCGTGCCGACTTGGCGAAGCTCTCGATCTCAGGTAGATGACCGAGGCGCGGGTGCTTGGTTCCCTTGGGAATATCGATGATCGTATGAAAATCCATCGCGCCCTTTTCGACCCAGTCCGGGGTTCGCCTCAGGATCGCGTTCGCGCCATTGGCCACGGCGTCCAGTTCGCCGCGCAATAAAGCAATGTCGAGATCGCCGGTGCCGCTGAAACCGGTGACCCATTTAGAATCCTTAAGACCCAACAGGAAAGCGAATAACCGAGCCGCGACGTAATTGGTGTGACCCACCGACAGGCCGCCGACGCGCACGCCGGTCGCCGCGCGGAGTTTTTCCAAGCTGCCGAGCCCGCTTTCCTTGCGCGTCAAAAATGTAATGTGAAACGCGTGCTCCGTCGCGCCCAGGTAAATGAACTTGGAGCTGTCAAACATCACGCCGCTTTCTTTGAGGACTTCCAGCGGTATGGCTGTCGCCGCAAGCACGCCGATCGTAAGCCCGTCCGGTTTGACGTTGCCGTAAAGATGATTCGCCGCTTTGCGACCGCCGGCGCCGGGAATATTCTCGACGATCAGCGTCGGATTACCGGGAATGTATTTGCGCCAAAACGGCAGCAACGCTCTGATCCGAATATCGCCCGATCCACCCGCGGCGACGCCTGAAACGACCGTTATCGTCTTGCCTTGATAAAATGGCGTCTGAGCCGATCCGTCTGTGCAACAAAAAACCAACCACGCAGCGAACAGCATCGCTACGCTCAGCGCTTTTCTTACGCGCGTTTTCATCATCGCTCTCCTAGCTGCTTTGATAACTAATTTCGCCGCAGATGATCAGGTCGCGAGAATCACTTCGCCGCTTTAGCGTTCACCATCGCCAAAGCTTTTTCGTAATAGGATGAATCGTAATAGCGGTCCGGCGCCGGCGCCTTGCCGCCCCAGCTGCCTTCGACCTCGGCGCGAAACTTGAGCAGGTTGCTAAAACGCTCGACGTCGATCGCCGCGTCCTTGGCCCATCCGTTCGGTCCGATGTCCATTTCGTAGATTCCCGTGGCCAGCTCGCGCGACACCTTGCGCTGGCGCAAAACCATATCGATCACTTTGTCTTTGTTCGCGGCATTGAGCAGCCAGCGCTGCGCCTCGATTTGCGCCGCGAGGTAGCGAATCAGCAGATCGCCATTGTCCTTGGCCCATTGCCGGCGCGTGAAGACACCGTAGCGTAGCGTCGGTCCGAAGATGTTCGCCGTCGTGGCCAAACTCACCAAGCCCTCCTGGCGCGCCTGCGCCGCCGACTGTCCGGGAGCCATGGTTGCGGCAAATTCTTTCTGCTTCAGCATCGCCGCGATGCGAGCCGAGGTGCCGCCGGCTTCTTTCATCTGGAAATCCGTTCCCGCATTGAGCCCAACAGCGGAGAGAATCTTTTTCAGCGCCAGCGCGTTCTGCGTGTTCGGCGCGTCGACAAGAACGATCTTGCCGCGCAGATCGGCGAGCGACTTGATCTCCGGCTGCGCCATCAGCTCCGTCGGCGTGTAGTCGGTGGCAGCGACGAGAATCACATCGACGCCGGCGTTCTCAACCATGGCGATGGCGTTGTCGACGCCGTAGTCGGCGAGGTCCAATTCACCCGACGCAAGCCACTTGCGCACCTCTTCTGAGCCGCCGGAAGCTGAACGTGGAATCTCAATCTGCAAGCCGTACTTAGCGAAAATCCCGTTCGCTTGCGCGATCGAAGTTGTAAAGCTGCCGCCGCCGAGTTTTAAAGTTTTGAGCTTTGCTTCTTGCGCGAGCCCAACACCGTGAGCGAAAAATCCCGTCGTCACAGCGACCGTCGCAAGCACTAAGTGCGTTAACCGTTTCGACTTCATGAGGTCTCCTCCCGGCGAAGGTTCGTGTCCCATTTCCTGGAGCTATGAATTAGCATCGGAAGGGCAACCACTGGGGGTTGCCCCTACAATTCCGATTCCTTTTTGCGTTCTTTGCGCTCTTTGCGGTTAATTAATCCCTGTCTTCGGTCCAAGGGCGCGATGAATCGCGCCCCTACTTTGTACTACTAAAACTCAAAATTTGCGCGACTCACGCAAATTTTCCG
>CAYZJE010000114.1:0-16758 GCA_964478485.1 uncultured Syntrophobacter sp. | reverse complement strand
CCGCGCGTTTCCAACGCGGCGAGCAACTTTTCTTTTAGTCCGGTGTTCCGGTCTTCTACCCGGACATTGCGGATCGCCATGCCGAGGGCTTTGCGGCTACCGACGACGATGACCAAACTCTTACCGCGCGTCACCGCGGTATAAAGGATGCTCCGGTAGAGCATCATGTAGTGCGACGTGTGCAGCGGCAGAATCACCACCGGATACTCGCTGCCTTGGCTTTTGTGAATCGAAATCGCGTAGGCGAGACTGATTTCGTCCCATTCGTCGGCTTCGTAGGCCACTCGCTTGTCGTCGAAATCGACTTGAATCTTGCCGTCGTCGCGATCGATCGAGACGATGCGGCCAAGATCGCCGTTGAACACCCCCTTGTCGTAGTTATTGCGCAGCTGCATCACCTTGTCGCGCACGCGCAAGGTCGTGCCGCCCCGTTCTAATGACTGGCCGACGGGATTGAGCAGCGACTGCAACTCCCGGTTGAGCTGAATCGTGCCGAGCAGGCCGCGGTGCATCGGCGTCAAGAGCTGCACCGATTGGACGATCTCGTCGGGGCGCAGCCGCAGCCACGCGGGAATCCGCTCGCGCAGCAGTTCCTTAATCGTCTCGAGAATTTCGTCCTCGCTTTCCCGCGCCATAAAGTCGAAATCGCGCCGTTCCCGGGCATCGGCGAATTGCAAATTTTGCCCCTGCAAAATTCGATGCGCGTTGACGACGATTAAACTCTCGCGGTCTTGGCGAAAAATACGCCGCAGGACCGCCACCGGCACCCGCTCTGAATCGATCAAGTCTTTGAGCACACTGCCAGGTCCCACCGACGGCAGTTGATCGACATCGCCGACCAAAATCAGATGGGTATGCGGCTCAATGGCGCAAAGCAGATGATCCATCAACACCAGATCGACCATCGAAGCCTCATCGACGATGATCACGTCCACTTGCAACGGATTGTCCTGGCGGCGCTGAAAGCCGCCCTCACGCGGATTGTACTCGAGCAAACGATGCAGCGTCAGCGCTTCTTCGCCGGTGCTCTCAGTCATCCGCTTCGCCGCTCTTCCGGTCGGCGCCGCCAAGGCAAAGGTTATTTTAGCGCGCCGCAAGACGGCCAACAGCGACATTAGCAGAGTCGTCTTGCCAGTCCCCGGTCCACCGGTAATGACAAACACTTTCTCGTTGAGCGCGCGCCTTGCCGCTTCGACCTGGTCGCCGTCGAGTTGCATCGGCAAATCGGCGAACAACGACCCGCTCAGCAAATCGATGGCGCCGCGGGAAACACTTTTGCCCTTCTCCCACGGGCGCGCCATCCTCTCGCCTTGGAGAAACGACGAAATCGAGAGCAGCCTGGCCACGGCGTCGGCTACGCGCTGCTCGGCCTCGAACAGATCGATGAGATAGACCCGCGTGGCGCGCCGATCCGGCTGATCCTGCAAGACCACTTCGCCCCGCTCCGCGAGCTTTTCCACGGCAATATGGACGCGCTCGTCGTCAACAACGAGCAACTCACAGGCATTCTTGGTTACGCCGGTTAAGGGTAAGTAGCAGTGGCCGCGCTCGGCGGACGCGCGCAAGACGTGTAACACCCCGGCTTGCAAGCGCAGGGGAAAATCGCCGCGGATGCCGATGTGGTTCGCCAAACGGTCGGCTAGGAGAAAACCGATCCCGTGCACTTGCTGCGCTAGCGCGTAGGGATTTTCGCGCACCTGGGCGATCGTGTCAGCGCCGAAGACGCGGTAGATTCTAAGCGCCAACGACGCGCCGACGCCGTGGCCCTGGAGAAAAACCATGACATCTTGCATGCCGCGCTGCGCCTGCCAGGCTTCCATGATCCGGCGCGCGCGCACCGCGCCGATGCCGTCGACGTCGAGAATGCGCAGCGGCTCTGCCGACAAGACTCGCAAGGTATCGGTGCCGAAGGCGCCAACCAGCCGTTTTGCATAGGTCGGACCGATGCCCTTGATCAAACCGGAGCCGAGATACTTCTCGATGCCTTCGATGGTGCTCGGATCGATCTTTTCCCAATGATTGACTTGGAACTGCAAACCATAGCGCGGGTGGCGTTTCCAGGCCCCGGTGACTTTGATCTCTTCGCCTTCTGAAACCGGGAAGATCGTGCCGACCACTGTCGTGCTCGGTCCACCGTCCTGGTCAAGCCGCGCGACGGTGTAATGGCTCTCGGGATGCTGGTAGGTGATCCGGCTGATCGTCCCTTGAATGGACGTGATCTCGTTTGGTTTTTCGTCCAAGGAATTCCCCGAACACCATCCTACGTGAAAGCGCGGCGGGGGTAAACTTCAGCCCTTGCCTTTTGCCGCTAGAACGTTAAGATTTTTCGTATTCAAACATATCCCCTGACTGCCGCGCGGATTTGCCCGCGCAATACACAATCGCTTGCTGAATCTGCAACCACCGCCGTCATTTTCCTTTGGTGAGTAACCGCGGGAAATTAGGAGACGACACCGATGACTCTGGAATCATTTTGGTTTGAGGCCGTATTGATTTTGATGCTGATCCTCGCCAACGGCTTTTTCGCCGCCTCCGAGATCGCCATGATCGCCATGCGCAAGAGCCGCATCGACGCCCTGCTCGAAAGAGGCGTCGCCGCCGCCGCCGCGGTCGCTCGGCTAAAGAACGACCCGGACCGCTTTTTGGCCACGGTCCAGATCGGCGTGACGGTGGTCAGCTCCTTTGCCTCCGCCTTGGGCGGCGCCGCCGCCATCGGGTTTTTGAAGCCGCAAATCGCCGAGCTGCCGATTCCCGGCATCAGCCGTTGGGCCGAAGCCATCGCGTTGTTGATCGTCGTCCTACCCATTTCTTATCTGTCTCTCGTGCTCGGCGAGTTGGTGCCGAAGTCCTTGGCGCTGCGATTCTCGGAGCAGATCGCCTGCTTCGTCGCCCGGCCCATCGAATTACTCGCGCGCGTCACTGCGCTTTTCGTAAAGATGCTGATGGCGTCGAGCAACATCGTGCTGAGAATCTTCGGCGGCAAGGACAACGAAAGCGCCAGCTTCATCTCGGTCGACGAGGTGAAGTCGCTAATCCGCGAAGGCACCGCCAAAGGGATTTTCAACGAGACCGAACGAGAGTTGATCCACAGCGTTTTCGAATTCACCGACACCCCGGTCAAAGCGGTCATGAAACCGCGCACCGAGATTCACGCCATCGACGCCCACGCCTCTCTCGCCGAGGTCGCCAAGGATTTCGTCGACAGCGGCTTCTCACGCATACCCGTCTACGATGGCGATTTGGACAAGATTATTGGCATTCTCTACAACAAAGATGTTTTCAAAGCCCTGCAGGAGCGCAGCGACTTTCGCATTCGCGACCACCTGCACCAAGCCTACTTTGTTCCCAGCACCTTGCCGACCAGCGAGTTATTGAAGCAGCTTCAGCGCCGCCGCCTCGCCATGGCGATGGTAGTCAATGAATTCGGTGAAGTCGAAGGTGTCGTCACCCTGGAAGACTTGCTCGAAGAGATCGTCGGCGAGATTCGCGACGAATACGACCGCGAAGAACGCGGCCCAGTGGAGCGTCTACCCGACGGCTCCATGGTCATCCAAGCTTCCGCGCTGCTCAAAGATCTTAAAGCCGAATTCCACTTGCCCTTCGAGGAATCGCCGGACTTTCACACCCTGGCGGGCTTCATGTTGGCGCGGCTAAAACGCATCCCGCGCGGCGGCGAATGGGTCGAGGACAACGGCTACAAGCTCACCATCGTCGACATGGAAAGCCGGCGCATCGTCAAGGTCAAGCTAGAAGAAATCACGAAGCCGTGAGGGGGGTTGGCGCGTAGCACCGTATCTCGACTTCATTGCTGTCGGGATCGAGAAAATAGACCGAAGTCGCCCGCCCTTGCGCGCCCCAGCGCGACACCGGTCCTTCACGAACCGTGACGTGATTCTCAGCTAAGTAATCGACAATCCCAGAGAAACTCTCGGCGCCAACCACTAAACAGAAGTGATTGAGATTTCTCACGGCCTTCTCCGGGCCGGAATGGCTTGCGCGATCTTTATTGGGGAACAGATCGATGATCGTTTTATCGGTAATGCGCACCGACGGAAAACTGACTTTGCCCGCTCGGAATTCGTCGACCCGTTCGCCTTTCAAACCCAACACCTCGGTGTAAAATTTTAGCGTGCGGTCGATATCGCCGACGTTGAGCACGATATGGTCCAGCTCGATGATCTTAATCTTACCCATGGCCGAACTCCTTTGTACGGTTTGTGTAAATTTTCCGATTGTCAGTACCTCTTCAAGCACAGGCTCTTATCACTCTCGCGCCAAGACGCCAAGCGAATCCACAAGGAGGGCGGACATTCCTGTCCGCCTGGCGGGTTAGAAAACCCGCCCTCCGTTAGCGTCTAATGCCGGCCCGTAGCGCCGTAGGGTGCGCTTGCGCACCGATCCGTTCTTTCTTCACGCGCTTCCTTTCTTCGTGGCGAACAAGAACGATGGGTTTCGTCGGAACTCCACCAATTCCGTGCACCCTGAGTAGCGCGAAGCCGCACCCCTCGATACGTCACCGAAACGGTGGCTATTCGGGGACTCGGAAACAATTCCGTTTATCCTGAGTAGGCCCGTAGGGCCGTATCGAAGGGAGGAACCGTATCGAGGGAAGGGCTCAACCCATCCTACGAATCTTGGCGACCTTGGCGTCTTTGCGCGAGATATTCCGAGACTGACCGGTGCGCCAAGCGCACCCTACGAAAACTGACTTACTACATTGCCGATCTCGTTTTGCGTCTTTTGCGTTCTTTGCGGCCATTCTTCTTTTCTTCGGTTGCGGCATGCCCGCTACGTATCAATGCTAGCCAACTCGTTGAGCAACGCCTTTACTTCTTTGGGCGTGCCCACTGTGATGCGCAAGCAATCTTGCAAGCCCGGCGTGTCGAAATAGCGCACGAGAATTTTTCGGCGCTTAAGCTCTTCGTAAATCGGTTGCAGATTTTGACCTTGCTTGCGCGCCAAGACGAAATTGGCGTGCGATGGATAGACTTGATAGCCCATGCGCTTGAGCGCGGCTGAGAGCTTTTTACGGCTGCGCTGAATCCGCTCGGCGTTGCGTCTCATCCAAGCCATATCGCTCAATGCCGCCGTCGCCGCGATTAAACTCAAACGATTCAAATTGTACGAATCCTTCACCTTCATCATGCCGGCGATGATTTCCTCGGACCCAAAGGCCAGACCGACGCGCATACCGGCAAGCGAAAAAGACTTGGAAAACGTGCGCATGACCACGAGGTTGGGAAACTGGCGAATCAGCGGAATCGATGACGCGCCTTCGCTCTCGGCGAAGTCGACATAAGCTTCATCGACGACCAAGATGCCGGCAGCCGCGCCGGCGAGCTTGGCGATCTCGGCTAAGGACACCAGCGTTCCGGACGGCGCGTTGGGATTGCAGAGAAAAGTCAGCGCGGCGTTTTGCCCGGCCAAAGCTTCCGGCAGGGAAAAATCCGCCGGGTAGTCCAGCCGCACCGAAATGCCATCCTGAATCTCGACCAGGGTATCGTAAAGCGAATAGGTCGGCACCGGAAAGGCGACGCGGCCTGCCGGCCCGACAAAAGAGCGCAGCAACATCGAAAGGATTTCATCCGAACCATTGCCGGCGATGATATTCTCCGGCTTTACGCCATAGACCGCGCCCGCCCCCGAACGAAGGGTATCGCTCAGCGGTTCAGGATAGAGACGGAGCGAGGGATTGATCGCTTTTCTCAACGCGGTGTAAACCTTCGGCGACGGCGGATAGGGATTTTCATTGGTGTTGAGCTTGATAAAATCCTGGTCGCGCGGCTGTTCTCCCGGCAGGTAGCCAGTCATGGCGGCAATATTGGGGCGGAAATAGGTTGACATGAAAACGGATTCTAGCGACGGCCGAGCTGCTTTTCAAATTGACAATAAACAAAAACACTTCGCGGGCAGAGTATTGAACCCGCCCCAAACTTAATGGTTCCACGCTGCAAGCAGTGTGGTTAACGAACAATTAACTTCCCCAGACGCTGAAATCGCGGCAGTTTCACGCTATTTGAATTTTTCCAACCGGCGCCGGGTTGTGGTTCAGTTTGATTTCAACGCCGCATCGATGGGGCAGGCCTACGTGCCTGCCCTCCGAACGGGCAACCACATAGGGTTGCCCCTACAAATTTTGGCGAAACTGAACCACTACCCGGCGCCGCACTTTCTTGACAGGCTCCACAAGGATGCTTAACTTCTCTGCACACGCGGGGGAAAACGATGCGATTAGATAAACTTACGACCAAATCTCAGGAAGCGTTGCAACAGGCGCAATCGCTTGCCGAAAAACGCAACCATCAAGCCATCGACGTCGAACATCTTTTGTTCGCGCTGCTGGGACAAAAGGAAGGCGTCGTTCTCGCACTGCTGCAAAAACTCGGCGTACCGCTCAACACTTTGACGGACAAGCTGCAAAAAACCCTCGATCGACTACCGCAAGTTACCGGCGCAACCGGCCAAAGTTACATCACGCCACGGCTGAAAAAAGTCATCGAGAGCGCGGAGTCCGAAGCCGAGGCTTTGAAAGACGAATATGTGTCGACCGAGCATTTGCTCCTCGCCATGGTTCAAGAGAGCGGCAACACCGGTAAGATGCTTAAAGAACTCGGCGCGAGCAAGGACAAGATTCTAAATGCGCTCGTCAGCATCCGCGGCTCACAGCGCATTACCGATCCCAATCCCGAGGGAAAATATCAAGCCTTGGAAAAATATGGCCGCGATCTCACCGATCTCGCGCGCAAGGGCAAGCTCGATCCGGTGATCGGCCGCGACGACGAAATCCGCCGGGTGATCCAAGTGCTGTCGCGCCGAACGAAGAATAATCCGGTGCTGATCGGCGAGCCGGGCGTCGGCAAAACCGCCATCGTCGAAGGTTTGGCACTGCGCATCGTCAACGGCGACGTGCCCGAAGGATTGAAAGACAAAAAGCTCATCGGCCTCGATCTCGCCGCTCTGGTCGCCGGCGCTAAATTCCGCGGTGAGTTCGAGGACAGGCTCAAAGCCGTGCTCAAAGAAGTCACCGAAGCGAGCGGCGAGATTGTTCTCTTCATCGACGAGCTGCACACCTTGGTCGGCGCGGGCGCCGCCGAGGGCGCCATGGATGCGTCGAACATGCTCAAGCCGGCGCTCGCCCGCGGCGAGCTGCACTGTGTCGGCGCGACGACGCTCGATGAGTACCGCAAAAAAGTCGAGAAAGACCCGGCGCTTGAGCGGCGCTTTCAACAAGTTTTTGTCGGCGAGCCTTCCGTGGAAGACACCATCGCTATTCTCCGTGGTTTGAAAGAACGCTACGAAGTGCATCATGGCGTGCGCATTACCGACGGCGCGATCATCGCTGCCGCGACATTGTCGCATCGCTATATCAGCGACCGTTTCTTGCCCGACAAAGCGATCGATCTGATCGACGAAGCGGCGTCGCGGCTGAGAATCGAAATCGACAGCATGCCCATCGAGATCGACGAGGTCGAGCGCAAGATCATGCAGTTGGAAATCGAGCGCCAAGCGCTCAAGCGCGAGGAAGACAAAGCTTCGAAAGAGCGGCTCGCCCAGCTTGAACGGGAAATTCACAATCTGAAGGAAACCTCCAGCGGCCTCAAGGCGCATTGGCAGAATGAAAAGGCATCGATTCAGCAACTGCGCGCGCTCAAAGAGAAGATCGAGGCGACCAAGGTCGAAGAGCAGAAAGCTCAGCGCGAAGGCAATCTGAATCGCGCCGCTGAGCTGCGCTATGGCACGCTGACCCAACTGCAGAAGGAAAGCGAAGCGGCCAATCAGAAACTCGCCGAGCTGCAGAAGAATCAAAAGATGCTCAAAGAAGAGGTCGACGCCGAAGACGTCGCGGAAGTCGTCGCCAAATGGACCGGCATCCCGGTATCGAAGATGCTCGAAGGCGAGGTGCAGAAACTTCTGAGAATGGAAGACCGGCTAAAACTCCGCGTCGTCGGCCAGGAAAGCGCGATCCACGCGGTGTCCAACGCCGTGCGTCGCGCCCGCGCCGGGTTGCAGGATCAAAATCGGCCCATCGGCTCGTTTATCTTTCTCGGTCCCACCGGCGTCGGCAAGACCGAACTTTGCCGCGCACTAGCGGAATTTTTGTTCGACGACGAACAGGCGATGGTACGCCTCGATATGTCCGAGTACATGGAGAAGCATTCGGTCTCACGCTTGATCGGCGCCCCCCCAGGCTACGTTGGTTACGATGAAGGCGGGCAACTAACCGAGGCGGTGCGCCGCCGGCCCTACTCCGTCGTCTTGTTCGACGAAATTGAAAAGGCTCATCCAGATGTCTTCAACGCGCTGTTGCAAGTGCTCGAAGATGGCCGCATGACCGACGGACAGGGCCGCACCGTCGATTTCAAGAACACGGTAATCATCATGACCTCGAACCTCGGCAGCCAGTTCATTCTTGAGCTTGCAATCGAGGACCGCAAAGAGATGGAAAGACGGGTGAACGCCGCGTTGCGCGACGCCTTCAAACCGGAATTTTTAAACCGGGTCGACGAAACCATCATTTTCAATAATCTCGGTCGCGACGAAATCAAATCGATCGTCGACGTTCAACTCAAACGGCTGCGCCAGAACTTGGCCAACCGCAAGATGGCGCTGGAAATCACCGAGCAAGCCAAAGCGCTGCTCGCCGACAAGGGTTACGATCCGGTCTACGGCGCGCGCCCGCTCAAGCGCACGATCCAGCGATTGATTCAGGACCCGCTGGCGGTTAAAATTTTGGCCGGGGAATTCACCGAGGGCGATTGCGTGCGGGTCGACGTGGAAAACGACGAGTTAAGCTTCAGCCACGGCAAAGCCGCGGCGCCCAATGAATCATACGAGCAAAGGACCACTCATTGAGCCCGCCGTCAAAGAAAATTCCCATAGGTCTGGCGCGGGTGCGTAAGGAGTTGCCACCGCCCGGCAAGATCATCAAGAGCCGGAAGAAAGATCAACGCAAGCATGCGAAGGATAAGCTCCGGCAGGAATTAAAGGAAACGCTGGAGCGTAAATCCTTCTAAACCATTGTTGATCGCATCGATCGAGTACTAACGAGAGCGGCCGATCAGCGGCCGCCCTTTTATTTTCATGGCCGATTCCATCATTACCAACGAACAGCGTAGACATTCCCGGCTGGTGCTCTATCAAGTTTCTCTCGGCCTGGTTCTGGTGGCGATCAATCACCGGGCGATACAAGTCGCGCTGCCGACGCTTACTCATGTCTTTCACACCGACCTGTCGTTTATTCAATGGATTTTGTTAGTCTACGACCTCGCGGTTATCGGTCTGGTGCTCACGCTCGGCCGGCTCGGCGATCTGTTCGGCCGCAAATGGATCTACACCATCGGCTTTGTGGTTTTTGTCGCCGGCTCCGCGCTCTGCGGCGTCGCCCAAACGCCGGCGCAGATGATCACCTTTCGCGTCGTTCAAGGCATTGGCGGGGCCATGATCATGGCCAACGGGCGCGCCCTGGTGACGGTCAATTCGCCGCCATCCGAGCGCGGCAAGGCGTTGGGCTTCACTTCAATGGCTTTTCACGTCGGCTACATCACCGGACCGACCCTCGGCGGCTTCGTCATCGACGCGGTGGGGTGGCGCTGGATTTTCTTTCTCACCATCCCGATCGGCATAGCCTGCGCCTACTTTGGCTGGAAAATTCTCAAAGAGCGGGCGCCGAGCGAGCAACCGATCAAGATCGACGTCGCCGGCGCAGTCTATTTGCTGCTGACCAATATCTGTTTCATCTACGCCCTCAATCGGCTGCCGCACCAGGGCGCGCGCGACCTGTTCGTCATGACATTCTTCGTCGTCGCGGCGGTAACTTTGTGGCTGTTCATTCGCACCGAGCAACGAGCCGAGACGCCGATCCTAAGCCTAGCTCTGTTTCAAAATCGGCTTTTCACGGCGGCGAATTTGAGCCTGTTTTTTCTTACTTCGACTCAATCGGCTATCAGCGTGCTCATCCCGTTTTACTTGCAAAACCTCATGGGCTTCACGCCGACGCAGATGGGCTGGATCTTAATCGGCGGTTCGGCCGTGATCATTGTCTTGGCGCCCGTGGCCGGCCGTTTGTCCGATCGCTTCGGCTCACGCGTGCTTTGCAGCGTTGGCGCGGCGATCCTGATTCTCGGCCAACATTTCATCGGCTCGCTCACCTTGCAGTCGACGCTCTTTCAAATGATCATGCCGCAACTCTTGATCGGCCTCGGCTGGGCGCTCTTTAACTCACCGAATCAGAGCGCGATCATGAGCACCGTGCCGCGCGACAAAGTCGGCGCCGCTTCCGGCATGACTCTCACCACCGCGCGAATCGGCGGCGCCATGGGCATCACGATCTCCGGCGCGATCATGACCTACGCGCTTGGCGCCAACGGTCTCACGCCCGCGCAAATCGAGGCGCCGGACAGCTGGACCGCCGCCCCGGAGATTTTTCTAAAATCATTTAGCTTCACCGTCCATTTGATCAACGGCTTTGCCCTCCTCGCGATATTCTTCGCCGCCGTGCGCGGCCGACGGCGCGAAGAGTAGGCAAGACCTTGGGTAATACGATTTGAACGGCTTAAACATTTTGAACCATTCGGGTAGTGGTTCAGTTTCGCCAAAATTTGTAGGGGCAACCCTATGTGGTTGCCCGTTCGGAGGGCAGGCACATAGGCCTGCCCCTACGTCGATGCGGCGTTGAAATCAAACTGAACCACTACCACCATCCGTTATCCCTTGACAGTCCTTGGCCCACTCTCTTACTCTCCGGGCAATAATTGATTGCGGGAGGCTCAAATGAGGCGTCGATCAAGTTTAGTCAAACTCGCATTCGCTCCGCTATTAGCGCTCCAACTTATCTTCACGGCAAAGTTGATCGCCGCCGAAGCGCCGGCGCTGCGCGGGGTGCATAACGCGCTAGGCGGCACCATGACGCCGGTATTTGTCGCGCAAGATCTTGGCTTGTTCGCCAAGCATGGTTTGCAGCATAGCCTCCAATATATTGCTGCCACCACGGCGATCCAGGCGCTCGCTGCCGGCAGTGAGGAAATCGGCTTGGTCGGCAATCAATGCATCGACGTCGCCCTGGAAGGCGCCGATTTGATTTACATCGCCGACACGGCGTCGCGCTTCATATTCCGGCTTTACGGCGATTCGGCGATCAAGTCGGTGGCCGACTTGAAAGGGAAAGTCATCGTGGCGACTCAACCGGCCGCCTCCACCGACTACGCGAGCCGCATGTTGTTGCGCAAATATGGCCTGATACCCGACAAGGATGTGAAGATTATCTACGCCGGCAGCAGTCCGGCGCTGTTATCGATGTTGAAGGCCGGCAATGCCGCGGCCGGTTTGATCAATCCGCCGGCCACTTATCAGGCTCAAGAACTGGGCTTAAAGCAGATCGCCAACGTCACCGAGCTTAATATTCCATTTATCTTTGTCGCGGTCTGTACGACGCGCAAAGTTATTCAACAAAAGCCCGACGCCGTCACCCGTTATCTGCGGGCCTACACCGAAGCGATCTCGATCATCCTGCGAGACAAAGAAACCGCCCTCAAGGTCATGGCCAAAAACATGAAGATGGATAATCGCCAGTGGGTCGAAGCGGTTTATGACGACGTAGCTCCGGTGTTGCAGCGCGTGCCCTATATGACGAAATCGGAAGTCCAAGCGGTGTTGGAGGTCGTCAAAAATCCCAAGGGCACACAGGTCAAACCGGATGACTTTTTCGACAACTCGTTCTTGCAGAAACTTGAATTCAGCGGCTTCATCAACTCGCTCTACGCGCGCTAATTATGGAATGCTCATGCGGCGATTCATGACGATAACCGTCGAGGATGGAGGATCGAGGATCGCGATCTTCCATCTTTAATCCTCAATCCTCGACCATGTTCATTCTCTCTTGAATCACCGCAGCAATCATGAACTGGTATCTCCACATCGACATGGACGCGTTCTACGCGTCGGTGGAAGAGGCGCTCGATCCGAGTTTGAAAGGCAAACCGGTGATCGTCGGCGGACGCAACGGCCGCGGCGTGGTCACTTCGGCATCCTACGCGGCGCGAAAGTTCGGCGTGCGCTCGGCGATGCCGGGGTTTCAAGCCAAGAAACTTTGCCCCCATGGCATCTTTCTGCCGAACCGGCGGCGAACTTATATGGAGTTCTCCCGCAAAGTCTTCGCGATCTTGGAGCAGTACTCGCCCGAAGTGCGGGCGCTGTCGATTGACGAAGGGGTTGTCGATCTCACCGGCACCGAAAGACTCTTCGGCCCGCCGCTCAAAACCGCCGGTGATATCATCCACCGAATTGAACGGGAACTCGACCTGCCCTCCTCCGGCGGCGTATCGACTAGCCGGGTGATCGCTAAGATCGCCGCGACCTTGGCAAAACCACATGGACTGATCTGCGTTCCCGCCGGCGCGGAAAAAGATTTTCTCGCGCCCTTGGGCGTTGAAATGATTCCCGGGGTTGGGCCGAAAACACATCAGAGTCTGCTCCAGCGCGGTATCAAAACCATCGGCGATTTGTTGCAACAGCCGGAAATGGCCGCGCGCCATCTCGATCTCGGAGAATCCTCGCAGCCCCATCATCATCACGATCACTCCATCGGCAATGAAACGACCCTCGGCGCGCCGCTCAAGACTATCCCGGAAATGGAAGAAGTGCTCTGGGAACTGGTCGAAGAAGTCGGCGCCAGACTGCGTCGGGAAGACTTCTTCGCGCGCTGCCTGACGGTGAAAATCCGTTATTCCAATTTCCAAACCATTACCCGCTCGCGCACGCTGTCGTCGCCCACCTGCTTCGACAAGGAAATCTTCGAAGTTGTCAAAGACTTGCTGCGCCATAATGTCGGCCCCGGCCGTGCCGTGCGGCTCTTGGGCGTGAGCGCCAGCGCGCTGCAATCCACCGGGTGGCAAGAGCCTCTGCTCAATCGCGAACAGCGCGGCGCCATGGAAAAACTCTACAAAGGCATCGACCGGCTGCGGCAAAAATACGGCGAAGACACGATCGGAGCGGCCACGCCGCGCAAGCGCCCCGGTTGATTTTCCCGGCAAAGATTAATACTGTTTTTACGGTTCTTCAGGCTTTCGTGTGAATCAGGGCTCGGGAATTACACCGCGGAGGCGCTGAGGACGCGGAGTAAAGAGTTCTTGATAAAGAAATAGTCCGAACTCTGCGAACTCTGTGCCTCTGTGGTGAATATTTCTTCACAGTAAACCCGGAAGAACCTTTTTATAAGTCAGACGCATGGTTTCTTCGACTCATCCCTTTCTTGCCGCTTGCCGTCGCGAATCGACTTCGTACACTCCCGTGTGGCTCATGCGCCAGGCCGGCCGCTACATGGAAGAGTATCGCAAGCTGCGCGCCCAGCACGGCTTTCTCGAGCTCTGCAAGAATCCCGATCTCGCCACCGAGATCACCGTGACGCCGGTGCAAACACTCGGCGTCGACGCGGCGATTTTGTTCGCCGACATTTTGTTAATCCTCGAACCCATGGGCGTCGGCCTGGAATATTCCAAAGGCGACGGCCCGGTGATCCACCGCCCGGTGCGCAGCGGCAAGGATATCGACGGCTTGAAAGAGTTCGACGTCGAGCGCGAACTTGGGTTCGTCTACCAAGCGGTCAAAAAAATCCGCCAAGAGCTTAACGGCAAAGTTCCCTTGATCGGCTTCGCCGGCGCGCCGTTCACACTGGCGTCGTATCTGATCGAAGGCGGCAGCTCGCGCAATTATCTCAACACCAAAAAACTTTTCTATAGCACTCCTGAAGCGTGGAAACGCTTGATGCAGCGGCTGGCGAAAATCATCGGCGAATATTTGAACTGCCAGATCGCCGCCGGCGCGCAAGCCGTGCAGATTTTCGACAGCTGGGCCGGCTGTCTCACGCCCGGCGATTACGAACAGTTCGTCCAGCCGTACACCAAAGCGGTCATCGACGCAGTGGCGCCGGGCACACCGGTAATCAACTTCAGCACCGGCACCACCGGTTTGTTGAAAAATGTCCGCGCCGCCGGCGGCGACGTCATCGGCCTCGACTGGCGCGTCAATCTCGACGAAGGCTGGGCCGCCGTCGGTCACGATGTCGCCGTCCAAGGCAATCTCGATCCGGTCGCGCTCTTCGCCGCGCCGAAAGAAATAAAAAGTCGAGTAGCGGAAATTCTCCGCCGTGCCGGTGGCAAACCTGGTCATATATTCAATCTCGGCCACGGCGTCCTGCCCGAAACTCCCGTCGATCACGTCATCGCCATGGTCGATGCCGTGCATGAACTGAGCGCAAGATAAGGGAATGGAGAGATGGAGTACTGGATTGTTGGAGTGATGTTTAAGATGAAGAAATCCGCATTCTTTCCATTATTCCATTACTCCATTACTCCATCACTCCATTGACCTCCCATGCCGCATCCGTACCAGGCTATCCTGCTTATCGCTTTCGGCGGCCCTACCTGTGCCGAAGAGATTCGCCCATTTCTCGCGCGGGTGCTGCGCGGCATTCGGATTCCGCCGGAGCGTATCGAAGAAGTGGTCCATCATTACGAAGCGGTCGGCGGCAAATCGCTGCTCAACGAGATTACGTTTCAACAGGCGCTGGCTTTACAGAAACTGCTGCGCGAGAACGGAATCCCGCTGCCAGTTTATGTGGGCATGCGCAACTCACGGCCCTTTTTGCGCGAGACCCTGGATCAAATGACAGCTGATGGTGTGCGCCAGTCGCTGGGTTTCGTTTTGTCGCCACATCATTCCGAAGCGAGCTGGGAGCGCTATCAAAAAGACGTGGCCGAGGCGCAAGAAGAGCTCGGCGCCGCGCCGACGGTCCATTTCTCTCCAGGCTGGCATGCGCATCCACTCTTCATTCAGACGTGGGTAGAGCAGATCCAATCGATGCTGAACACACTCTCGGTGGAAAAACGCTCTTCGACTCCAATTATTTTCACGGCGCACAGCTTACCCGTCGCCATGGCAAACCAATCTCCCTACGTACGCCAACTCGAAGAAACCGCCCGTTTGATCGGCGCGCGGCTCGGCGGTTACCATTGGTCCATAGCGTACCAGAGCCGCAGCGGCAGGCCGACGGATCCTTGGCTCGAGCCGGATATCGTGCCAACGATCCGCAACCTCGCAGCGCAAGGTGAAAAACAAATCGTCGTCGCGCCGATCGGCTTCGTTTGCGATCATGTTGAAGTGCTCTACGATCTCGATATCGCAGCCAAGAAAATTGCCGCCGATCTCGGCGTCGCGCTAATTCGCGCCAGCTGTCCCAATGACCATCCGACGTTTATCCGAATGATGGCCGATGTGATCCAGGCACAAATCGTCGCGGATCGAGGATAGATGATGGAAGATCGCGATCCTCGATCCTCGATCCTCCATCGTCGACCCAGACTCGTCTATCCTCAATCCTCGATCCTCCATCCTCGACCCTGACTGTCATGAAGCGAATGATTGTCATCGGCGGCGGCATCGCCGGTCTCGCCGCGGCGCATCGCGTCAACGAACTCAAGCGCGACCAATCACTCGATCTTGAAGTTATCCTGCTCGAAGCCTCTAATCGCCTTGGCGGTTCCATCGCCACCGAGCGGGTCGGCGATTTTCTCGTCGAAGCCGGACCGGACTCGTTTATCACCGAGAAACCCTCGGCGCTTAGGCTCTGCGAGCGCATCGGCCTCACTTCCCGTCTCGTCTCGACACAGTCGGCGTATCAGAAAATTTATATCGTTCATGACGGCAAGCTGGTTGAACTTCCCGAAGGCTTCTTCCTACTCGCGCCGACACGAATTTGGCCATTCATCCAAACCCCGCTCTTTTCTTGGCCCGGCAAATTGCGCATGGCGCTGGAACTTCTTCTGCCACGCGGTAAAGTCAATGCCGATGAAAGTCTCGGCGCCTTCGTGCGCCGCCGCTTTGGCCGCGAAGCGCTCGAACGGGTCGCGCAACCTCTAGTCGGCGGCATTTACGCCTCCGATCCCGACAAACTTAGCCTGACGGCGACCATGCCGCGCTTCAAAGACATGGAACAAAAGAAGCGCAGCGTCATCTACGCCATGTGGTCGGCTCAGCGCGAGCGCGCAAAATACCGCGAAGCGGGCAGCGGCGCGCGCTGGAGTTTGTTCGTCACCCTCGCCGGCGGCATGCAGGAACTTGTCGACGCCATCGCGCAGCGTCTGCCGGAAGGCGCCGTTCGTTTGAATTCCCCGGCGACGGACTTAAATTGCAACGCCGATAATACTTGGCGCGTCACCGTCGGAGGCAAAGAAATCATCAACGCAGACGCCGTCATTCTCGCTGCGCCCGCGTTTCGCGCCGGCCAATTGCTCGAATCGATCGCAGCTAACGCTGCTGTGGAATTGAAAAACATCTCCTACGCTTCCACGGCCACGATCAGCTTCGCCTATCGCCGTGAAGATTTTCCACGCGCGCCGAACAGCTTCGGCTTCGTCGTGCCCGCAGTAGAGAAGCGCAAAATCATGGCGTGCACCTACAGCAGTTTGAAGTACCCAGACCGCGCTCCGCAAGGCCACATTCTGCTGCGCGCCTTCATCGGCGGCAGCCTGCAGCACGAATTATTTAGCGATGACGATCAAACGATGGAGAAAAACGTCCGCGACGAGTTAGCCGCCTTGCTCGGCGTCCACGCCGCGCCACAAGTCGCGCGCGTCTGGCGCCACCCGAACTCCATGCCGCAGTATCACGTCGGCCACGCCGCCCGTGTCGAGCGAATCGAAACCGCACTGCAGAAATTCTCGACCCTCGTCCTCGCCGGCAGCGCCTATCACGGCGTCGGCATTT
>CAYZJE010000113.1:0-7504 GCA_964478485.1 uncultured Syntrophobacter sp. | reverse complement strand
GTCTCGGCGCGGGGTGGTAGCTGCTCAAATGAGTCGGTGACGCAGTGCGAAACATGATCCCATGGGTCGGCTGCAGCGCGGAGGCCGCCATGTCGCGGATCGGATTTAGCTCAATTTCGATGTCTTCGAAGTGAGACTCGTTGTCGGCTCCGGTGTAAAGTCTCGTAATCGTCATCAGCCGGTTTGTAGGAGAAACGCCCAGGAAATGCAAGGCGGGGGATAGTTAACCACAAAGGGCATGAAGGTCATGTAGGGGCGCGATTCATCGCGCCCTCGGTCATAAGACGAAGAATTATTTAACCGCAAAGGGCGCAAAGGGCGCAAAATAAATTCCAGGAGGAAGTCCGGACGTAGGGGCGGGTTTTAAACCCGCCCTCTTGGTTTCTAACTGCAACCGAGTCTTTACTGTCGTGGCGTAAATAGCCTATAAACGGTGCAAGCAAATTATCGCGCCGGAATGTTTGGACGAGGAGAACTCTCATGAGTGAAGAGATTCTGGGTCAGCTTGCCGCGGATCTGTACAAGTTACTTGCTGAGCCGGCTGGCAGTCGGCGGGTGCAGATTACCGACCTGACGCCGCGCGATGGGCAACAGTGCAAGTTGGCGACTCGCGTGACGACGGACGATTTGTTGCCGCTCTGCGCGTCGATCGATAACTGCGGCTTTTACGCAGTCGAAGTTTGGGGCGGCGCGACCTTCGATGTGTGCATGCGCTACTTGAATGAAGATCCCTGGGAGCGCCTTCGGCGGATTAAGTCCGTCATGCCGAAGACCAAGTTGCAGATGCTGCTGCGCGGCCAACATATTCTCGCGTACCGACCCTATACCGATAAGATCGTCTACAAGTTCGTCGAGCGCGCGGTCGCCAACGGCATCAACGTGTTCCGCGTCTTCGAAGCGACCAACGACTTTCGCAACATCGAGACCGCGACCAAGGCGGTCAAGGAATTCGGCGGCGAAGCGCATGTCGAGGTCAATTATACGGTTAGCCCCGTTCACACTCTGGAAAAGTGGATGGAGTATGCCGAGCAATTGATCGAAGTCGGCGCCGACTGGCTGTCGCTCAAAGATGCCACCGGGATCATGACGCCGTTCAATGCGTATCGAATCGTCAAAGGCATCAAAGATCGCGCCAAAGGAAAGCTGCCGGTGCTGCTGCACTGCCACGATATGGGCGGGACCTCGAGCATGTGCCATCTGATGGCGATTCTCGCCGGCGTCGATATGATCGACACGGTGCTTTCGCCGCTGTCCTTCGGCTCGGCGCATCCGGCGACCGAAAGCATGGTGGCGTCGTTGGCCGGAACGCCCTTCGACACCGGCATCGATCTAAAAGTTCTCGAGGAGCCGGCGCAGATCACCCGGCAGATCAAGGAGAAGTATGAAAAGTACGAGACCGGCTACACCGGGGTGAGCGCCGATGTGTTCATCCACAAAGTCCCCGGCGGCATGATTTCCAACATGGTTGCGCAGCTGAAAGAAGCCAAGCGAATGGATCTGATGGACGCGGCGTTAAAGGAAACGCCGAGCGTCGAGAAGGATTTTGGCCACCCGCCACTCTTAACGCCGACCAGCCAGATCGTCGGCGTGCAAGCGGTGCTCAATGTCCTGGCCGGCGAGCGCTACAAGATCGTCACCAAAGAGACCAGCGATTACGTCAAAGGCAAGTACGGCCGGCCGCCGGGCCAGGTGAGCAAAGAGCTGGTCAAGAAAATCATGAAGGACAAAGAGCCGGATTACTCGCTGCGCTCCGGTGAGATGGCCGATCCAGCGGATTGGGACAAGGCGATCAAAGACTTAGGGCCGCTGGCGAAGTGCGACGAAGATTTGCTTTTGGGTGTGCTGTTTCCGATGCAGGCGAAGGAGTTTTTGACGCTGCGGGAGAAGGCAATTCGGAATTAGCCGCACCCTTCGACGGTGCTCAGGGCGATCGTAACGCAAAGGGCGCAAAGCAAATCGAGGATGGAGGATAGAGGATCGACGATCGCGTCTTGCTATCCTCTATCCTCGATTCTCCATCCTCGACCCTATCTTCAACATGCCCGAACTTCCCGACATCACCGTCTACATCGAAGCGCTTGAAGCGCGCTTACTGGGTCAGCCGCTGGAAAAGATTCGGCTCGCCAGTCCGTTTTTGCTGCGCTCCTTCGAGCCGCCGATTGGTTCGGCGGAGGGGAAGAAGATTACCGGCTTTCAGCGCATCGGCAAACGCATTGTCTTTGAGCTCGAAGACCAGTTGTTTCTGGTCTTTCACCTGATGATCACCGGCCGTTTTCACTGGAAGAAACGCGGTATCGCGGTGCCGCGCAAATATGGTCACGCGGCATTTGATTTCCCGACCGGCACGCTGCTGCTGACGGAGATGGGGTCCAAGAAGCGGGCGTCGCTACACTTGGTCAAAGGTAGAGAAAATTTGACTGAACACGACCCGCAAGGGTTGGAGATCTTCGACGCCGATCTGAAAACCTTTCGCGCCGCGTTGACGCGGGAGAATCATACGCTCAAACGCACCCTGACCGATCCGCATGTGTTTAGCGGCATCGGCAATGCTTACTCGGACGAGATTCTCCATCGCGCAAAGCTGTCGCCGGTTAAGCAGACGAAGCTTTTGAGCGATGGCGAGATTGAAGTTCTCTTTCGCGCCACCAAGGAATGTTTGCGCGAGTGGATCGAGCGTTTGCGCAAAGAGACCGGCAAAACTTTTCCCGAACGGGTCACGGCGTTTCGCGACGATATGGCGGTGCATGGAAAATATCGCAAACCCTGTCCGGTATGCGGCGCGCCGGTACAACGCATCGTCTACGCGGGAAACGAGACCAATTATTGCGCCAAATGCCAGACCGGCGGCAAGCTGCTGGCGGACCGCTCGCTATCGCGCTTGCTCAAAAATGACTGGCCGCGGAGTCTGGAGGAGTTGGAGGAAGTGATGCGAGGAAAAAATTTGTGATCGGAACTATTCACCACGAAGGCATGGTTCGACTACGCTCACCACGGGCTCCGAGCACGAAGATGGCCGAGGATGGATGATCGAGGATAGAGGATCGCAAGAAGAATTTGCCATCCTCAATCTTCCATCTTCGATCCTCGACCTATCCGGTTTCGTGTCCTTCGTGTCTTCGTGGTGCATACGATCGTGGGTTTTTCGCTGGAATCCGCGACAACTATTTTGCTTCGAACGTCGACGTGACCTTCTGCTGCCCACCGTTTTCAGTGTATTCCTCTTCATAAAAGAGCCCTAGCACTTGCAACACCGGCGCGTCTTGGATTGAAAAGAGCACGGCGTCGTCTTGTGTTGCGCCGTTTACATGTTCGTGCACGGCCCAGGGCGGCAGCGCGATGATGTCGCCTTTGCGCCAGTTGAACTGCTTACCCTCGATGATCGTCGCGCCTTCGCCTTTGACGATGTGATAGACGGCACTACCGGTGTGGCGGTGTGCTTTGGTGTGTTCGCTGGGCCGTAGAAGTTGCGCGCGACAAGCCATCGTGGGCATTACTGGGCCGCCGGTCTGTGGGTGACGATATTCCAGCGCGATGCCGTCGAACGGGCTGCCCTCGTGGTTGCGCAATGCATTGAGCGCAGCTGAGGTTTGTTCCCATGAATAGAGCAGCAGCGGCGAGGTCTTCGAGGTTTCTTTCACCCACGTGGGGTTGAGTTGACCGAGGCCGTAGAGCGATTTCGACGTGTTGGCCGGACGGCTCTTCGGCACTTGGGTGTCCTTATAGAATTGAAAGAACATCGCTTCCAAGGACGCGATGAGTGGAATGTCGAGGCCATCCATCCACACGATGCGCTCTTTAGTTTCGTTGCCGTGATCGTGCCAGGACCAGCTCGGCGTGAGAATCAAATCGCCCGGCTCCATGTAGACGCGCTCGCCGTCGACGGCGGTGTAGGCGCCGTGGCCTTCGATGATGAAGCGGATCGCCGTCGGCGTGTGACGATGGGCGCGAGCGACTTCGCCGGGCAAGAGCACTTGCACCGCGGCGATCAAATTGTTGGTCGTCGCCCAGCGGCCGCCGAGGCCGGGATTGAATAATTGCAGCGCGCGCCGCTCATCGCCCACCGGCACGGCTTGGGTGGACTCCGTGATGATCGGCTCCAAGGTTGACCATGGCCACATATGCGCGATCATCTTGGGTTGAGGTTCGGGCGTCATCTGGCTCGCCAGCTCCCACAGTCCGTACATGTTGTTGGCGTGCATGCGTTGGTGGAACGCTTCCCGTAGTGCGTCGTTTTGCCGTTCAGCTTTCATCTGTTCTCCTCCTCGGCTTGTCCTGCGGCAAATTCGCGCCGCTATGTTGCTTAGTAATACGGTAATACGGCAGGGGTCAAGGGATGTAGGAGAATGGTTCAAACCGTTTAAACGGTTCAAATCGTTTAACCCGTTAGGCAGGCTCACACGACGCGCTCGTTGAAAATTGACAGGGCGAGCGCCGGTCGCCCCCTACTTCGTCACTTTAGACTCAGCACTCGTTACTCATTTACTCCGCCGGCAGGCAAGTAGGGTGCGCTTGCGCACCGTAGTTGGGTGCGGTGACGTAGGAGGGCGGGTTTTCTAACCCGCCAGGCGGACAGGAATGTCCGCCCTCCGTTCGTTCTCGAAGCTAATACGCGCTCGATGCGTGGTGCGCAAGCGCACCCTGATCACTTTATCCGCTCGCAATCCTATTTTGGATTTTCGTCTGCGGGGCCGCTTTTGGATTTTGGATTGTTCGGTCATCGGATAACTCTGTCTGCTCTGACCAGCACGTTGGGCGGAACTGTCAGGCCGATCTGCTTGGCTGCTTTCAGATTGATGATGAACTCAAACTTCATAGGCTGCTCGACGGGAAGGTCTGCGGGCGTCCTGCCTTTCAAAATCTTGTCCACATACGTAGCGGCGCGGCGGTACAAATCGGTAAAGCTCACGCCGTAAGTCATAAGTCCACCAGCCTCCACGAACTCGGCCGCGTGATAGATCGCGGGGAGCCGGTTCTTTGCCGCGAGATCTACAACCTGTGTTCGGTGAGACTCGAGGATGGGGCTCGCCAGCACGAGGACTGCGTCAGCACGCCCTTTGCGCGCCTCTCGGAATGCAGTTTCAATATCCTTGGGATCTCGCACATCTAGGTGTTGAAGCTGCACCTTGAACGCCCCGGCGACGAGTTCAATCTCTTTTACTCTTGCGTCGCCTGGGACGGTCGAAGTCCTAAGTACAGCCACACGGGAAAGCCTGGGAACGGTTTCCTTGAGAAGCTCCAGTTGTTTTCCGCTTATCTCCGGGGCAAGAGTCGACAATCCAGTGATGTTCCCGCCAGGCCGCGCAAGGCTAGCGACGAAGCCATTGGCAACAGGATCGCTATCAAACGCCATGACAATGGGAATCGTAGATGTTGCTGCCTTGGCGGCACGGGTTGATGAAGGTGCACCCGCGACGATGATGTCTACCTTAAGACGCACGAATTCGGCTGCAAACTCATGCAGGCGATCCAGTTTTCCCTCTGCATATCGCCACTCAATGACAATATTTTTACCCTCCACGTGCCCAAGCTCGCGCAGACCCCGCTGGAATGCCTCGACGCGGGCCAACAAAGCCGCAGGGGAAGCAGCACTTTGGAATCCTAGCCGTGCGATTTTCGTTGGCTGCTGCGCCTCGACCGCAGCCCCACCGAAGGCGAATGTGAGAGCGAGGGCGAAAATCCCCGCCGATTTTAGTCTGCGGGGCCGCTTTTCGATTTTGGATTTTGGATTGTAGGAACCAGAATCCAGCCATCCTATCCGAGATCTTTTATTCATGCTCTTTTCCTCCAATCGAAAATCGGCAATCGAAAATCTAAAATGTTATGTTATTAACTTGTCCGCCCGTACGAGCAAGTTCAAAGGTAGGTTCGATATGAAACTCAAGATGACGCGATCAAGCGGCAACGTTTTCCGCGATGTGGGATTTGCGCCTGGGGAGGCCGAGCATCTGCTGGTCCGAGCGGACCTAATGATCAAGGTCCAGAAGCTGATCGAATCCAAACATCTTAGCCAAGCTGTGTTGGCAAAAAGTCTCCGCATCAGTAAGCCTCGGGTAAGCGATTTGCTTCGAGGCCGGATCGATTTATTTAGCACTGATACGCTCATTGATATTCTTGCCCGCCTCGGGGTTCGAGTTCGGCTCGTTCTCAAACCTTCGCGTCACGGTCTCAAAGCTGCCTGATTTGCTGGCGCCGTGTAGGGGCCGACCTGCGTGTCGGCCCTTCGAACGGGCGGACACCCTTCGACTCCGCTCAGGGCAGGCGCCGGTCCGCCCCTACCTGATCACCCGATCCGCCCGCACCAGCACGTTCGGCGGAATTGTCAGGCCGATTTGCTTCGCTGCCTTCAGATTGATGATGAACTCGAATTTCATCGGCTGCTCCACGGGAAGGTCCGCGGGTGTCCTGCCTTTCAGAATCTTGTCGACATAGGTAGCGGCACGCCGGAACAAGTCGGGAGTGTTCGCGCCATAGAACATAAGGCCGCCGGCTTCCGTATATTCCGTCGCTGAGTAACTCGCAGGCAACCGGTTCTTTGCCGCGAGATCTGCAACCTGTGTTCGGTGAGACTCAAGGACGGGGCTCGCTAGCACGAGGACTGCACCAGCACGCCCTTTGCGCGCTTCTCGGAATGCAGTCTCAATATCCTTGGGATCTAGTACGTCCAGGTATTGAAGCTGTAGCTTGAGCGCCCCGGCGGCGAGTTCAATCTCTTTTGCTGTTACTTGCCAGTATGGGGAGGTCGAAGTCCTAAGCACAGCCACATGGGAGAGCCTGGGAACAATCTCCTTCAGAAGCTCCAGTTGTTTTCCGCTGATCTCCGGGGACAGGGTCGACAATCCAGTGATGTTCCCGCCAGGCCGCGCAAGGCTGGCGACGAACCCATTGGCAACAGGGTCGTTATCCCACGCCATGACAATGGGAATCGTAGAAGTTGCTTTTTTAGCGGCACGGGTTGATCCCGGAGCAGCCGTGACGATGACATCCACCTTGAGACGCACGAATTCGGCCGCAAACTCTTGCAGGCGATCTAGCTTTCCCTCTGCAAATCGCCACTCAATGAAAATGTTTTTTCCCTCCACGTACTCAAGCTCGCGCAGCCCCTGCCGGAATGCCTCGGTGCGGGCCGACAAAGCAGCAGGGGAGGCAGCACTTTGGAATCCTAGCCGGGCGACTTTCGTTGGCTGCTGCGCCTGGGCGACGGAAACATTTGCAACAAAGAAATTTAGCAGTAGCCAGATAAGAATTTTTTTAGTCATGGGTTTTCTCCGCTTACTTTTGCCTATTGCCTAATGCCTATTGCCTTCTTCACTTCTCTTCAAACTCTTTGAGCGCGTCGAAGCGCGGTTCGAGTCCCAAGCCGGGCGTGTCCAGCAGCGTCACCCAGCCGTTCACCGGCGCCGGCGGTTCTTTGTAGATCTTGTCGCCGACGCCCCACATTTCAAAATGGAACTCGACGCGCCATCCGTTGGCCATCGCCGCTTGCAGGTGCATGTTGTGATGCGGC
>CAYZJE010000112.1:0-7395 GCA_964478485.1 uncultured Syntrophobacter sp. | reverse complement strand
TTGTTCCAGCGCCCGTCGGACCACAGGCGGTGCATGGGGTTGAGCATGTCGAGGAGCGACAAATAGCGGTCCAGCGGCAATCCGTCCCACGTCGGCGTTCCGACTTCGGCGAAAGGAACGTCGGGCTCATTGCTGTCGATGTAGCGCACCACGGATTTATCGCTCGTGCGAACGAATGTGCGTACAAGTTCGCTCTCTGGTCGCGCGCCGCGCAGGTGTTCCAGTAATGCCAAGAGCGGCCGCTCGCCGTCATCCAAGGTGACGTAGTCGAAATGGTCGAACACCTGCGGTTCGTTGATTTCGCGCAACTCGGTGTTCACAAATCCGCCGCCGAGCGCGGTGACGATTGACGAGTTGTGCGCCTTGATCGCTTGAGCGATGCGAAACGCGGCGTACACCGAACCTGGGAAGGGAACCGACACGAGGACGAGGTTTGGCGTGTGGCGCGCCAGCGCCGCCAGCGTGAGATCACGCAATGTAAAATCGACCAGGTTGAGCGGCGCCGCGAGCGCCTCGGCCAGAGGGTCGAAAGTCGGTTGGCTTTGGGCGAGGGATTCGGCGTACCGAACAAACTCAAATCGCGAGTCCACCGCGTCGCGCAACACGTCGGCGATATCGTCGAGATAGAGCGTTGCCAAGTGACGCGCACGATCTTGCACTCCAAGCGTGCCGAACGCCCAGGCCAAGGGATCGTCGCCATCTGCTTCGAGATCGAAGTCGATTGGCTTGAAGCGCGGCCCTTCAGGAAGAAATTGCCGCCCGCAGATGCGATGCGCCACGGTCGGGTCGCACCCTTGTAAAAACGCAACGGTGGGTGTGACCGTCGTGCGATAGCGATCGAAATGCTTGTAAAACGCGTTGACGATTGGCGAACGCTTGCGCTTGGGGATGGCTTCAATACATTCGCGAATTGAATTTAGTCCGTCGATGGAAAACAGTTTCAGGACTAAAGCCAGCGCAAGATCTTCCTGCACCGCGTCGACTCCGCGCGACCGCAAAAAGCCGGTGAGGTACGCCGTCGACGGATAGGGCGTGTTGAGCTGCGTCATCGGTGGGATGACCGACAGGACGCGGATGGGATAGGCTAGCATGGCGGGATTTGCGCGGACGAATCAGAAACTACAATGACTTGCCACCTACGCGCAGTTACGTTTGCAAGCGGGAGCAAGGAACAACAGTAGGGTGTGAGGCGGCAGCTGCAGCGGTTAGGTTTCTCTACCGCGTGTAACTAGGAGTTGGGGAGTTTGTCATGCTCCTCGGGTTCTACGTCTGGAACTTGCGCTAAAGCGTCGTCATACTTAACGCGGCTTCCTCGTTGCGCTCGTTCCGCCAAATAGGATTCGGTCATCAAGGCCGCCATCTTCTCGGCTACTGCCGTCGAAATGAATTGCTCAACGGAGATTCCCTCACGTTTCGCGAGTTCCTGTAAGTGAGTGTGCAGCGAGTTGGGAAGTTGAACGCTTAACGTACTCATGGCAATGCTCCGATGTGTTGTAAAAACGCTCCTGGTGCGATGGTTCGTATGCCGAACTTTTCTACCCCGGCAAAGTCTCGCACGTTGTAGGTAATAATAAACTCACAACCTGCTTTGGCGCCAAGTTCCAAAATCATATCGTCTTTTGGGTCACTTAAGAAGGGGCGCCACAAGAAGAAGATCGGGTGTTTTGTCGCCACGACACAATGGAAGTCAATAACCGCCTCGACCATTTCCTGTGTTAGTGGCAAGTGGGGCAGTTCGCGCAGCAACACGTCTTCGTACTCGAGAACCAGAGGGACGGAAAGGTGAGTATCAAACTTTCCAGTGCCCACCAGGGTCAGCAGCCGAAAAGCGCTCCCACGTCGGGAGCGCAGCCCGGCGACAAGAACGTTGGTATCGATCACAACCTGCGGAGTGGCCACGCAGGCATGGTAAACGCGACTGCGTCAGAAGGCAACGTTTTTTCGGGACACGGGGCGCCTAACCAACGGGGCTGCTTAGGGGAAACGGCTCGTTAGTTGCGCTTTGAGATCGCTAGTTTCTCTCTCAGCCAAGTATTGACTAGTGTTTCCGCTGGGATTTTTTTCGATTTCGCCATTCGATTGAGCTTCGGTATGATTTCTTTGTCGACCGCAATGAGATGCTTTTTTGTTTTGATGTTTATGTCAAATTCCGCTTCGGGCAACCGATCCCAATAGTCGCCCATATCGTGCGAGTCGAAGAACCCCACAAGCTCACTAAGCGAATCAAATTTAGGCAGAGATTTGGATTTACTTTTTCGCATATTGCCTTCTTTCGTTTACGAAATTTGCGCACGGGTCGCTATCGGCCTGTGATCCGCCGAGTAAACGAAAGCGTCCCGACGTTGCTTTGAAATATTCTCAGAGTTGATCACCGCAGCCCCAGCTCCTTCTGCACTTCTCTAAGAATGCTGAAGTCCACGATCTCCGCTAGCGGCACGTCGCGCGTTACTTTTACATCTGGTTTCGCCCGATCCGCCAAATAGGTTTCGGTCATCAAGGCCGCCATCTTCTCGGCAACTGCCGTCGAATTGTGTCCACAGAATATTCAAATATTTAAGAGTAGCCGTGTCTCACGCAGCGGTCAGTTAGGCCACGTTCCTGCGCTTGCGGGCAGCCTGCCGTCGCCTCAGGACCGGTGCCAAAGCACGCAAGGCCTCGTTCACCGCTGCACGTCTGGAAAAACGTCAAGCACCTCCGGGTCCACGACGACCACGTTGGCCCCCTGCGCGTAGCGAACCGCCGTGACTCCACGCACCGCTCCGGAAAAGTCATACTCCGGTCTCATTGTGTCCCGGTCACTAGCCGCCATCGTTGCTTGTCTAGCCTTCGCCTTCTTCATACTGTCTCCGTTCGCGCCGCGTCGCTTCCCGCGCGCAAGCCAATTCCTAGCATCAGGAGCGACACCGTGGTCGCAGTGAGTACAGCAAGTCGTCTCATAATGTTCCTCCCTTTGATGGTTTCTATTGACATTCTCTGGACGGGGCGCTGGTCCGTGATTAGCCAGGAAAACACTCGTTAGGCGCGCTTTGAGATCGCTAGTTTCTCTCTCAGCCAAGTGTTGACGAGTTTTTCCGCTGGGATATTTTTCGATTTCGCCATTCTATTTAACTTCGGTATGATCTCTTTATCGACCGCAATGAGATGCTTTTTCGTTTTGATGTTAATGTCAAATTCTCCTTCGGGCAATCGATCCCAATAGTCGCCCATATCGTGGGTCTCGAAGAAACCCACAAGTTCGTTGAGCGATCCAAATTTCGGCAGAGATTTCGATTTACTTTTTCGCATATTGCCTTCTTTCCTTGACTGCCATATTTCGGGCGCTCAGGATCAACGCCTCGCGAGTTCTTTTGTAAATAAAAAGAATCGCTAAATATCTGCCCGCCTGGGTTCGACCTAACGCGAGATACACGTTCTCATCTTTGCGATCGCCTTTTTCGACAAAGCGGATTTTGGGCCTGTTGCTGAGCACTTCTTCCACTTCATGCGTTTCGACGTGATGCTTGAAGGCAAGTTTGTCGACAATCTCTCGAAGCCAAATTATGCCTCTGAGCTTCATTTATGTTGTGCACGCTTTCTTGCTCACGTTTCATTGTATCGAATTCGCGTGCGGGTCGCCATCGGCCTGTAATCGGGCGACTGAACGCAACCTCCCTACGTCGCCTTGAAATATTCTCAGGGCTAATCACCGCAGCCCCAGATCCTTCTGCACTTCCCTGAGCAGTGTAAAGTCCGCGATTTCACTCAGCGGCACGTCCCGCGTGACCTTTACATCTCGCTTCGCTTGATCGATTAGTATTTTCAGTCCGTCATCCGGGATGCTGCCGTCGGGACTGATGACTTTCACTGTGGAATCGTACGACGCGTAGGCGTGCTCCGGCTTTCCTTTGCCCCAGGCGACGAGGATTTTGACCGACTCTTCGCGGTTCTCGCGCATGAAGCGGTTGGCTCGGACAAGTGATTTGATTACACGTTTGACTTGGGGGCGATTGTTTTGCAGCGACTTTTGGTTCACGCCGACACCGGCGAGGGGATAGTTCACGTGCTCGTAGGCGCGGGCGAGGATGTTGTAGCCGAGTTTTTTTCCTTCGAAGTCCCACGGCGGTGAGGTGACGACCATGTCGGCGAGGTTTTGTTGCAACGCATTGAAGCGGCCGGAGTCGGAGCCGAGTCCAATGAATTGAACCTCTTTATCTGGGTCGATGCCGTACTTTGCAAGAATCATTCGCGCGAGCACGTGAGTAGCGTCGCCGAAACCGGCAAGACCAATTCTTTTGCCTTGGAGATCTTTGATGGTGTTGATTTCTGGGCGCGCGAGAAAGACGTGGGCGGAGCTGCTCATCAAGCCTGCGACAATCCGAACCGGCAGGCCGCGAATGGCGGCGCGGATCACTGAGCCGGTGAGCAGCGTGTAGTCGATATCGCCATTCGACAGCGCGGCGATTGAGGCGGGCGCACTCATGACGACGATATCGGCGTCCAAACCTTCGTCTTTGAAAAACCCTCTGTGCTGCGCCACGCCGGCGGCGAGAAAAATCATGTTGTAGCTGCCGGAGACCGACATGCGAATCTTCTCGGCGGCGAAAGTTGCCGGTGTGATGATGGCGTTTATGAATAGGGCGAATAGGACGAATGGCATGATAGATCTCCGCGTGTGATATAGCCGTGGGCAGGTCGGAGTGTCAACAGCGACAATAGGGTATTTTACCATCACGATCACGCCTCTCGATCAATCGACGGTCTTGACCGTTGCGGTGTGAGCAGTGTAGAGGGGAGACGGGGTCGACAACTTTGCGCCCTTTGCGTTTCCGATCGCCCTGAGCTTTGTCGAAGGGTGCGGTTAAATCGTTCCGAATCTTAAGGAGGCCGAACATGCGTGTACTCAAAACCAACGAACTCAAGGAAACACCGATGGACACGGCGACGCCGATCGCCGGGTGGACAGGCGGAGCGGTGAGCCGGACGCGGCAGGCGGTGATCGGCGATGGGCAGTCGGATAACTTTCGCTGCAACGTGGTCAACTTCCGCGTCGGCGCGACCACGGGGTGGCATGTCCACGACTGCGATCAGATCCTCGTCGTCACGGCGGGCAAGGGGTTTGCCGCGACTGAGACCGAACAGCGTGAAATTGCCGTCGGCGATATCGTGCACATTTGCGCCGGTGAGCGCCACTGGCATGGCGCGTCGGCGGATACCCCGCTGTCGCATATCACGGTGACAACCGTAGGCAGCACGTCGAAGCATTAGGAATTTCCTATTCAGGAAATTCCTATTCCTGAGCCGGGGCGCACTCGGCATCAATCGCTAATGAAAGGAGAACAAAAGCCATGCCATGGATAAAAGTTATTCCGGAACGCGAGGCGGACGGCGATCTAAAAGAAGTGTACGCCAAAATTCGCAAGCAGCGCCAGGGCGAAAAGATCAACCAGGATCGCGATGCCTCGGCCAGCGGGTCGCCGGTGAGCCCACCGATGCTGCACAGTCTGAATCCCAAAGCGATGTGGCACACCGCCGAGCTTATGTGGGAGATCATGCGCGGCGAGTCGCGCCTCACCACGGCGCAGCGCGAGATGATCGCCACCGTGACATCGGCGACGCTGCACTGCCGCTTCTGAACCGTCGCCCACGCGGAGTTTCTGCGTCAGGAAGGCGGCGACGATTTATCGGTGGAGCAGGTCAAAGACGATTGGCGCCAGATGGTGCTGAGCGAAGCCGAGCATGCCATGTTGGAATTTGCCGAGAAGCTCACGCTGGCGCCGAGCAACATGCGCGAAACGGACGCGCAGAAATTGCGCGATGTCGGCTGGACCGATCGAGATATTCTCGATATCGTCCACGTCTGCGCTTATTTTAATTTTCGCGTCCGAGTGGTCGACGGGCTCGGCCTGGAAGTCGCCGATTGGCAGATTCAGCGCGCCCGAGCCGGCTCGGCGCGCGCCGCGAAGTTGGCGGAGCAGCGTGGCGTCGCGATGCCGTCCGATCCTTGGAATGTACGTTAAGGAAGGAGTCGTGAGCTTCATCAAAGTCATTCATGAGTCGGAAGCCGACGGCGAGCTGAAAGAAGTTTATCAAAGAACTCTCGCTCGGCTGAGCCCGTCGGTGCGCCAGAGGCGCGGCGACAGGCTGCCGCCCATCGTGAAAATTTTCAGCTTGTGTTCGGAGCTCCTCGAGGCCCGCATCGGCTTCGACAAGGGCATCTATCGGCCCGGTCATTCCGGCTTGGGCCGGCGCAAGGAAGAACTGATCGCCACGCAGGTTGCGGCGCTGAGCGGCTGCCGGTTTTGAGGCATCGGCCACGGAGAGTTTCTCCGTGTCGACGGCAAGATGGCGGTGGCGGAAGTGGCCAAGGTGATCTCCAACTGGCGCGAAGCCGACTTGGACGATCAAGAGAAAACTATGCTGGCGTTCACCGAAAAGTTTACGTTGACGCCGAGTGAAATAACCGAGGAAGACATCGATACACTCCGTCATGCGGGTTTCAGTGAGGAGCAGATCCTCGCGATCGGTTTGGGCGCCGGTTACAGAAACTGGGTGGATCGTATCGCCGACCTGCTCGGCGTCGAGGAGGAGAAGTTCGATTTTCCCGAAGAAATTTTAAAAGCCTTTGGCGTGACGCGCGAACAGTTGGGGACGTCGCTCTACGAGGATGTCCGATGAGCCGCTTGCGCATGGTCCCAGGAAAGAGGATCGAAGATTTGCTCAGCGCGGCGCCCGGCGCGCTGGAAGCGGACACGGCGATGCGCCGCCTGCTCGTCGAACAATTGACGCCCCGCCTTTACAGCTTGATCGGCGTCGTGGTCGCCGGTGCTCTGCGTTGCGAGGCTGTCGTCGAAGCTTTGCGCGGGCCGCTGGATCAATCTTTCGCCGCCCAAGCCGCGAGCGATTGGCGCGCGCTTGAGCTAACGGCGGCGGAAATGAGGGTGCTCGATTATGCGGAGAAAGGCACCACGGACGAGGCATCGGTGCGCCGGCGAGACGTCGACGAGCTGCGCGAGGCAGGCTTTAGCGATAAGGACGTTTTATTGATTGCCACCGCGATCGCCTATCACAATTACGCGATTCGCATGGCCGCGGCCTTCGACGTGGCGCCGCGCTAGACCGTCAGGCTGATTGATTTGCCAAGGGGAACAGCGTAACCGGAAATAGCTAGGCTGCTATTGATCGAGTTGGCGCGGTAAGCCGGGCAATGACCCCTCGAAATGACAGCGAAGCTAGATTGTACGAGGAGGAATACTCATGCAAATTCTCAAAGGCGACTTGAGTAACGTCAAAGGAATCCCGCCGAGCGGGCTATGCGTAGGCGTTCATCGCGCCGGCGCCGTGCACCAGAAGATGGTTGCGAAGCACGGCGACGGTCTCGCGGTCTGGTCGCTTAGACCCGATCTTGATTTTATCGCT
>CAYZJE010000111.1:0-3259 GCA_964478485.1 uncultured Syntrophobacter sp. | reverse complement strand
TTGGATGGATCTACTCCTCGCCGCCGCCGATAAATTCATTCCAGTTGATCTTCTCCCGTTCATGGCGGGCCTTCTCAAACTCTGCCTTCTCCTCTGGGCTCATCTGCTCAACTCGAATCAGCTCTTCTTCGTATTCCGCGTTGGGCCCACTGACAGTGGCGCAACGTGAACCTAATAGTCCGACGAGGAGCAGCAACGCCAACATTTTAGTGGTTTTCATATGTCTTCACCTCCTTCCTTAATAATTTTCTCCTCCCCGCTCGCTTCATTAACGAGCAAACATTGTACCAATCGACTCAGCGATGAGCGGTGATTGAACAATCTCAAATTGCCGACAATTCTGCCGGTTACCAACGCTAATTCTAATCCGACACAGACCCCGCGCCACCCCTTCGCAAATGCGCCAAGATTTTCACTCGGGAATTGTTAGTTTTCGAAGATCAACTACGATCGTGGCCGGGGTCTGCTGCGGCTACTTTCGCTTTCTGCAAACTTCGCATCGCTTGCCTGCCACTGCTCTATGACGTCTCGCACAATACCTGTAAGTTGGAAGAACATGTGGTAGAAGGAAGCAGGCGGCGCCTATTCGTTCATCGTAAAGGCGCCACGCGCGGCGTTGCCGGGGATGCACCGGGTGCCTATAAAGACGTGAGCGAAGTTGTCGACGCCGCCGATCACGCCGGTCTAGCGCGCACTGTCGCTCGGCTCGAACCGGTGATATGTATCAAAGGATAAAGGGCGTCGGTTCGTGCGAAAACGATTTGAACGGCTTGAACGGCTTGAACGTTTTGAACGACTTGAACCAAGATTGAAGGTGAAATCATGCTAGAAATCATTCGACAAATTCTCGGACCGGCCAGTATTGTGTTCGTCATTGCCGCGATCGTTCTCATCAGCGGCATCAAGATCCTCAAGGAATACCAGCGCGCAGTCATCTTTCGCTTGGGACGGATGGTCCGGCCGCGCGGCCCGGGGATTACTTACGTGATTCCCTGGATTGAGAAGATGGTGCGCGTCGATCTGCGCACCGTCACCATGGACGTGCCGCCCCAGGATGTCATCACTAAAGATAATGTTTCGGTCAAAGTGAGCGCGGTGCTCTATTTCCGAGTCCTAGACCCGGTCCGCGCCATTCGTGAAGTTGAAAATTTTCTCTTTGCCACATCTCAACTCGCCCAAGTGACCTTACGCAGCGTCTGCGGCCAGGGCGAACTCGATGAGTTGCTTGCCGAAAGGGAAAAGATCAATGCCAGAATCCAAACGATCCTAGATGTCCAAACCGAACCCTGGGGCGTGAAAGTCGTCTTGGTCGAGCTCAAGCATATCGATCTGCCGCAGGAAATGCAGCGGGCCATGGCCAAGCAAGCGGAGGCGGAACGCGAACGGCGCGCCAAAATCATTCATGCCGAAGGCGAATTCCAGGCATCACAGAAATTAGCAGACGCGGCCGAGATCATCGCCAAACACCCCGCCGCGATGCATTTGCGTTTTTTGCAGAGCTTAGTCCAAGTGTCGGCGGAAAATAACCACACGATTGTCTTGCCCGTCCCCGTCGATGTCGTCACCCAAATGTTCGCGAAAACCAAAGCGGACAGTCCGGCGAAGTAGTGTGCCGCCATGGGCTTGGATAACCAACCAATGAACATCGAGTTTACGCCGGACGAATGGTACGAGCACCACCGACGTAAAGTGGTTTGGTTCAGAGCCGTCGTCGATGAAAAAATCATCGAATGCGGTATATCGATCGAAGCCTTGACCGAGCACTTCAGCGCCTATACCGACGATCCCCTGCCCGCTTTCAGAAATCACCGCCAACAGATTTGGGATAGCGCCGCCCAATTGATAACCGAACGGCGCTTTGAAGACGACGGCACTATTCTGATTCAGAGCGCCGATTTAGAGCGGACGAAAAACCGTGCGACCGCGACTTGAAAATTTGACTTAGGGAGACGTCGCCGCATCGAATAGAAGAGGGGTTAGATGGATCACATTTTGTGGCATTTAAGATCTCGCGGATGAACCGATGAAGTCGTAGAAGAGCCCGAAACGGCGCGCTCATCCAACCGCTGATGCCTTCTCGACATCTTGTTTCAAAATCGCCACCACGTCGTCGTCGCTAACCTGGCTGAAGTCGTCGAAGAACTGCCCCACGGCGTAAAACTCCGCCGGCACGTTGAGACACACCATGGCGTCGCATTCGCGCAACATCAGCCGCGCCGCATCCGGCGAGGCGACCGCGACGGCGCCGACAAGCTTCTTCGGTTTGCGCGCGCGAATCGCGCGCAGCGCCGCGGTCATGGTCGAGCCGGTGGCGATGCCGTCATCGACGATGATGACGTTACGGCCGCGCGGGTCAATGGATTTTCGTAACGGCGTATATCTAGCGCGCCGCTCGCGCAGCACCGAAAGCTGGCGCTTTTTCTCCGCCTCAAGATAAGCGGGATCTAAATCCGCCGCCCAGTCGTTCACAAAGGCATTGCCCTCTTCATCGATGGCGCCGATGGCGAGCTCGGCCTGCTCTGGATGGGTCAGCTTATGGACCAGCACGACATCCAGCTCGCCGCCTAAACCGTCGGCGATGATTTTCGCCATCGGCACGGCGCCGCGCGGCACGCCCAGCACTAAAGGGTTTTTGTTCTGGTAAGCGGTTCTTAGCCGTTGGACAAGTAACTCCGCGGCATGTTCTCGGTTATTGAATAGCATGGTCCACCTCGCTGAATTAACCAACGATCGTTTGCGCGCTCAATGACTTGATCTCCGGCCTTTGTCGAACTCCGGATTGAAACTGTTTCGCGTCGACATCTCGCGCCAAACGCTCAATCGCCTCGGACACTCGCACAGGATAGGCCTGTGCATGCTCGAGCTTTCTTAGCGCCTCGGGTAAACTCTTCAATCCGCGCAGCGCGCGCGCACGCGATTCATCGAGCGGCACGGCTGGCGCCAATCTTCGCCCCGCGCCCATGACCGGTTGAAGTAAAGCCTCGCCGTTTGCCGGATCGCCTTCGAGCGTCAAAATATCTCCTATCATGCGCCCATCGTTGTCGTAACTGCGATACACCTGTTTTCGCCCCGGCCAGAGAACTTTCCCTTCCGAGCGCTTGCGTCGCGCCGCGCCGGCGTATTCCACCAGCTTGTAGGCGCAGTCTAAGTAAGGCGCGTCGGCGGAAGTGTCCATATGCGTGCCGATGCCGTAGCCGTCGATGGGCGCGTTTAGCTCTTTTAAGCGAGCCAACACGTACTCATCGACGCTGCCGCTGGC
>CAYZJE010000110.1:0-2771 GCA_964478485.1 uncultured Syntrophobacter sp. | reverse complement strand
CACTTCTACGGCGTCGACAGAAAATCCGTGACATGGATCACGCCTGGGAAAGAAGTGGTCGATGTCGACTTGCCGGCTGATTTGAAGATCGAGACCCGCGGCAGCATGGCTGAGATCGAGCAGGAATTTGTCGACGGCAAGGTTCAAGCGATGTTCGTGTCGCGCTTGCCCAAGCCGTTCCGTGACGGCAATAAAAATTTGGCGCGGCTATTCTCTGATCCACAGGTGGAGGAAGAACGCTACCTGCGCGAAGAAGGTTACTTTCCGATCATGCACGTGCTGGCATTCAAGAAGGAGTTGGCGCAGCAGCATCCAGAGCTGCCGTGCGCGCTTTACGACATCTTCGAGCAGGCGCGTCAGCGCGCCACCCAGCGCTGGGTCGATCCGAATTGGTCGATGGTCATGTGGGGGCGCCGCGAGTTGGAGCGGCAGAATTCGCTGTTGAGCTTCGATCCATGGCAGAACGGCCTGGAGGCGAATCGGAAAAACATCGAGAGCTTCGCGCTCTACTGCCATGAGCAAGGATTGACCAAGCGGCGACTCTCGCCGGAAGAGTTGTTTGTGGCGATCGAATAAAAACGTTTCGAGTTTGGTGTTTCGGGTTTAGAGTTTACCGTCTTTCTGACAACTGACTACTGACAGCTGATGTCTGGCCTAGCGGCGGCTTCGCCAGCAAAACTAAAAACGCCGAGGTGAACAGGGCGCAGGCAAAGATCGTGAACGAGAGATCGTAGCTGCCGGTGCGATCATGTAGAAAACCGAAGAATGGTGCGCCGCTGGCGGCGAAGAGGTGAGAGAACAGCATCGAAAGGCCGCGCACCGTGCCCAATGAATTCCTGCCGAAGAAATTGGCCCAGATCACTTCGCGCAACACGAAGCTCCCCGCCAAGCCGGTGCCGTAGAGAAAAAAACCGACGTAGGTAAGCTGAATGTGACTGCTCGAGATCGCCGTTATCAGTCCCACGCCTTGAATCAAAAACTGGACGCAGGAGACTTTGCGAATGTCGAACTTGTCGGCGAGTATGCCCCAGACCAGTGTGGAGCCCAGTTGTGTCAGCGCGATGGTGCTCATGAACGACGCGGCGACCAGTGGCGAGTAGCCGACGTCGGTAACGTAGGAGAAAATATGCAAGTTAAGCCCGGCGATGCCAACGCCGGCGATGCCAAAGGTGATGACCAGCACCCAGAAGGTCGGTAAGCGGATCGCCTGGGCTCTAGTCCATGCGACTCCTTCGGTCGAATCTCGCTGTTCTGCGTTGCTCAGCGTTGCGGCAGGTTTCTCTATTGTTTGATGCGGCGGATCGCCATCCGGGCGGAGTCCTAAGTCTTCCGGCTGCCGGCGCACGAAGATCAGCGCCGGGGCGACAACCAAGAGCGGCGCGACGATGCCGAAGATCGCCCAGGTATAGCGCCAGCCGACTAAAACAAATAGCGACGCCGCGGCCAACGGAATACCGAGCTTGGCAATGCCGGTGCCCAGATTGGCTATCCCCATGGCGCGGCCGCGCTTGCGCACGAACCATTGAGCGATGGTGACGTTAATGACCAGCGAGCCGAGCAGCGCTTCGCCGGCGATCACCAGCGAGCAGCGCACCAATACGAACTGCCAAAAACTTTGCACCAAGCTTGAGAGCAACAAGCCCGCGCCTTCCATGAGAACGCCAAGGACGAGCACGCCGCGTCCGCCATGTCGATCGATCCACGAACCGAGCATGGGCACAATCAATGCGGCGACACCGATCTCAAAGGTGCGGATCAACGAAAACGCGCCGCGCGATACGCCAAGCTCTTCGGTGATCGGTTTCAAAAAAATGCTTAGCGTGCTGGAAAAGGCGAAGGTGCCGGCGATGTTGACGAGAATCCCAACGCCGACGATGTACCAACCGTAGAAAAAACGCGGCTGGATAGGTGCGCCATCGGAGTTGAGATGAGATGTCATGATTGCGAACGAATGCTTTTGACGGTTGCCGACTGGCTAAAGCTTTGGGGGAAGTTATCCGAACCCTGTAGGATGCGGTGAGCGAAGGGAACCGCATCGATCATATATCGCCAACTCAAAGATCAGAAGCGGGGTTTAAAATAACAGCAATAATGGTGTCTGAATAGAATTTCGATCGACCTTGCTAGCCGGACCGAGTCTCATATCAAAACAGTTCTCTGACTGTTATTTCTCCCTGTCAGTGGGGCATCTCACGCCGCATAGAGCACGCGCGCGGTTGCGAGAACTTGATTTCGAATGATCGGCTTCAGCCCATCCTTCGGGACCAGATCGACTGAACGCCCCGATAGTGTTTCAAGTTCGCGCTGCATTCTGGCGAGGGTCAAAAAGGTAACTCGCGCCGCTGGTTCGAAACTGACGAGTAAATCAATGTCGCTGTCGGGACCGAAGTCTGTGCCCAATATCGATCCGAAGAGAGCCAGCTCGCGAACTTGGTATCGGCGGCAAAAGTCGGTGAGTTCTTGAGAAGAAATATGAAGTTGCACTGCGTCGTTCATCGTCGTCTCCGGCTTAACCTTTGCACCCTTAGCGATTTTAGAAAGCCGTGATTACAAGCCAAGGTTACACTCAACCTGTGGCTTTGCAAGTCCACAAATGTCTCTGGCTTAGCGCCGATAAAAATCGCACAAATGGCGTCTGAATCGAGTCGCCATCACAAATTTTCGCGAGAGTCATCGATCGAAAGGACGCCATTTCCGTATTTACGCGGTTGTATTTGCTGCCGTGGCAACTTTACTTGGCCCCGTGCGCCGCCGGTCGCAGCAGCTCCGCC
>CAYZJE010000109.1:0-4731 GCA_964478485.1 uncultured Syntrophobacter sp. | reverse complement strand
GACGTTGCCGCGGTGACGAGGTTTTTCTTGGTCAGGAGTTCAAGCCGGGGAATGAGTTCAAGATATGCCGCGGTAAAAGCGCCTGAGGTCATCACCCGGATGTCATTTGTTATCGTGTTCATGGTTGTCTCAATCTATTCACTTAAATTCTGGACGTGATCGTTGCGAATGCCGATGTTACCTCTTTTATCCCTAAAGCCTGCGAGCGATCAAGATCGGCCGCACACTTGCTGTCTGCGTCGATAGCAGTAAGTATCAATAGCTCTTGGGAACACCCGGTTATGGAACTGACGATCGAGACGAAGTTAGCACTCAACGATGGGCAGCTGATCCCTCAGATCGGCTTGGGCGTGTGGCAGACTCGGGCTGGCGCGACCTGTGAAGCGGCCGTGCTCGCCGCGCTGGAAGCGGGATACCGGCACATCGATACTGCGGCCATGTATGGCAACGAGGAGAGTGTCGGCGCCGCTATCGGAATGAGCGGCATTCCCCGGGAGAAGATTTTTATCACGACGAAATTGTGGAATTCCGATCATGGAAACCCCGAGCTAGCGCTGGACACGAGTCTGCACAAGCTCAAGTTGGATTACGTGGATCTTTACCTGATCCACTACCCGGTGCGGCAACGGCGGCAAAGCTGGCGCGCTTTGGAAACGCTGCGAGCCGAGGGCAAGGCACGTTCGATCGGCGTTAGTAACTTCACGATCCGGCACTTGACCGAGCTACTTGCCGAGACGAAGACTGTTCCGGCAGTCAACCAGGTGGAGTTTCATCCCTATTTATATCAGCGCGATTTATTGGACTTCTGCTCCGGCAGGGGCATAGTCCTCGAAGCCTACAGTCCATTGACCAAGGGGGAGCGATTGAAGGATCCGAAGCTCGTCGCGGTGGCCAACAAATATTCGACAGCGGGAGCAAAGCCGGCGGCTTCCCGGTCGCGATTGCCGCTCGTGGATAGGTTCTCTCGCCGTTCGGAAACCAAGTCGACGGCGCAAGTCCTTATCCGTTGGGCGTTGCAACACGGATTGGCGGTGATTCCCAAATCGGCCAATCCTAGACGCATCTTCGAAAATGCCGATGTCTTTGACTTTGAAATTACCCCAGAGGATATGCAGCTCCTCGATAGCTTCAATGAAAATCTTCGAACCTGCTGGGATCCGACTCATGCACCGTGAGCAGAAACTTGCCACGACCGCGGTCTTATTCCCTGCTTCGCCAGTGCGCGCATGTAATTGAGTCCATTTTCTTTCCCCATGCTCTGCAGAATCCAGGCGAACCATTGTTCCCTGGGGCTGAGCAGCATTTTCCCCTTCCACGCGGGGGTTAGAAGATCTTCCCATCTCTTTGGCAGCTGGTCGCGGCTAACGGCTCTGGTGTTGTAGCCGACGACGTGAATGTTTGTGCCGCTGGTGATCCAATATCCTTGGTCTTTGAAATCGTTTGGATAATAGCGATCCTCGGCTGAAAGGTAGTGAGCCAAAAACTTCCCTCGCTTCAGGAAATACATGACCAGAGTGTTGTTCTGTAACACGTCGCTCAGGAATTTTCCGGAACGTGTCTCAGCGATCAACCTGGGGTAGAGATTGTCGCTAGTCAGACGATTTAGTTTGACGTCGATAAAGGGATATTTCTGACGGAATTTATCGTTGAGTATGGTCGCTTGTCGCAGGTCGGTGGTCCCGTAGATTACCAGCTCTCCTTCCTTCTTTGCGCCTTCGATAATCGCTGCCGCATCGGTTGGCTGCGACCATGCCCGGTCAAGGCGCTGGAGCGACACGCTCACGATCACAATCACGGCTAGGAGTGCGGGTAGCATAAAGTGATTCATCTTACCCTCCCACAGCGTTCGGGGCCCACCCGCCAGACTCAGAATGAAAAGAGTTGTGCATGGAAGCAGCCCTTCCCGCCGAGCTCTAACATCGCGTTCAACATTGTGTCAAGGCAAGCGCGGGGGTCGTTCGTGGCAGACGTGCGGTGGAGAAGCCAGAAGCCAGGGTCAGGCCGGGAGACAGATGATTCTGCTGAAAAACCTCCTCTCTTGAAAATTCGGGACATCAAAAGTGATTAACCAAGCTCCGATCGTTCGTTATACGTAATCTGCGTGCGAAATATGTTTTTGTGGTTTTCGGAAAAATCCTCCGTTCATCCTTCGAGAGCCTCAGGACGAACGGAGGAGCGTTGAAATAACTTGAGATTTTCCGTTCATGCTGAGCTTGTCGAAGCATTCCTAGGGGTTTTTCAGCAGAATTAATACTCAGGCTTGACCCTCGTCCTCTCCCCCTCGTGCGCCCTCCGCTGCTCCTCGATCGCCTGACTGCGGTGAGTTTCCCGAGGCGCATGCATGATCCGGGCTACCGAGGGGGGAGCGGACCATGGTCAGACATTTTTTTGTAGAGATCGAGGCTCTCCCGATCGCGCGGCAGATCCTTAAGAGCGCTGTCCATCTCTTCGCCGGTTAGCGGCGATGGATCGCTGCCCATGAGCTTTTTAAATTCCTTCGCAAACTCAGGGTGATTGAAGGCCTTCGCGGTGGCTAGCCGCAAAGTCTTGACGATTTCCGGGGGAGTGGCGGGCGGTAAAACATATGGCCAACGCAGGTAAAGAAACGAACGAAACACTTGGATCAATTGTCGCTCTTTTTCGTTGCGCGCGAAGCTGTCCAATTCGGGGACTTTTGTAAAGCTCGGATGAAACTTTCCTCTGGGTATCGCGATGGTTGCATGGATGTGGATTGCGCCTTTTTCCAGCGCTTCATTATTTCGGCGCACAACCGTATCGGCGCTGTTTGTCCGCCCGTCGATTTCGCCGCGCACCAGCGCGAGGTCAAGTTCCGGCCCGCCGAAGCCGACAACGAACCTCGGCTCTTTGAGCCCGAGCAGAAAGGCGAAGATGCGCCCGCTGGTGTAAACCGAGTGGCCCACCGTCTGCGCCCCGATTCTGACTCCCGATGCCGCGCGCAATTTCTCCAAGCTGTCGAGCCCGGCCTCACGCCGGGTAAGAAAAACATAAGGATCGCCGCTCTCCGTAGAGCCGAGAAAGATGAGTTTGTCGAGATCGTACCTTGCCCCCGCCGTGCCGAGGAGCGGGCCGGTGATGATCGGCGTCCCCGCGGAGGCGATCGCGAGTCCGTCGGGTTTGGCGGATGAATAAATGTAGTTCACCGCCTTCATGCCCGCGGCGCCAGGCATGTTTTCGATGACGATATTCGGTTCTCCAGGAATATTTTTTCGCAAAAAAGGAATCAAGGCCCTGGCCTGCATATCGCCGGAGCCGCCAGGCTCCCCACCCCTGATGATGGTAATGGTTTTCCCTTGGTAGTACGGCGCCTGAGAATGGGAGGAGCCGGGGAAAAGCCATACGCTACCCAGTCCTAAAGCGAACATCGTTGCCCAGAGCGACGTGATTTTATATCGCACGATCTCACCTCCGCCTTCTGCCGACTATCGCGCCACTTTTATCATCGCGCCCCATGAAAGGGAATTGTTGCAAATTCTGAATTAGGACCATCTTAGCGAGCGACCCGGAAGCCAAGGGAGCGAAGGCCGAAGACTTTGTCGATCTCCGCTCTATCAGAGAGCTCGACGACAGCGGCTATATCGACAAGCTGTACAAGAGAGGAATGTCTTCCCAACCGCCCTAGTCGCGCAGTCTCTGCCTGCTTAACACACGAACCCGACTCACGAGCACGATCACGCCCAACGAGCACGGCCGTCAACCGGGATTGAACGTTTGGAACGACTGAAACTAGTTAAGCTCACAGCCGGCTTGAACGGTTTGAAACGTCTGGAACGATTTGAACGCTCAGTAACGTTGCACCACTTGAACGAAGCGAAGCAGTTGACCGATTTGAACGGCTTGAACCGTTTGCGGTAGCCGTTCAGCGCCTGAGGGCAGCAGCAACCCGCGCGTTGGCGAGACCAAACTGGACGAGATCGTCGACCGCAACATCGCGCGCAATCTCGATGACAGCGCTTCATCGACCGCACCTTCGCAGTCGTGGGGGTGAAATGATGTCTGATCGGCTGACAAGATTGTTGGGAAACTAAAGTTTCACAGGTTGTGGAAACCCTTGGACTGGAGCTGTGTGTCATTGGAAGACCTGACCACTGGGGCGGATTCGATCGTCAAATCAGCGAGGTCACGTTCATGCCGGGCTGGATTAGCGCGGGAAACCAGCCCAAGTACGTGCAGCCAGCCGAGATCCCCGAAGTCGTGAAGCACGTCGAGCAAGTGTCGAGCTGTTTTGGATCCCAATTCGATGTGAGAGACGAAGAAGTGGTCGTGCGAACGTAACTGTGCCCACCCGGTCGACGGGGACCGACGTTCACAACTTCGAAAGGGCGGCGTACTTTTGCCCTAGCTTTGCTTTGACAATGCATTCCCGCGGTCGTCCGCAGCGAAAGTGAAAAGACTCCCGACCCCTTTAATCCGATCCCTGCTTTCTGACGATATCACTTTGCCAAAAACCGTCGGGACTTTATCAGCAACGTAGCATTGGGACAACCCCGTTGAGTTTGCTCCAACCTTGGTTCGCTGGGAAACTTAAGGCTAAGGTCATTAGTGTCCGGGTATTAGCTGAACAAATTCAGTTGATTAGGTGAAAGAGTTTGAATGTCATCGGTGGCAATGTTGTTAAGCAGTTGATCTAATGGGATTCGCTCGAACATGGTCAGGCTCAAGATCTGTAACATTTCATACAAGCTCGCCGATAGCTTGAGTCGCTTTTTGACG
>CAYZJE010000108.1:0-11334 GCA_964478485.1 uncultured Syntrophobacter sp. | reverse complement strand
TGTTCTGCGCCGCCACCGGCGAAATCGCACTCAGGCTGAGCAGTAAAAGTAGCAAAATTCCTCTGAAGTTAATTGGATGGACAGCCGAATGATCTTTACTATTGCCTGGCCCCAATCTCGACACCACTTGTTAACAGACTTCAGAGATTATTTCACGTGCTGTTGAAAAGAGGACGATGAGATCTCATTTTCGTCAAGATCATCTTGATGCGCCTTACAGTTCAATCTCAGGCCGAATTTAGCCTATTCCCTCGTCGAAGTTTTGTCGTCATCTCCCGCAAAGGTGGTGGTTCAGTTTGGCAAGATCCCTCACGGAGTTTATCCTGAGCGTCGCCGAAGGGTTCGGGATGACAACCGCTCGAAGCATGTCATTTCGAGCGCAGCGAGAAATCTTTTCCACTCCATGCACCGGAGCCAAAATCAAACTGAACAATCACCGCCGCAAATAATCCTTTTGCAATTACCGTGTGCGTGATAAGTAGGGTGAAGAACGAGGTGGGCAATGAACAAACCTGATCTGTCATCAATCTTGGTTGCAATGTTAGTGCTTGTTCTTGGCGTCGCTGCCGAGGCGCAGCAGCCGAAGAAAGTCCCGCTGATAGGGTATCTATCAAATACCGATGCAGCTCTTGAGTCCGCCCGTGCCGAGGCAATTCGGCTGGCTCTGCGCGAGCGTGGCCAGATAGAAGGACAGAACTTCGCCATCGAGTTCCGATATGCGGAGGGGAAGGTCGATCGGTACCCTGAACTTTTGGCCGAGCTGGTGCGTCGCAAGGTTGATATCATCGTAGTAGCAGGAGGAGGGGAACCGGTGATCCGGGCGGCCAAGAATGCGACCAAGACGATTCCCATCGTTATGGTGGGCAGCGGGGCCGATCCTGTCGCGGCAGGGTTCGTTGAAAGCCTTGCCCATCCCGGCGGCAACATCACCGGCCTTTCAAGTCTTGGCACAGAACTAGGCGGTAAGCGGCTGGAGCTGCTCAAAGACGCCGTTCCCAAAGTTGCCCGTGTCGCGGTGCTCTACAATCCGAACAATCCGCTCAGTGTACTCGATGTGAAAGAGGCTCTCCCGGTGGCGGCGCGTGCGCTGAAATTGACTATTCAACCTTGGGAGGTACGAGGCACGGACGATTTCGCTAAGGTGTTTTCTGCGATGGGCAAACAGCGCTTGGATGGCCTCTACGGGCTCTCGGGCCCGGTAATGCGTCTTAACGCCAAACGGATCGCGGACTTTGCCTTAAAAAGCCGGTTGCCGTCGATATACGGCAACAGAGAATTTGTCGATGCCGGCGGGCTGATGTCCTACTCGGCGGACCCCGCGGAGAGCTACCGGCGCGTCGCATACTACGTGGACAGAATCCTGAAAGGCGCCAAGCCAGCCGACCTGCCGGTAGAGCAGCCGATGGCGTTCGAATTAATCATCAATCTGAAAACAGCCAAGCAGATCGGCGTGACGATTGCGCCGATCGTGCTGATGCGGGCGACGAAGGTGGTCAAGTGACAGAGGTCAGGTGTCAGGTTGTGACTAAAAAATGAGGTGACATTTGATTTCTGCTTGGGCATGGGGCCGTAGATTTACTCACTCGGTGTATTTTATTTGTTTTTCGATTGCGATCTCGGCGGCTTTAGTTCTTCTGATTTCGCGTTCCTGGGGACATGATGTCGGCGAGCCGAAGTTAGAAGAAACGGACATTTGGCAGAATTGTTGTCTGGAGCGAGATTGCCGACCTCAACAGGTTGCCATTGGAATTAAGAACCATAATGGTAAGCAAATATTGGTGAACATAGAAGGAGTTGAGACCGCTGTCGACAAAGAGGTATTTAAACCGGTTCCCTCGAATCGAACCTGGGTGTGTTATATCAACCCAGCCGGACCGGTACGTAATGAAAATATTCGGTGTATCCTTTATCCCCAGCAAAGGGGCTCCGTATAGGCTGGTGACATTTTCAAATGATTAGGGAAAGGTTGAGGATCAGGCGTGAGTATTAATTCTGCTTGAGCGTGTCCATGAACGGCCAGCCGGATTTTTGTGGCAGCCGGAGAATTGGAAATACTCGCGGACGGTTTCGGGGAGCCACGTGGCGATGGTGAAGCCGGGGTTGTTTACGTCAAAATTGTGGGAGATAATCGGCCCATGACTCAAGTCAACATTGAAGATATTCAGCGAGACCCGTCGAAGTATCTTCAACGGGTTGAAGCTGGCGAATCGTTGCTTATTCTACGTGCTGGAAAGCCGGTCGCCGAAGTCAATCCTATCAGTGGCGCACTTAAGGCCGCGCGCCCATTCGGATTATGCGCCGGCAAGTTCACCGTGCCGGATGACTTTGATGCGCCGTTACCCGAGGACATTCTGCGTTCGTTCGAACCATCTCAAGGACTGACGGGCGCCAGTGGGTCGGAATCGCACTTGAATCCAAAAGTGGTCTAAACAGATATTCCGTGCCACATGAATCGAGCTTCTCCGCCGTGTCCAACCTCTTGGCCACTAAGTTAATTCATGGGATTATCGACCGGTGGCCACACCGTTTCAGTATCGATTTGATTGGGATCCCGTCAAAGCACGACGAAACCTCAGAACCCATCGGGTGGCGTTCGAGCGCGCTGCCACCGTATTCCTTGACCCGGAAGCGCTGTCGGTATTCGATGAACAACACAGCGAAGACGAAGACCGATGGATCACTCTTGGCTTGGACGGCACCGGAAGTTTACTGGTCGTCTGCCACACTTATCGAGCTGAAACAGCGGAAAGCGCTCGGATACGGTTAATATCGGCGCGCAAAGCGACCAAGAAGGAAGCTGAGGAACATAGGAGAAGGTAGCCAATGAAACGCGAATACGATTTTTCCAAAGCCAAGAGGGGAAAGTTTTTCCACAAAGATTCCGAGATCCGGCTGCCGATTTACCTTGAGGCCAAGTTGCAGAGTCAACTTGCACGGATTGCTCAAAAGAAGGGCAGAGAAATCGGCGATCTAGTGAATCAGCTGGTAAAAAAAGAGGTTAAGTTGATTGGAAAATTAACTTAACGCCGGAGCTACTTCTAGCCTTGAGGTTTCAAAGTTATTCTCCCGGCGAAAAATGATTGAATCTTTTCTTCTAGATGACTCAATCGAGCTGTGCCCATTCTTTAAATTCTTCCAACCCCAACTGCTTGAGCGTATCCATGAACGGCCGGCCGGTTTTTTCGTGGCGGCCGGAGAGTTGGTAATACTCGCGAACCATTTCCGGGAGCCACTTGGCGATGGTGAAGCCTTTGAATTTGCCGTCGGGCACCGGATCGAGAAATCTTTGCCCCACTTGCTGCCAGTCGTGATCGGCGATCCAGCCGCGTTGGGTCGCGAAAATGCTTTGCAAGATCGCGCTACGATGGCCGGCCAGCATCGCTTCGTCGAGATCGAAGTTCCATCCAGTCGTCGCGTTGAATGAGTCGATGATGCTTTTTAAGCCATCCGGCTTCATGTGCATCTGGGCGAACCAACAACCGCCCATAAGGCCGATGAATTGCCGATACTGCTCCGCATTCACGTTGGACTGCGGCCAACCTGTGGGATCGTCGCGGTCGAGCGGTCCCCATTTTTCCCGATATTTCAAATCAGGGGGTGGATTCGCTTGGCCGCCCCCTTGCGGCTTCATGCCGCCGCTGGCGACGATCTCGCGCAGCATATTGCTGAAATGCGGCCGCCAGTCGTGCATCGCCGGCACGCCGCGCTTGGTGTGCACCACCCACTTGAGCGCGTCGCCGCCGATCGCTTCGGCCACTTCGAGCGGTCCGTCGGCGATCAAGTTGCCCCACTTGCCCTGCCGCCGCGCGGTCATTTCTAGCAATTTGTCGATTACTTCAACATTGCCCCATTCGAGACGCAACCCGTCGCAATCTTTCTCCGTGACCAATCCTTTTTCGTAAGCTTCGAACAACACGCCGGCGCCGAAGGCAAAGTGGCCGCACTCGATGCCGAGATCGTTGATCCGCTCGGCCAAATAAAGCGTCGCGTTGCCCTTGACCCCGAGATTCCAAAAGGTATCTAGCCACTCGGCGCCGGCGTTGAAGTGGCCGAGCTTGCCTTTGAACTCGCCTTCGCCGATCTCAACGTCCCAGGGACAAAGCCGCGCGCACTGAAAGCACGGCCGCTGCACCACGCGGTTCTGATCGAAACCGCGGTTGTGGTCGGCGATCAGCGTGCTCTGCATATTATTATTCGGCAGCGCTTCGAGATGGCGCGCGTGACCGACGGTGTAGCGATCGGCCACTGAATATTGTTGCAGCGTATTGCGCCAGCGTAGTCCCGCGTCGATCAATGCCGCCTTGTCGTAGAGCGGCGGCCGCTTGGTGCCAAAAACGACGATGCCCTTGAGCATCTTCGAGCCGAAGATTGCGCCGCCGCTGTGCGACGCCGAGTGGTTGAAGTCGTTACACAGCATCGCCGCGTGGACTTTATGCTCGCCGGCCGGGCCGATGCCCATCACGCGCGCGTCTTTGATGCCGACATCGGCGCGCAGCAAATCTTCGGTATCGCGCGAACCCTTGCCCCAAAAATTGCTCGCGTCGCGCAGCTCGGGTTTACCATCGTTAATGAATAAATACGCTGGCTTCTTCGCCGCTCCTTCGAGAATGATGCCGTCGTAACCCGATTGTTTAAGGTAAGCCGCCCAGTAACCGCTCGCCGCGCCGCGGCCGAGCGAATAGTTGGTCATCGGACTCAAGAACACCGCGCAAACTTTTGTCCCGCCCGGCGTGAAACCTGTGCCGGTCAAAGGCCCGGTGAACATCACCATCTTCGCCGCCGGATCGTACGGCTTAACATCGATCGATTGCTCGCGCATCAGCATATAAAGCGCCAACGCCTGGCCGCCGATAAACTTCCGCAGCACTGGCTCTTCCGGCAAGTTCTCATCCCTGAGCGACCCCGTCGTCATGTCAACGCGCAACATCTTCCCCATGTAGCCGCCCGGAAGCGGGGTGGTACGAGTGGCTGGGAATACATCAGACGACATTGCCATAAAGTTCCTTATGAGAGTGGACAAACAAATTGGAGTAATGGAGTGGTGGAGTACTGGAGTATTGGGTTTTTCCGGACCCATCACTCCACCACTCCATTACTCCAACACTCCATTCTTTACATTCTGAACGCTTCTTTCACGAACAAACTTTCCAGCGGCAGCTCTTTCTTCACCAAGCCCTGTTCGATCTGATAGCGATTCAGCGCTTGGATCGATTTCTTATCAGCGTCCGTGAGCACACAAGCGTAAGGATCGTAGCCAAGAACATCGCGCTCTTTCGCGTAGCCTTCGGCTTGATCTGGTTTTAAGTATTTAACTGCAAGACGGTTTGCTTCGCGAAACGCTTCGATCAGCTTCGCCGGTAGGTCAGGATATTTCTCGGCGCTCTCCTCGCGCATCGCCATGATGTGAATGATTGGATAGATCTGCGTGCGTTTCACGTAGCTGAGAATCTCCTCGGTATCATCGAAGAGCGGCTTCACACCGGGGAATTGCCCCATCGCACCGGGCAACGACCCGCCGCCGAACAAACCGGTATAACCGGAATCTCCGGCGACCAACGCGGCGCCGAGTTTCCCTTCGCTGAGCAGACGCGACAGGTGTGATTTTTCCTGGCCGAATGGCGGCGGCGGGTCGAGCCGCTCGACTTTCACCGGCAGCTCGTTGGCGATGTACACTTCTTGGCCGGAGACGAACCAGCTCACGTCGGTGGTCTTGATACCATGCTCGTCGAGCAAATAGCCGCGCGCCCACGACACCGCGGTGGCGCCGTAGCGAAACGCGCCGATCTGTTTGCCTTTGAGCTCGCTCGGATGGTTCACTTTACCGGCGCAGTGAAAAATGTTTCGCTGCCGCGGACCGCGCTGAAAAAACACTGGCAACGCCAAGAAACATTTGCCCTTCTCCTTGGCGCGCATCAATGTAGCAGTCGACATCTCGGCGACATCGAACTCGCCCTGGACGAAGCGGTAATGCATCTCGCCGGGTGTGTACTTATCGCCGACGTATTCCAGGTCGTAGCCGTCAAGCGGAATCAGTCCGTCGATCAGCGCGCGATTGCGCGGGTTGGGGTTGGTAGCGAAAGAGATTTTCGGTTTGTCTGCCATAGTGAAGCTCCTGCGTTAATGCCACTTTTTATTACACCACGAAGGACACGAAGCGCACGAAGGAAAGCTTTAGTTTCCGAACTTCGTGACCTTCGTGTCCTTCGTGGTGAATCATCCCTTTCCGAACTTTGCGTCCTTTGCGCCTTTGCGGGAGATAAATCCGGTTCACGCCGCCAAATATTTCCGTAAAAACTCCAACCCGCGCGCCCACGACTCGCGATCGGATTTTTCCACATAGCGATCCGGATGATGCGGGTCCATGAACGAGTGGCCGGTGTCTTGGTAAACATAGAAGTCGTGCGCCTTGCCATGCTTGGTCAATTCCGCGTCGAGCTTAGCCATATCTTCCAGCGTCGGGTTCTGATCGGTGGCGCCAAAGTGGCCTTGGATCGGACAGGAAATCTCTGCCGTGCGCTCGAACGGCGTTGGCCCTTCACCCCACTGGCGAAAACAACTGCCGCCATACCAAGTGATCGCAGACTTGAAATCTTTGCTTGCCGCGGCCATCAGATAGGCGACGCGGCCGCCCATGCAGAAGCCGAGAATCGCGACGCGCCGGCTGTCGACTAATCGGTTCGAGCGCAGGTGCGCCATTGTCGCGTTGACGTCGTTGATGATGTTAGTATCGCGCGCTCTGCCGCGCCGCGTCGGCCCGTCGTCTTGACAGTCCGGCCCGTCGCGATGGTAGAGATCCGGACACACGGCGAAAAAGCCGTCACGGGCAAACCGTTCGGTCATCTCCTCCATAAACTTGTCCATGCCATACTGATGCTGGATCACCACCACCGCCGGCAGCGGCCCGTTGGCATCGGGTTGCGCCGAAAATAAATTCATCGCGCTACCGTCAACGCTAGTTTGCTCTCGAATCGTTTTCACAGTTCACCTCCATTGATTCAAATAATCTCCCGCAAAGGCGCACCCTTCGACGGGCTCAGGGTGTGGTGAGCCGGTCGAACCACAAAGACACCAAGTTCGGAGTTGTTGTCATTTCGACCCCTTCGACAAAACTCAGGACAAGCTCCGGGAGAAATCCTTCTTATATCTCTCACCTTCGCTCGGGATGACGGGCTTCGCCCGTCACTTTGCGCCTTAGCGCCCCTTCGACATTGCTCAGGACATGCTTTGCGGGAGATATTCCGATTCCCCTTTTGCGCCCTTTGCATTTCCGATCGTCCTGAGCCTGTCGAAGGATGCGGCCAAACCTCTGAATCCGAGATTCCCCCCAGTACTCCAACACTCCACGACTCCATCACTCCATTCCCCATCCCCTCACGCCAGCGGATTCTTGCAGATCACGTTCAGCAGCGCCTGGCGCTTCTCTTCTTTCACCACCCTTAACGCTTTCGCCAGCGCGTCCGGTAATTGATCCGGTTCTTCAACTCGCGCCGCGTAGGCGCCGCAGGCTTGCGCGGTTAATTCGAAGTTCGGCGATGGACTTAAATCCGTGCCGGGAAAGTTGCGCGTCCTGGCCGCCACGCCGTCGGGGAAGAGCCCCCGCGCCGCGTTCAAACTCGCGTTCCACGCCTGGTTGTTGTAGATGACGGTCAAGAACGGAATCTGATATTTCTGTGCGGTGAAATGGCAAGCCGTCGGCGCGCAGAACATATACGAACCGTCGCCCTCGGCTGCGATCACCGTCGCCTCCGGCGCGCCGAGCTTCATGCCGATGGCCGCGCCCAGCCCCCAGCCAAGATGGCCGGCGAGCGGCGTGTTGAACATCGAACCGGGACGATTCAGGTGAATTACCTCGGCGAGCTTTGAAGTAATCGTCTCGTTGGCGATGATCGTCTTGTCATCCATCGCATCGCCGATGCATTTCGACAGCCAATAAGGATGAATCGGATTTTGATTTTTCACGGCTTCAACGCTCGCGTCCATCTCGCGAATAACGCCATGGTGTTCCGCTTCGAACTTTTTTCGCCGGTCCTCAAGTTTAGCGTTCATTGCCTTGCCAGCCGCGAGCTTGTTACGAATAATTGTAATGAGCACCGGCAACGACACGTCCGAACAACCGGTCACCGGCAAGTCCGCGGGAAATCCCCAACCGGGAATGCCGGTGAACAACGGATCGCGCTCTAGGTGAATAATCTTCACGCCGTCGCGCAAGACATTGCGGTTGGGCGGTTCCCACGGCACGTCGGTGTCGATGAAAAACAGCACGTCGGAATCGCGCACGTACTTGGTCACCTGCGTGCCGAGATAGAGCGGGTGATCGGTCGGGAAGTTCACGTTGGTCAATTGCTGCACGACCGGGATCGCCAACAGATCGGCAAGTTCGACCAGATACTGCACGGCTTCGGGATTGCGTCCCAAATATTTCGTCACGATCAGCGGACTCTCGGCGCCGATCAGCCACTCGGCGATTTTTTCCAACGACGCTTGGTCGGCTTGTGACTTGGTCGCAGGCGCGAGAGCATCCGGTGAAAAAACTTGGGTCGACTCCAGCGCTTCCGCTAGCCACTCGCGCGGCAAAGTCATATACACCGGCCCGCGCGGCTCGCTCATGGCGATCTTGTAGGCGCGCGAAACCACCGCGGCGAGATTTTGGTTGGTGCGAATTTCGTAGTCCCACTTGACGAACTCACGCACCACGTTGCCTTGATCGCGCGACTCCTGGCGCCAGTGAATGTTCTGGCTCTTACCGCCGCGCAGCTCACCCTCGGTGATCGGCGTGCGGCCGGCGCAGAGAAACAGCGGCACGTTCGCCGAGGCCGCGTTGATCACTCCGCCCAACGCATTGGCCGTACCCGGCAGTGTATGCACCAGCACCATCTGTGGTTGCTGCGTGACATTGTAATAGCCATGCGCCATCGACACCGCCGCCTGCTCATGGGGCACGACGATCGGTTTAATATCGCGCGGATCTTCCGTCGCCGTTTTGGCCATTGCCTCGATGAGAGGTCCGTGGTCGGTGCCGGTGTTGGCGAACATGTAGCGCACCGAGCCGAGCGCGCGCATCTGCGCAAGAAAGGCTTCGGCGCCGGTGGAAACCGGCACCGTTTTATTAGGCGTGGTCATAAATTCACTCCTCCCCGTTGGCAAAACGGCCTCACTCTGTCAGGTGTTAAAATAGTTTGCAATGACAATTTTGCTATTGCCAAGCCGCGGCCAGCGATGAGATAGAGGATTTCACCACGAAGGACACGAAGGGTTCGGAAATTACTCCCGCCAAGGCGCAAAGGCGCAAAGGTGACGGGCCAGAGACCGTCATCCCGAACGTAGGTGAGGGATCTAAGAAAGATTTCTCCCTGCGGTCGAAATGACAACAAATTCAAACTTTGCGCCTTTGCGCCTTTGCGGGAGATAATCTGAATTCCCTTTTGCGTACTTTGCGGCTAATTCTCCGATTCCGAATCGTGTGAGCAGTAATTGACTTTGCATCACCCCTGCCGCAATGATCGACGCTTCGAGCGATGACAACCACCGATCCGAAACACGGCAAATTCCAGACGAATCCTTGGCTCAAGGATTTTTTGCTCACTTGGCTTAGCCGCTTCGGGGTTTTTCTCGCGCACCATGTTACTCGCCCGTTGATCCCGCTCTATTTGATCAGCTTCGGCGCATCGTCGACAGTGATCGGCGCGGTAATGGCAGTGTTTACGATTACCGCCACGGCCACGCGCGTCCCGATTGGCTTGTCGATCGACAGAATCGGCCGCAAACCCTTTCTGCTTTACGGCATTATTTTATTTACCATCGGTAAACTCGGCTACCTCTGGGCGCCGTCAATTCTCCTGATGCTGCCGTTCCGCGTGCTGCACGGTCTCGGCTGGTCCGGCTGCACCACCGCGGTATCGACGATATCGGCCGACATCGTGCCGCAGGCACGCCGCGGTGTGCTTTTGGGTTACGCCGGTATGGCGAGCAGCCTCGCCTCAGCCTTGGGACCCGTGCTCGGTTTCGCGCTGTATCATCGCTTTCAATTTCCCGGCGTGTTTCTCGGCGCCAGCGCCGTACTCATTGTCAGCCTGGTTTTTGCATTTCCAGTTAATGAGCCGCATCGATCCCAATCGACGCGGCAGAAATCCGATCGCTGGCTCGACAACATTATGGTCAAAGAATCGATCGATCCGGCCATCGCCGTGGCTTTTCTCTCCTTCGGCCACGGCGGCATACTCACCTTTCTACCGATCCACGCTCTGCAAATCGGCCTGGCCAATCCTGGGATCTGGTTCGGCGTCTATGCCGTCTGCATTCTTCTCAGCCGGCCCATCGCGGGGCCTATTTCCGACAAGGTTAGTCGGCAGGCGGTCGTTATCCCAGGGCTCATTTTGAACGTGGCCGGCATCCTGCTGCTCGCCTTCTCGACATCGTCCACCTGGTTGATGGCCGCGGCGATCATCGGCGGCTTCGGCACCGGCGCGGCGCAACCGGCGCTGATGACTCTCGCAGTCGATCAAGCCTCCGGCGAACGGCGCGGCCAGTCGCTGGCGCAGTTTCAATTCTTCTACGACCTCGGCATCGGCGTCGGCTCCTTGACCCTCGGCGCATTACTTGATTTGGTGCAGCAAAGTTTTCAGATCATGTATCTCGCCACCGCCGCGGTGGCGCTGATCGGACTGTGGATTAATTGGCAACGCAAATGAGTCTGCCGACATCCGCACGAATTATTTCTTATACCCTCGCCCACGAATGTGTGGGAGAGGGCCAGGGTGAGGGCTCCTTAACATGCTCATCGACGCCCACGTCCACTTGGACAAATACGGCGATTTACTCGACCAAGCGCTGAAACAAATCGAAACCGAGCGCATCTTCACCGTCGCCACCGCGATGGACATACCGTCGTACTTGGAGATGCAAAAGATCGGCGAACGTTCCGAATTGGTGCTGCCGACTTTCGGCATCCATCCGAGACGCGCGGCGGAATACGCCGACCGCTTGCCGGAACTCAGCCGCTACATCGAAATGAGCCCGGCCATCGGCGAGATCGGCCTCGACTTTCACTGGGTGAAAGACACCTCGACCTATTCGGCACAGCGCAAAGTCTTGGAATATTTCATCGCCGCCGCCGCCGAGCAGAAAAAGTTTGTTAACCTGCACACCAAAGCCGGCGAAAAAGAAATATTGGACTTGCTCGAAAGATACGACGTCCGGCGCGCCATCATCCACTGGTACTCCGGCCCTCTGGATATTCTGCGCGCGATGATCGACTTTGGTTGCTACTTTACCGTCGGTGTCGAAGTTCATTATTCAGATCACATCAAAGAAATCGCCAAGCTGATCCCCGACCAT
>CAYZJE010000107.1:0-9496 GCA_964478485.1 uncultured Syntrophobacter sp. | reverse complement strand
AACCTCAAGGGGGCAAACTGGTTGGCGGCCGACTTAGTCATCATCATCGGCTCGTGGAATACCTCGTTGGTCAAGAAGGAGGACGAGCCCAAGCAGTTCGACGATTTTGCCGATCCGAAATGGAAAGGCAAATTAATTGCCGAGGCGCGCGATGTCGAATTGCTCATCGGTCTGGCCCGGCATAAATTCAAAAACGACGAGAAGGCTTTCGACTTTCTGCGTAAGCTGGCGGCGAATAATATTGAGTTCCATAAAGGCCACTCGGAGCTGGCGGAATTTCTCACCGCCGGGCAAGCTGCCGCCTGCGTGACCTGTTACGCGCACCACTATCCTCCCCGCATCAAGAAGGGCGCCCCCCTCGGTTACATGCAAACCGAAGGGATTGCGACGATTACAGCAAACGCTTTGGCCAAGGACGGGCCCCATCCCAATACGGCGTGGCTGTTTTATCGCTGGGCGTCCAGCGAGGAAGGGCAAAAAGCTTTCGCGGCGGGCGGGCGCTTGCCACCCCATCCAAAAGTAGAGCCGGTGGAAAAAATCCGCCCCGCGACGCTTTATCCGATCGGCACGGACGAAATAAAGGAGTGGCGGCGCTACGAAAAGGTTTGGAAGGAAATATTCAAGCTGCGCTAGGCGCGGCTTGACTCAGCGATTTAAGCTGATATCACCGTTGCACCGGATCTACCGGTGTAGGTTTGGAGGTTCTATGTCTCGATTTGGACTACTAGTTTTCGGCGCGCTGATGATTGGCGGTAGCATCGGTGCTTACGCGCCGGCGCACGCTCAGTCCCTCGACGAATTGCACAAGGCCGCGCTCAAGGAAGGCGGCACACTCAATTTCTACGGCACGCTCGCCCAGGTCAATGCCGAGATCATTTTGCCGATCTTCGAGAAACGCTTTCCTGGTATCAAGGTCAATCACGTCGATGCCACTTCCGACAAACTCGTCGCCCGCGCTGTCAGCGAAGCTCGGGGCGGCAAGACTTTAGGCGACGTTTTCCAGGTGCCGCTGGAAAACGTTATTCAACTCCACGATCAGGGCTTGATGATGGAGATGACGTTGCCGGAATCGGCGGCCTATCCCGAAGGATTAAAAGGGCCGTTCTGGACAGCGTCAGATTTGCAGTATTTCATCGCCGCGTGGAATACCTCGTTGGTCAAAAAAGATGAAGAGCCCAAGAGCTTCGACGACTTCGTCAATCCGCGCTGGAAGAATCGTTTGATCGCCGAACCGCGTGACCTGGAAATGCTGCTGGCCTTCGCCAAGTATCGTTTCAAGAGCGATGAAAAAGCGATCGACTACTGGAAAAAGGTGGCCGCCAACAATGTTGAGTTTCACAAAGGCCATTCACAGTTGGCTGAGTTATTGGTCGCCGGCCAAGCCGCCGTCTGCTTGACTTGTTATTCGCATCACTATCCGATCCGCATCAAAAAGGGCGCGCCAGTTAACTATATGCTCAGCGAAGGCGTCGCCTCGATCAATGGCACGGCAGTGTTTAAAAATGCGCCGCACCCGAGCACGGCGCTGTTATTCGCCCGATGGGTGGCGAGTGAGGCCGGGCAGAAGGTCATGGCTCAAGGTGGACGAAACCCGGCCCATCCGAAGGTCGATCCGACCGATAAGACCAAGACTGATAAAACTTACTTCATCACCGCAGCCGATTTAAAAGAGTTTCCTAAATACGATAAGCTTTGGAAGGAAATTTTTAAACTGCGCTGAGCGCAGCGAAATTCAAAGCTGCCAAACCATTACTGCGAACCATGGCCACCGCAACCCTAGCTAGAAGCGCGACCACGAGCGCGTCAAAATTCGGTGATCCGGCGCTGCTGGTGCCGATTGTCGGCGCTGGTCTGCTGATTTATCTCGCGGTGTTGCCGCTCTTCATGCTCCTGGTCGGCAGCTTTCAGGCTGAAGTGGCGCCGCGGGAATTTGTCTACACGCTGAAAAATTATCACAACGCCTACGCCAGCGAGCACACCTATTCGACGTTCATGAACTCGCTTATTTTTGCGTCGGGTTCAGCGGCGATGACGTTTTTATTCGGCACGATGCTGGCGTGGCTGACCGAGCGCACCAATACTCCATTGCGGAGTCTTTTCGTGCCCATCGCGGTGGTGCCGCTGATCTTGCCCGGTGTGTTGGAGTCGATTGCGTGGATTTTTCTTCTAAGTCCTAAGTTCGGCTACTTGAACGTGTGGTTGATGCAGCTATTTGGTCTGCAATCGGCGCCGTTCAATGTCTTCTCGCTTCCTGGTATGGTCTGGGTGCATTCGGTGGGACAGGTGCCGCTGGCTTTCTTGATGATGACGGCGGCGTTTAAGTCGATGGACCCGTCATTGGAAGAATCCGCCATGACGTCCGGCGCTAATACCTGGCAGACGTTTAGACGGGTGACTTTGCGTTTGTTGATGCCGACAGCCGGCTCGGTCTTGCTGATCTTATTCGTGCGTACCCTGGAATCCTTTGAAACCCCGGCGTTGATCGGTATCCCGGCGCGGATCTATGTGTATACTAGCGAAATTTATCTCGCGTTTAACGAATACCCGCCAGACTATGGGCGCGGCGGCGCCTTAGCCGTCGGCTTGCTGCTGTTGAGCGCGGTGGGCGTCTGGCTTTACACCCGGGCGACGAAAGAAAGTAAGAAGTTTCAAACCGTCACCGGCAAAGCATTTCGCCCGCGTCAGTTCGATCTTGGACCTTGGCGCTGGATCGGTTTCAGCTTTTTAATGATCTATTTTCTGTTTGTCGTGCTGTTGCCATTCCTGGTTCTTTTCTGGGCATCGTTCTTGCCCTTCTTCGCCGCGCCGAGCTGGTCCGCAGTGGATAAGCTCAGCTTGGACAATTACCGTTACTTGAGCGGGTTTCGGCCATTTTGGCAGGCGATGAAAAACAGCATCCTGTTGTCGACGCTCACTGCAACCATTGCGATGGTGCTTACGTCATTGGTCGCCTGGATCGTTTATAAGAGCAAACTTCGCGGCGCTTGGATACTCGACTTTCTTGCTTTCGTGCCAATCACGATACCCGGCATCGTCATGGGTATGGCACTTATCCTCTTGTACGTTGCTTTCCCGATTCCGATCTACGGTACGATTTGGATGCTCTTGATCGCTTACGTGACGCGCTTCATTCCCTACGGCATGCGTTCGTCCTCTGGGTCGATTTTGCAGATTCACAGCGAGCTTGAAGAAGCCGCCGCGGCTTCCGGCGCGTCGTGGTGGGAAACATTCAAGCGGGTAACTCTGCCGCTGCTCCGCCCAGGATTTGTCGCCGGCTGGATTTATATCTGCATCGTGTCGTTCAGAGAATTTTCCACCTCGGTGCTGCTCGCCACCGGCGAAAGCCGCGTGCTTTCCATTTTGCTTTTCACCATGTTCGAGCAAGGCCAGGTAACCGTCGTTGCAGCCATCGGCATCCTGATGATCGTCACGTTGCTGAGCGTGGTGGGGATTTTCTACAAGCTCACGGGCAAGGTGGGTATACAAACATAAGAGAAGGGTTCAAGTCGTTCAAACAGTTCCAACCGTTTGAACGAAGCGCAGCGATTGAACCGAGCGAAGCGGTTGAACGGTTTGAACCAAGAGAAATTATGATCGAAGTAAAGGGCCTGGTCAAAATCTACGAAGACGGCGCGAATGCCGGTGTCACGGCCGTTAACGATATCTCCTTCACCGTCGAAGAGGGGCGTTTCTATACGCTGCTCGGACCTTCGGGTTGCGGCAAGACGACCACGTTGCGCTGCATCGCCGGATTGGAAAAAGCCAACGGCGGCGAGATCATTGTCGCGGGAAATAAAGTCTACTCGGCCAAGGACAACACCTATGTCCCCGCTTATCGCCGGCCCATCGGCATGGTTTTTCAGAGTTATGCCATCTGGCCGCATTTGACCGTATTCGAGAACGTGGCGTTTCCGCTGCGCGTGGGAAAGCAGAAAATCAGTAACGCCGAGGTTAAAAAGAAAGTAACCACCGCCCTCGGACAGGTGGAGCTTGATGGTTACGAAGAGCGCATGGCAACCCAACTTTCGGGCGGACAGCAACAGCGTCTTGCGCTAGCGCGCGCTCTGGTGCGCGAACCTAAGGTCTTGTTGCTCGATGAGCCACTGAGCAACCTCGACGCCAAGCTGCGCGAGCGCATGCGCTTTGAGCTGCGCGAGCTGCAGCGCCGGCTGCGCATCACGACTCTTTACGTGACTCACGATCAGATCGAAGCGCTGTCGATGTCCAATTTGATCGCCGTGATGAATGCCGGCGTAATCGTGCAAGAAGGCGCGCCGCGCGAGGTCTACATGCAGCCTAAGAGTAAGTTCGTCGCCAACTTTATCGGCTCGACCAATCAACTTGCCGGACATATCAGCAAAGTTGACGCGAACGGCACCGGAACCGTGCGCACCGGCGACGGCGAGGTTTCCTGCGCGGTTCTTGAAGGCCTGAAACCCGGCAGCAACGTGGTGGTCGTGGTCAGGCCGGAAAGCGTCACTGTCCATCAACATAAGCCGGCCGGTGGGGACAATATTCTCGAAGGCAGGATCGGCGCGGCGATGTTCTTGGGCGAGTATCTCGATTGTACCGTCGAGCTCGGCAAGAACGTGTTGCAAACCCACCAGCGCCACACCCTGCAACTGCGCCGCGGCGAGGCGGTTTGGGTCGAGCTCCCAGCCGGGGAATGCATGGCCCTGCCGGCCGAAAATTAGAAGGTTTAGGTTTCGCGTTTAATCTCGAAACTCTAGTTAATGTTTCCCTCGGGGATGGTTGAAATCCCGTGCGACTTCGACAGTGCCCAGGACATGCTTCAGGTGACGTCATAATCCGTCATACCGGCGAAAGCCGGTATCCAGACCCATCATCCACCTGGATATCGTTTTTCAACGGTATGACAGACGCTGTCCGTCACCTGGATTCCCGCTTTCGCGGGAATGACGAAAGAGGCGTCGACTTCCAGTCGATGTTATGAAATCCCTCGGGTTCGAGCCGAGGGTTGATTAATGGAGGTTCCATGAGCATCGGAGGAAAATCGCGACTGGTTGTGGGATTGATCTTGGGAGTGGTGACCTTGATCTCTTCGTTCGCCGCCAGTCAGGAACGCATCAAGATCGCCTACAGCTCGGCCGACGCCTCGAATACCGTGTGGTTTACTGCATTAGACGGCGGCATGTACCGGAAATACGGCCTCGACGTCGAGCTCATTTTCATCCAAAGCTCGACCATGAGCGTTTCCACCGTGGTTTCGGGCGATATCCAAGTAGCAAACAGCTCGGGCGGCGCCGTGGCGAGCGCGGTTGTGGGCGGCGCCAATCTGGTGATGACCGCGTGTTATATCAACACGCTGCCGTACGAATTGATCGTTCAGGAATCCGTCAAGTCGGTGGAAGATCTCAAAGGAAAAAGTGTCGGCATCAGCCGTGTCGGCAGCGCGTCGGATGTCGCCGCCCGGGTGCTGATCAAAGGGTTGGGATTGGAGCCGGTAAAGGACGTGCCGATCATCCAGGTGGGGGGACCGACTGAAAGAGCGGCAGCCTTTCGCACGGGCAGGATAGTCGGGTTTCCATCGCCTCCCGGGACGATTCACCTCGCCAAGGGCATGCCCCATCGGATTATGATCAGCACGGCAGATTTTCAAAAGCGTTTCGATTTCCCGTATATTTGCTCAACGACCACAAAAAGTTATCTGGCGAGCAACCGGGAAACCATGAGAAAGCTCACGATGGCACTCATTGAAGCGACCCATTTCCTTAAGACCCGTAAGCAAGAGACCATGAAATTCATCGCCAAGTACACGCGCCAGAATAATCCGCAGTACCTGGAATCTTCCTACGCCGCCAATGTGAAGCTCCATGATCGCGTGCCGTTGGTAACTCGGGAAGGCACCGAAGTTCAGATCAAGGAAGCGCTGTCGCGAAAACCCGGCGCCACGCTGCGCGTCGAAGACATGGTAGACGACAGCATTGTCAGGGAACTCGAAAAGAGCGGTTTCATCGACAAGGTGTACAGATAGGTTAGAGAAACAGATTCTGCGGAGAAACCCTGAGTTCATCCTTCGAGAGCCTCAGGACGAACGGGGAAGGAATCGATAGCGTTAAGAATTTTCCGTTCATGCTGAGCCCGTCGAAGCATTCCAGGGGTTTTTCAGCAGAATCAGCCGGAGGCGGCTGACTTCCGAGCACCGCCCTCCGACTGCTGGTAGGGAAAATGATTGTTGCCGTAGTTCTTGCCGCAGGTGAATCGAGCCGCATGGGCGAGCCCAAGGCGCTGTTGCCGATCGATGGCCAAATCTTCATCGAACGAATTGTTGCGGCGCTCAAGCAGAGCGGCTTGGAACGAATCGTCGTCGTGCTCGGCTTCAATGCCGCGGAGATGCGGCGCCAGATCGAACATCTGCCAGTCGAGATCGTCGTAAATCCCAATTATGAGCAAGGACAGTTGTCTTCGTTACAGACGGCGATTCGCCATTTGGATTCCGAAACGAATTGCGACGGCATGCTGGTTCACTTGGTCGATCATCCGTATATCGATCCAAAGTTGGTGCGCGAGATGCTCCGCCAATTCAACAATGCGAAAAACTTGATCGTGGTGCCGCGCCATCAGGGAAAGCGTGGCCATCCGGTGATATTCTCTCGCGCGCTGTTTGCCGAGCTGCTCGACGCACCGATGAACGAGGGCGCCAAAGCCGTTGTCAACGCACATCGCGATGAGACCTTGGAGATCGACACCGAAGACGTGGGCATTACCCTCGATATCGACACACCGGAACTTTACCGGCGACATGTGAAAGGTGAGTAGATGGCAAAGTTGCAACTAACCCTGGCCTGTGGGGATTACGATTTTCTCCGGCCGCTTATCAACGGCGAGATCCAGCCGCAGGGAATCGAATTGAATGTCTTGACCATGCCGTCGCCGGAGCGCCATGGGCGCATGCTTAAGCATGAAGAATTTGACGTCTGTGAGCTGTCGTTGGTGGGCTATTTAGTCTCCCGTGACAAAGGCTGTGGCTACAACGCGATGCCGGTTTTTCCGCACCGCCGCTTTCGCCACCAGTACATGGTGAAGCGCACCGGCTGCGGTATTGAGAAGCCAGCGGATTTAAATGGCAAGCGCATCGCATTGGATACGTTACAGAATTCTGCCGGGCTTTGGATGCGCGGCATCCTCCAGGATCACTACGGCGTCGATCTCAAGACGATCGAATGGTGGTGCCAAGAGGAAGAGGATATTCCGTTCGAGCCGGCCAGTTGGATGAAAGTGAAGCGCGTCGCCCACGGTAAGAATGTCGACCAGATGCTTTTGGACGGTGAGTTGGAAGCGGCGTTGTATCCTGAGACGCTACCGTCGATTCGTAGCGGCAATCCGAAGGTTGCCTTGCTGTTTCCCGATCCCAGGAAAGCCGAGATGGAATACTACAAAAACGGCGGTCACTTCCCGATCATGCACACGGTTGTGGTGAAAAATCCGATCCTGGAAAGGCATCCGTGGGTCGGCATTAGCTTGGTGCAGGCCTTCGAGAAGGCCAAGCAAATTTGCTACGCCCGCAACAGTGACCCGCGCAGCTTCGCCTTGGTCTGGGTTCAGGATTTGATCCGGGAACAAAAAGAAATTTTCGGCGCCGATCCCTGGCCGTACAATTTGGACGACAACCGCAAGGCGTTAGAAGCGGTGATTCGCTACGAGTTTGAGCAGGGGATGATTAAGAAGAAGCCGAGAGTTGAGGATTTGTTCTTTGCGCCGAGTCTTGAGCGGATACAGCACTATGTGTGAACGCTTCGCGGTTTCGTTCAAAACGTTCCAATCGTTCCAGCCGTTCAACTCGTTCCTCGGAAATTCAGAATTTCCGATTCCGTCATTCCCGTGCAAACGGGAATCCAGGTTTTTCCCCGTAGGGCCGGACCGGAGCCTGTCCTGAGTCCATCGAAGGATGTCCGCCCTCTCCCTGGATTCCCGCCGGCGCGGCAATGACGGTAAGGGGCAACCAAGATATTCCAATTAAACCGAATTTACGTCTGTGTTCATCACGGCTACCGGCGGAAACGTAAACTCCTCATCCGTGGCGTTGTCGAGGCCGTAGCGCAGCAATTCATTCACGTCCAACTTCGCCTCGTCGGCTTCCACTTCATTAAATCTCGCCTTAGTCGCCGGATGTTTCGGCACAAACAGTTGGCAGCAGTCCTGGTCCGGCACCGATGAAATATCGAACGTGCCGATGCGCCGTGACTGATCGACGATCTCCTGTTTATCCATGCCGACCAGCGGCCGCAGAATTGGCAGCCGGGCCGCCTGTTGGATCACCGCCATGTTGTCTAACGTCTGCGAGGCGACTTGGCCGAGGCTCTCGCCGGTGACCAGCGCTTTGGCTTTTTCTTTTCTAGCGATTGCTTCGGCGATTCTGAGCATCATGCGGCGATACAAAACGACGCGCAGCGGGCGCGCCACCGCGGCGACGATCTGGCGCTGGATTTCCCCGAAGGGCACCATGTAGAGAAGCGATCGAAACTGATGGCGCGTGAGCAGGCTAACGAGATCACGCACTTTTTCCTGCGAAGTTTTGTCCTGGTACGGCGTGCTGTGGAAGTGAACGAAGATGACCCGGCAGCCGCGTTGCATCATCCGATAGGCCGCCACCGGCGAATCGAAACCACCTGAGATCAGAGCCACGACGCGGCCGCTGGCGCCCACGGGAAGGCCGCCGGGGCCGGGCAGTTTGTTAAAACCAAAAAAAGCGTCGCGCGGCAGGATTTCCACGGTGACGGTGAATTCGGCATTCATCAAGTCGACGCGCGCGCCAGTTTGCTCTTTCACCGCGGCGCCGAGCTGGCGATTGATCTCGGGAGATGTGAGGGGAAAGGTTTTGTCGCCGCGCTGGGTTTCGATGCGAAAGGATTCAAAATGGTTGCCGTTGAGCGATGCTAGAATGCGGTTGCGCAATGCATCAACGTCTCTGTCGGTGCGTTCGACGATCGAAAAGTTGGCGACGCCGAACACTGAGCTGATGCGTTTGATGGCGACATTGGAATCAACAGTATTCTTGAAGGTGAGCAGCAGGCGCGCCGGCAGGCTGCGGATTTCCTTGGTGCCGAGGTCTTTGACGGCGGCGAGGATGTTGCGCTTAAGCAGTTCGGTGAAATAGGCGCGATTGCCCTTCTTAAGCGCGATTTCGTGATAGCGGATGAGCACAGAATTCATTGAGTAGTGATAACAGAATCATACTGCTTTTGCATGCCGGCGACCCTGTGCTAGTATCAGCCTGTAGGAAAAATGTGGAGCATGCTTCGACAAGCTCAGCATGAACGGAATTATCTCAATCACTTCTTGGTCTGTCTCCGTTCGTCCTGAGCCTGTCGAAGGACTCCGAGGGAGCTTTTCAGTGACCTGCTCTCTCCGTTAACAAATAGGAGTCAGTGATGAGCAACTTCAAGAATCTTTCCGACGCCATGCAATTTAGCGCCGAGAAGATGAAAAAGAACGGCGTCTTCGAGACCGAGCGTTTTTTTTGCGATACTTATTG
>CAYZJE010000106.1:0-14985 GCA_964478485.1 uncultured Syntrophobacter sp. | reverse complement strand
TACTGCGCGCCGGCGGCCGTCGCCTGTTACCTGGTGATTGCCTGGAATTTGCGCAAGAAACTGCGCGGTGAGCACATCGCACTGGACAAGATGGACGTTGTTGACGCCAACGCCGAGGATGTGCGCTTTCTTCAGGCCCTGCGCCACGGCAAGGTATCGACGTCTCTCGAACTGGTAGAAGATCATGAAAATGAGCTAGGCGAAAAAGCCGAAGCGGTGCGCGAGCGGTTGCGCAAAGGCGAGTCGCTAGGTATCGCTTTAGTGCGCGCGGAAGTTGATCAGGAATTGCGCAAGAAGCTGCTCGGCCATTTCGTCAGCGAAGATTTGGCGGACTCTTTAGACCGGCATTACATCCTTGACGTTGCCGGGGACCACAAAGGCGCGCTGGAGGCTGAAAAAGCGGTCGACGCTGAGATCGCCGCCACCGCCCGGCGGCGTCAAGTGGCGCAAAAGATTGGCGCGTTGGCGCTGGTTCCATTCATCGGCATGCTCATCTGGCATGGCATCGATCATACCGTACCGTTGTTTTTAGCTTCCTTCGCGGGATTTGGCGTCGCGGTCTTGGGAATCGTTAACTTACACCGGACGCGCGATCTAGCGCTAGGCGAGGCGAAGCATGAATTCGCCGAATATTATTTTCTCTTCCCTTTGTTTCTCTCGATCACCTTGTTGACTAAAGCGGGCTTTTTCGATCAGCTGCAAAGCCTGATCCAACGCGGTACCGACGCCTTCGGCCATGCCCATATGGCTTTCGCGCAGTTCCTCGGTAGTACCTTGCTCTCCGCCATTCTCGACAACAATGTAGTCGCCGACTTCGCATCGCGGGCACTGGAAAATCTAGATATCTCGATCTTGCATCTGTTCGCCATGGCGCAGATCGCCGGTTACGCCTTGGGAGGCTGTTGGACGCATATCGGTTCGGCGCAATCGGTCGTCGCCTTTGCGTTCATTCAACGCGATATCGACGAGCGCTACACCCCGGTGCAGTGGATCAAGGAGATGACGCCGGTGATCCTGCAGATGTTGGCGGTGATCACGGTGATCATTTACCTCGAAAGCGCTCTGCTCGACTGGTTGCACTAGTCGGTCGCTGCCGCGCTGATTGCGGCTAGAGTGCAGGAACATGGTTTCCGCGCCGTTTACAACGTGCTCGACGCGGTGATAGCGCCGACCTGGCCGGAGCAGCGGCGCGGGCTTCGCGCACCGGCTGAGCGTTTCCTTATTTCTTTGCTGCTGTGACGAGCTCGCGATAGAAAGCGCTTTTCTCTCACCGCTGCCACGGCGCTTCGTCGACGACATCTTTGGTCTTCACGGTTTTGACTTTCGGATTGCTGAGCGCCGAAACGTGTGCGCCGGCTTGACAGCGAATGCGCTTCGAATAGATAAACAGGGCGCAAGCAAACCGATTGGGGGCAAATTCCATGGCAACCGATGTGAAAGACATGACCCGCGTTAATCATGAAAAGCTTATACGTTTCGTCAGCCGATCGTTTGAAAAACTCGGCGTGCCGGCGGACGACGCCGAGATCGCGGCGAATGTTTTGGTCGCTTCAGACCTGCGCGGCGTCGATACCCACGGCGTGATTCGTTTCAATCCGCACGCTTGGTACATCAAGTGGCTGAGAGATGGGGCGATGACGGCAAAGCCGAATATTCGCATCGTTAAAGAGAACGCGTCCACCGCGCTGCTCGATGCCGACAACGGCATGGGCATGGTTGCCGGCCATCGGGCGATGGCGATCGCGGTTAAAAAGGCCAAGGACACCGGTGTCGGGATCGTCACCGTGCGTAATAGCCGCCACTATGGCATGTCCGCTTATTACGCCATGCTTGCGCTGCCGCATGATCTGATCGGCATCGCCATGACCAATGCAAGCCGGCAAGTGGTGCCGACCTTCGGTCGCGAGGCGCGCTTCGGCACCAATCCGATTTGTTTTGCCGTGCCCGCTCAGGACGAGCGGCCGTTTGTGCTCGACATGGCAACGAACACAGCTGCCGCCGGGAAATTAGAATTAGCCGTTCGCCTCGGTAAGTCAATTCCTACGGGTTGGGCATTAAACGAGAAAGCGGAACCGACAACGGATCCAAGAGTGGCGCAACAGGCGCGCCGCTTGCTGCCGCTCGGCGGCTCGCGCGCGAGCGGCAGTCACAAAGGTTACGGTCTGGGAATTCTCGTGGAAATTCTCTGCGGCGTGCTCACCGGCACGGTCACGGCGTTGAATGCCAACCAGGAACCGCGCGGGCACTTATTTGGCGCGATTGATCCCAGCGCATTTCGCCCAGCGGCGGAATTCAAAAAAGATATGGACCGGCTGATCCGCGAGTTGAAATCGACGCCGCCAGTTGACGGCGAAAGTCGAGTTTACGTCGCTGGCGAAATTGAATTCGAAACCGCGGAGGAAAGATCGGAGCGCGGCATCCCGCTGCACGGCTCCGTGCTCAAGGGATTGAGAGCAGTCAGCGAGCAGGTCGGCGTGCCGTATGACTTGGAGTAGACGAACCCTAGATTCCGCTTGTGTGGCATCCGCGCTACGTAGGATTGTGATTATCGGCTTCACATCCGCAACAATGCGGCGAACGGGAGGGCGGGGTTTCTAACCCGCCAGGCGGACAGGAATGTCCGCCCTCCAGTTCCTCCTCGGACCCAGCAGCGCGAACAGTTTCAGAAGCTACCGCGGCTGATCACGATTTCTTTCAGCACGACATCCTTGATCGGCCGGTCGCGCGCGTCGCGCGGGGTGTTGCCGATGGCGAGGAGGACTTCTTGGCCTTTGACCACTTCGCCAAACACGCTGTGACGGTTGTCGAGGTGCAATGTCGGCGCTAGCGTGACGAAGAACTGACTACCGTTGGTGTTCGGGCCAGCGTTGGCCATGGAAAGAATACCGCCTTTAGTGTGGCGCAGGTCGGGATGAAATTCATCCTCGAAGCGATAACCGGGGCCGCCCATACCACTGCCCAACGGATCCCCGCCTTGAATCATGAAGCCAGGGATGATGCGGTGAAAGATCGTGCCGTTGTAGAGCGGCTTCTTCACTTTCTCGCCGGTCTTGGGGTCGCTCCATTCTTTCGTTCCGCTCGCCAGACCGACGAAATTCGCCACCGTCTTGGGCGCCTTGTCCTCGAGGAGCTGAACGACGATGTCGCCCATGCTGGTTTTGAGCGTGGCGTAAAGCGGCGCTTTTTTTTCTTGGCTGATCGCACTCGCACTGAACCCGAAGACTGCGCATAGCGCTGCGACGATAAAAAGGTTTTTCACTGGTGCCTCCTGCTGGTTATTTCTGAGCTAATTCTGATATGACTTCATTTGAGTGACGGCTGGGCATCGGAATGTTACGCTGAGCTTAACAAACCTTCGCTAACCGTCAAGGACAGGCGACGGTTCACCAGGTATTTGCACCAAATCCACTAGCTGCGCGGCGTGAAACGATTAGGCGCTCGAAGTGGATTTAAAAAACGATGCAAATGGCAATTTCGCTTTTACTCCGGTGTTTTGACAATGAGATTCTCGGATGGTATAGGAAATTCTGCCTAGGTACGGGGGGCAAATAGCTATGGCTTGGTTTGATAAAAACGCGGGAGGCAAAAAAGGCCTAGATGGGGAGCCCGAACTTACTGCCGCAGCTCCGAAGCCCACAGTGGAACGGGTTCCAGTAGCTGCTGTCGCAGAGTCCAAACCCGCTGCCAAAGTGGAACAACCGGCGCCGTTACCAGCAGCGGCTGGCTTGGTGGGTTATTTATATAAAGGTAGTCGCGTCAGTGGCCACCTAAGCTTTCAAGGCCCGGCGCGCATCGACGGCATCGTCGATGGCGACATCCAGTGCCAGGGCGCACTTACTATCGGCGAGAGTGCGGAAGTCAAAGCAAAGATCACCGCCCAGCTCGTGGTGATCCACGGTAAAGTCGAAGGCAACGTGAGCGCCAAAGAGAAAATTGAGCTGATAGCGCCGGCTCGGCTCATTGGCAACATCGATACCCCCAGGTTGATCATCGCCGAGGGCGTGGTGTTCGACGGTGATTGCTCCATGGGAGTGGCAAAGCAGAAAGGTGGAGTCGCAGATTCGCATAGCGTGGTTACTGAGCAAGCTCCAGTGGCTCAAAGCGCCAAAAGCTGATTCGCACGGTTAGATTTCGGTTTGCCGTTCATTCCATCCCAGGATCCTACGTTCATCATCGAAGGTAGGTTTTTTTCTTATTTGGGCCTTGGGTTGCGCATTGCCCAAGCAGGTGCGACCGGAGCGAAAGTGTAGTCAAAGTCGGAAACGGACGAATGATTCATTTAGACATTAGCATCGCTTATCAAGTTATTCTTTTCCTGGTCCTCTGGGTGATCCTCAACAAGGTCCTGTTCCAGCCCTATCTTCAACTACTTGCGGAACGCGAACGCAAAACTACCGGCGCCGATCATGACTCCGGCGATCTGGAACATGAAGCCGCGCGCTTAAAGGCTGAGTACGAGGAGAAAATCGCACAGGCCCAGGCCACCGGCTACGCGGCCAAGGATGCGATCGTCCAAGACGGCCGTCAGCAGCGGGGAAAAATCTTAAGCCAAGCGCGCGACGATGCAACCGGCATGCTGGATCGGGTGCGCAAGGATGTCGCGACGGCCATGGAGCAGGAAAAGCAACTGGCGGTCGCGGAAGTAGCAACGATCGCCAACGATATGGTGAATAAAGTTCTTGGCAGGAGAGTCGGGTGAGCGTGGCAAAACTACTGGAACTTTTCGTGACGGCGCAGGTTTGGGCTGGGGAAGCTGCCGAACATGGCGCAGAACATCATGCGCCATCGATCAACGATCTCTGGTTTCCCCTCGGCAATTTTCTTATCTACGCTTTCATTTTGGTCAAGTTCGCTCTACCCCTGGTGCGCGATTTCCTGAAAACTCGCCGCGACGAAGTTGTCTCGACGATCGCTCAAGCGGCAGCAAAGAAACAGGCGGCTCAGGCGCTCGTCAGCGATTACAAAACTAAAGTTGCCGGACTCGATAAAGAGATTCAAAACATGCAGGCGGCGCTTCGCGACGAAGGCGAGCGGGAGAAATCGCGGCTGGTGAGCGAGGCGGAGGCACTGGCGGTGAAGATTAAACAGGACAGCCTGTTTCTTGCCGAACAGGAAGTGAAAATCGCCCGCCAACAGCTACGCCAAGAGATGGCGAACCAAGCCGAGGCGACCGCGCGCCGGTTGGTTGAACGTAACCTTTCGGTGGCCGATCAAAATCGGTTGGCGCAAGAATTCATTCAGAATATCGGACAAACTCGATGATCGAAGGCAGCTTAGCACGCAGGTACACCAAAGCGCTGTTTGGGTTGGCGCGTGAGGCCGGCCAGGAAGAAGCGATCGGCCGGCAGGTCGATGAGTTTTTCGCGGCCTACAATGGCTCGGACTTACGCACCGTGCTCACTAATCCGGCCTTCGACGTGGCGAGCCGAAAGCGAATCCTGATTCAAGTCGGCAACACCCAACAGCTGTCGGTGCTGATGATTCATTTTTTGTCCCTGCTGCTGGAGCGTGACCGACTAAGACACCTGCCGGGAATTGTCAGTTGCTACCGGCGCTTGCTCAATGAAGCCAAAGGGCGGGTCGAAGCGAAAGTCGTCAGCGCGTCCGCATTGGATTTAGCGCTGACCGAGCGGGTGCGCGAGCAGCTCCGCAGGCTGTCCGGCAAAGACGTGGTCTTGAAGCAGGAAGTCGACCCGAGTCTATTGGGCGGCATGACGGTGGAATTGGCAGGTAAGGTATATGACGGCAGCATTCGCACTCAGCTTGAGAAGATGAAACAGCGCATCGCGCGCGGTTATTAAATTGTCATTTCGCGTACGGGGTATTAACCCCGTACGCGACCAAAGGGGATGCTCGCCCCCTTGGATTCCCCAATAAGAGGGTGCCCGCAGCAAGCTGCGGGGAATTATTAGATTTAGGAGTCAACGATGGAGATCGGAACTGCGGAAATCAGCCGGATTATCAAAGAACAGATTCGCGACTACGAAAAGACGGTTGAGATCCAGGAAGTCGGCACGGTGCTTTCCACCGGTGACGGGATCGCGCGCATTCACGGTTTAGACAAGGTCGCCGCCGGCGAGCTGTTAGAATTTCCCCATAACATCTTCGGCATCGCGCTCAATCTAGAAGAGGACAACGTCGGCGCCGCGCTATTCGGCGAAACTCACATGATCAAAGAGGGCGATACGGTCAAACGGACCGGCCGCATCGCCGAAGTTCCAGTTGGGAAAGAGATGATTGGGCGTGTGGTGAACGCGCTCGGTGAACCGATCGATGGCCGCGGCCCCATCGATGCCAAGGAGAAAAGACGCATCGAGATCAAAGCCCCCGGCATCGTCGCTCGCCAGCCGGTGAAAGAGCCGCTGCAAACCGGTCTAAAAGCGATCGACGGCATGATCCCCATCGGCCGCGGCCAGCGCGAGCTGATCATTGGCGACCGCCAGACCGGCAAGACCGCGGTCGCCATCGACGCGATCATCAACCAAAAGGGTGGCAACGTTATTTGCATTTACGTCGCCATCGGCCAGAAGCGCTCAACGGTTGCGCAAGTCGTTGACAGGCTCAGGGAAGCTGGCGCGATGGAATACACCATTGTGGTCGCGGCTACGGCTTCCGAGTCCGCGCCGCTGCAATTCATCGCGCCTTATTCGGGCTGCACCATGGGTGAGTACTTCCGCGATAGTGGCGGCCACGCTTTAGTTATCTACGACGATCTTTCCAAGCACGCCGTCGCTTATCGGCAATTGTCTCTGCTTCTGCGCCGGCCACCCGGACGTGAAGCTTATCCCGGCGACGTTTTCTACTTACATTCCCGTTTACTCGAGCGCGCCGCCAAGATGAGTAACGAGCGCGGCGGCGGTTCGCTGACCGCGCTGCCGATCATCGAAACCCAAGCCGGCGACGTGTCGGCCTACATTCCAACCAACGTAATTTCGATCACCGACGGGCAGATCTTTTTGGAAAGCGATCTGTTCTATTCCGGCGTTCGGCCGGCGATCAACGTCGGTATTTCGGTCTCCCGGGTCGGCGGCAACGCACAGATCAAGGCGATGAAGCAGGTCGCCGGCACGCTGCGGCTGGATTTGGCTCAATACCGCGAAATGGCGGCGTTCGCTCAGTTCGGTTCCGACTTGGACGCAGCGACGCAGAAACAATTAAACCGCGGCGCGCGCTTGGTTGAACTGCTCAAGCAGGGCCAATATCAGCCACTGTCGATCGAGCAGCAGGTGGTGATCATTTACGCCGGCACCAATGGCTACGTTGACGAATTGCCAGTCGCAGCGCTTAAGAAATACGAGCAGGAACTTTTTTCGTTCATTTCGTCGAAACATGCCGATGTCTTTGCCGATATTCTCAAGAAGCGCGAGCTAGATAACGATCTGCGCGCCAAGCTGAATAGCGTGCTGGGTGAGTTTAAAGGCGTTTTCAAAGCTTAAGTTTCGGGTTTGGAGTTTCGGGTTGACTCGAAACCCTAAACTCGTAACCCGAAACATGTATAAACATGGCAACACTTAAAGCCATACGCAAGCGGATCGGTTCGGTCCGCAACACGCAGCAGATCACCAAGGCGATGAAAATGGTCTCGGCGGCTAAGCTGCGTCGGGCGCAGGAGTCGGCGGTGCAAGCGCGGCCCTACGCCGAGAAGATGACCGAGCTTTTGAAAAACGTTTCGGCGCGGGTTTCCAGTGAGGCACATCCACTTTTGACCGCGCGCGAAGAGAAGAAAGTTGAGTTAGTTCTTTTTACCTCGGATCGCGGCCTATGCGGCGGTTACAACACTAACTTGATTCGCTCAGCGGAAGCTTTCATTCGCCGGCACTCCGGCGATCAGGAGATTGAATTAACTTTGGTTGGGCGCAAAGGGGCGGATTATTTTCGCCGGCGCGGCGCCAAGATTGTCGAGCGCTACACCGATATTCTTTACAAAGCGCCGGATGAATTGGCCGCTGAGATCGCGCAGAAACTAATTTCGCGCTTTACCGGCGGCGAGACCGACGCGGTCTATATTGTTTACAGCCGATTCCGTTCGGCCCTGTCACAGGTGCCGACGCTCGAAAAGCTTTTGCCCGTTGCAATAGCTGAGACCAGTGAAGCCGAAACGCAGCAGCAAACGGAATATTTATACGAGCCGGGGGTCCAGCAATTGCTTGCGAGCCTATTGCCGCGGATCACTGACGTGGCCGTGCAGCGGGCTTTATTAGAAGCGACTGCCAGCGAACATGGTGCGCGTATGACCGCCATGGAATCGGCCACCGGCAACGCGGCCAAGATGATCGGTTCTTTGACCTTGCAAATGAACCGGGCGCGCCAGGCGTCGATCACCCGCGAGCTGTTGGAAATCGTCGGCACGGCGGAAGCATTGAAGTAAGAAAATACCACCCCCACCTCTTTCCTCCCCCGCAACGCGGGGGAGGATGAAGGAGGGGGCGAGCACGAACACGAGTTTCGGAGGTTTTAACACGATGAGTACGGGCAAACTCACCCAGGTTTTGGGTGCGGTCGTCGATGTCGAGTTCTCCGGCGGCGCGCTGCCAGCGATTTATAATGCGCTAAAGATCAGCAATCCGGCGATCAGCGACGCCCAGTGGAATCTGGTTGTCGAAGTGGCGCAGCACTTGGGTGAGAACACAGTGCGCTGCATCGCCATGGATACCACCGAAGGTTTAGTGCGCGGCATGGACGTGCTGGACACCGGGGCGGGTATCAGCGTGCCGGTGGGCGAGGAAACTTTGGGACGAATTCTCAACGTGATCGGCGAACCAGTCGACGAGCTAGGTCCGGTCAACGCCAAGAAGCGATATCCGATTCACCGGCCTACACCGGAATTCGTCGATCAGGAAACCAAGGTTCAAGCATTCGAAACCGGCATAAAGGTCGTCGACTTGCTGGCCCCTTACGCCCGCGGCGGTAAAATTGGTCTCTTCGGCGGCGCCGGTGTCGGCAAGACCGTCATTCTGATGGAACTGATCAACAACGTCGCCATGAAGCATGGCGGTTATTCCGTGTTCGGCGGCGTCGGCGAACGTACGCGGGAGGGCAACGATCTTTGGCTCGAAATGAAGGAGTCCGGCGTTATCAACAAAGCTTCACTGGTATACGGCCAGATGAACGAGCCGCCCGGCGCGCGCGCCCGCGTCGCTTTGACCGCTTTGACTTTGGCGGAATACTTCCGTGACGACGAAGGGCGGGACGTGCTTTTGTTCTTGGACAACATCTTCCGTTTCACCCAGGCCAACTCTGAAGTCTCGACCTTGCTCGGCCGTATGCCTTCCGCCGTCGGTTATCAGCCGACTTTGGCCACCGACTTGGGCGAGCTGCAAGAACGTATTACGACAACGCACAAAGGTTCGATTACTTCAGTCCAAGCGATTTACGTCCCGGCCGACGATTTAACCGACCCGGCGCCGGCGACCACCTTCGCGCATTTGGACGCGACCACGGTTCTGTCCCGGCAGATTGCCGAGTTGGGCATTTATCCGGCGGTGGACCCGCTCGATTCGACATCGCGCATTCTCGATCCATTGGTGGTCGGCCAGGAGCATTATGAAGTTGCCCGTTCGGTGCAGTTGATCTTGCAGCGCTATAAAGACTTGCAGGACATCATTGCCATTCTCGGCATGGACGAGCTGTCCGAAGACGACAAGCTGACCGTCGCGCGCGCCCGCAAGGTGCAGCGCTTCCTATCGCAGCCGTTTTTCGTCGCCGAACAGTTTACCGGCATACCGGGGGCTTATGTCGAGTTGAAAGACACCATTCGCGCTTTCAAAGAGGTGGTCGAGGGCAAACACGACGACATCCCCGAACAGGCTTTTTACATGGTCGGCACCATCGAGCAGGCGCTCGAAAAAGCCAAGAAGATGGCGGCAGCTTAAGAAGGCATTAGGCAACAGGCATTAGGGCGGGGAGGCGGAACTATTGCCTAATGCCCATTGCCTATTGCCTGGGAATTTGCGATGGCAGACAAGATTAAACTTAGAGTGGTGACACCGAGCCGGCTCATGTTCGACGAATCAGTTGACGAGGTGACTGCGATCGGTGAACTGGGCGAGTTCGGTGTGCTGCCGAACCATATTTCATTTCTCTCCACGCTGGTGCCAGGTGAGATGAGTTACAAACAGGGCGCCAACAAGCGCATGCTGGCGGTGAGCGGCGGTTATGCCGAGGTGTTAGACAATGTGATGACCGTGCTGGCGCCGGCCGCGGAATTTGGCTCCGAGATTGACGCCGCGCGTGCCCAGCGCGCCAAGGAGCGGGCCGAAAAACAGATGGCGGAGTTCAATCGCCAAGAAAAGGATTTCGAACTTGCCGAAGTTGCGTTGCAACGGGCGCTGGTCCGGCTCCAGGTTGCTAGTAAGGAAGCAAGACGATAAATAAGCAGGAAATGAGACATCCGTAAGGAGGAAGATTTATGGCCGACGCAGCGAAACAAGAACCCGTTATCACTATGTGGAGCAAGGAGTTCACCTACGACCGGTGGATGAAGTCGAAGGGTATCCCGATCCACACGGGCTACTTTATCCCGGATCTCCGCACCGTTGAATTGGAATGGTGGGAAGAACGAGGCTGCAAAGCCGCGTTCATTCAGCTCCTAGGCCAAGAAGGCGTCAGCGCTGCGCGAGTGACCGAAGTGCCTCCTGGCAAATCATTACCGCCGGTGAAATTCGCCTTGGATGAAATCGTTTACGTTTGCTCCGGCCGCGGTCTGACTACGGTGTGGGCCGGCGAGGGTAAAGCGAAGAAAAACTTCGAATGGCAAGAGCACTCGATGTTTCTGGTGCCGCGCAACCACTGGCATGTCTTCAGCAACATGACCGGCGACAAGCCGGTTAAACTTTTTCATTATAGCTACATGCCGATGGCGATGTCCGCGTTGCCCGAGCCCGACATGTATTTCAACAATCCCTACGAGCCGAAAATCACCGCCGATCAGGGCGACTTTTATTCGGAAGCGAAGATGGTTCAGGCGAAGGACGCCGACGAAGGTTTGGGCATGCGCGCCTTTTGGTATGGCAACTTTTTTCCCGACATGCGCGCCTGGAACAAGCTCGATGCGAACGAACGGCGCGGCGCCGGCGGCAAAAGCGTGTTCATGCAGTTCCCCAATTCTGAACTGACCGCCCATATGTCCGTGTTCGCGCCCAAGACCTATAAAAAAGCGCACCGCCATGGTCCGGGCCGCGCGATCATCATTCCCGCCGGCGAGGGCTATTCGATCATGTGGGAAGAGGGAAAAGAAAAGATCGTCTGCCCGTGGCATGAATGCTCCATGGTGACGCCGCCGAACAAGTGGTTTCACCAGCATTTCAACGCCGGCGGCGACATGGCGCGCTATCTGGCGCTCCATCCGCCCATGCAGTTCCACGGCCACGCGGAAAAGGTCGAAGACCGCGCCAAGGATCAGATCGAGTATCCCAACGAGGATCCGTTTATTCGCAAGAAGTTCGAAGACGAGTTGGCCAAGCGCGGCATCAAGAGTATCATGCCGGCTGAATGCTACAGCGATCCCAACTACGAATGGTCCAAAGCGATGGGCAAGCAATAGATCGCTAATCACGAGGTAAAAGTTCGATTACGGAATCCCCGCTCCGAGCGGGGATTCCTGTTATTAGGGAAAGAAAAAATGGCAGAAACACCGAGGCAAAAGATGCACGACGATATCTACGATCACGATCATCCGGACAATTTCATCATCGGCGAGGACGAGATTGTCACCGACATCGAAGGATTGGAGATGTTCTCGCTGAAAAGCGTCGGCATCGACATCGGTTCGTCGACCTCGCACTTGATCTTCTCGCATATCACCTTGCGCCGCGAAGGCGCGTCGCTCTCCGGAAAATTCCGGGTGACCAACCGTGAGGTGCTCTACCGCTCGCCGATCATGTTGACGCCTTACATTTCAGCGACCAAGATCGACACCGATAAGGTCAACGCGTTCATTCAAAACGCTTACAAAGATGCCGGCTTGACGCCGGAAGATGTCGACACCGGGGCGGTGATCATCACCGGCGAGGCGTTAAAAAAAGAAAACGCCCAGCCGATCGTCGAGAACTTCGCTAAGTACTCCGGCAAGTTTATTTGCGCCGCGGCGGGCCACAATCACGAAGCGTTGCTGGCAGCTTACGGCTGCGGTGCGGTGGATTTATCGAAGAGCGAGCATAAGACCGTGCTCAACGTCGATATGGGCGGCGGCACGACTAAATTTTCTTTGGTGGAAGACGGCGTGGTGACCCAGACCGCGGCGATTAGCATCGGCGCGCGGCTGATCGCCTTCGACGAGAGTGATAAAATCACGCGCATCGAAGACGTCGGTCGGACGATGATGAAGGAGCTTGGCAATCAGGTCGAGCTCGGCCAGACGATCTCGGACAAAATGAAAGAGGATTTTGGCGCCTATATGGCGAAGATTCTTTTCGAGATCATTGAGGGAGGACCTCACTCGCCGATGGCTAGCGCGCTGATGGTGACGCCGCCGTTGGTTAATTATCGCGGTTTCAAGCAATTCCAGCACATCGTCTTTTCCGGCGGCGTTTCCGAGCATGTCTACGACCGCGATCCGAAAACCTACGGCGACATCGGTCCGGTGCTCGGCCGCAATATGCGCGAGTATTTAAAAAAACTGCCCAAGGACGTTCTCCGCGAACCGATCGAGGGCATTCGCGCCACGGTTATCGGCGCCGGCGAATACACCATCCAAGCGAGCGGCAACACGAGCTTTGTTTCAAACCTAAAAGTGCTGCCGGTGCACGGCCTCAAAGTCATCCAAGCGCCGATTCGCGAAGGTGAGTCGGTCAGCGAGGCGCTCAAGCAGTCGCTGAGAAAATTCGACTTGACCCGCTTCACATCCGGGTTGGCTCTTTCGCTGACGGTCAGCGGCGTGCCCGACTATCAGTCGGTGCGCAAGATTGCCGAGGGCGTCGCGGAGATTCTCAAAAACGCAGACGATCAGAAATGTCCGCTGTACTTGACCCTCGATCTCGACATCGCCAAATCGCTGGGCGCCATGCTCAAAGACGAGTTTAAAGTCGCGCGCGATATCATTGCCATCGACGGCATCGAAGTCGGCGATTTGGACTACATCGACATCGGTGAGTGCTTGGGCATCACCGAAGTTATTCCCGTCACCGTCAAGTCGCTGATGTTCCCGACGGCGGCGAGCGATTGAGGCGGTCTCTGATCTATTTTCCGTTCTATCTTAGAATTCCTTCCCCCTTGACGGGGAATGGTTAGGATAGGGGTGAGGAACCGGCAGAGATATTTCGTGCGGCGCACCCCCACTCTCACTCTCCCCCATCGAGGGGGAGAGAATCGGAAGCGGCAGTGTGCTCTCCGCTGTTAGGCCTGCGCGCTGGTTTTTGACGAGCCATGGCCGAATACTACGCCTTCCAAGCTGCCCTTTGCTTTTCAATTGCGCATGTTCTCATCCGGCGCGGTCTCGTCGGGTCCAACGCGCTCACCTGCTCACTGATCTCGCTCGCGACCACTACGGCAATTTTTTGGCTGTTGGTTCTGATCTTGACTCCACTGTCCGCCCTTTGGACGCCGGCGATCGGTTATTTTATCGCGGCTGGCATCTTCGCACCGGCGATCGGCCAAACCTTGGGTTACATCGGCATCGAACGGATCGGCGTGGCGCGCTCGACACCGATCGTCAACTCAGCGCCGATCTTTTCATCGAGCTTTGCCGTGCTGTTTTTGGGCGAGGTGTGGACGGCGCAGAATATTCTCGGCACGTTGTCGGTGATTATCGGCGTGATCATTTTATCTTCCGGCAAATCCTCCGAGGGCGAGTGGCGAAAGATCGACATTCTGTACCCGCTGGTAGCCGCGGTGGCCTTCGGCATCTCGACGACTCTGAGAAAATTCGGTTTATCGGCGTTGCATGTTCCCTTGTTGGGCGCGGCGGTAACCGTCGGCACGGCGTTTTTCATTTTACTCGGACTCATTCAATTGCGTGGTGGCCGGCAGGCTCTCAAGTTCAATCCCGCGAGTACGCGCTGGCTGTTCGGCGCGGCGGTGGTCAACACGGGCGCGATCCTTTCGGTATTCTCGGCGCTCAACCTCGGCAAAGTCGTAAGAGTTGAACCGCTGATCGCATCTAACCCGCTATTGACGATTTTGTGGGTGGGGATTTTTTTGCGGCAAATCGAGCGCATCTCGGTGCGCATCGTGCTTGGCGCGTTATTTACGGTCATGGGAACGACGTTGGTGGTAACTGCGAGATAGCACTTTCAGATGGCGATATATTTTTCATTCCAAGCGGCGCTGTGTTTTTCGATCGCCCATATACTCATCCGGCGCGGCTTGGTCGACTCCAACGCCATGACCGGCTCGTTTATTTCCTTATCCATCAGCGCCGGCGCGCTGTGGCTCGCCGTGCCGTTTTTCGTGCCGGTCTCGGCCTTGTGGAATCCGGCGGCGCTGATTTTCGTCGTCGCTGGGATTTTCGCCCCCGGGATCGGCCGGACGCTGAGTTACGTCGGCATCGAAAAAATCGGGGTGGCGCGTTCGGTGCCGATCGCCAACTCGTCGCCGATCTTTGCTTCCATTTTCGCGGTGATTTTTCTCGCCGAGACTTGGGTCTTGCAGAATGTCATCGGCACGCTGCTGGTTATTGGCGGCGTTATCGTTCTCTCGATGGCGAAGCCCGCTCGGGGCGAGTGGCGTAAGTTTGACATGATCTATCCGCTCATCGGCGCGTTGGCCTTCGGCGCATCGACGACGCTACGGAAAGCGGGCTTGGGGTTCATCAACATTCCACTGCTCGCGGCCGCGGTGACCGCCGGCTCGGCAGCGATCTTCTCTTTTACCCTGCTGCAGATTCAGGGCGGCAAAGTGGCTCTAAAGCTCACCCGCCGTAGCGCGGCCTGGTTGTTTCCAGCGGGGGTTTTTAATACCGCGGCGATGCTGTCAGTTTTCTTCGCCTTGAGTCACGGCAAAGTCGTCATCGTCGAGCCACTGGTGAGCTCGAACCCGGTGACGACATTA
>CAYZJE010000105.1:0-4921 GCA_964478485.1 uncultured Syntrophobacter sp. | reverse complement strand
TATTTCGCGCCCGGTGCTTGCCATGCGCCGCACCATGTTCCGAAGGAATGGGCCGACAAATACAAAGGCAAATTCGACCAGGGTTGGGACAAGTTGCGCGAGGAAACTTTGGCACGGCAGAAGGGGCTCGGTGTCATTCCTGAAAATGCCGAGCTGACGCAGCGGCCCAAGGAAATCCCCGCGTGGGACGACGTCGATCCGAAGATGAAGCCAGTGCTCGCGCGCCAGATGGAAGTCTACGCCGGGTTCCTCGAACATACCGACCACCACGTCGGTCGGCTCATCGACACGCTGAAGGATCTCGATATTCTCGACGACACATTGATCTATGTGATCATCGGCGACAACGGCGCCTCGGCCGAGGGCACGCCGAACGGCACGTTTAACGAGGGGCTGATGCTTAACGGCGTCACCGGCGTCGAGACGCCGGAGTTTTTGACAGCACGGATCGATCAGTTCGGCGGGCCCGATTCGTTCAACCATTACGCCGTCGGGTGGGCGCACGCCATGGACACGCCGTATCAGTGGACCAAGCAGGTGGCTTCCCACTGGGGCGGCACGCGCAACGGCACGATCGTGCATTGGCCGAAAGGTATCAAGGCCAAGGGCGAGATTCGCAGCCAGTTCTGCCATGTTATCGATATAGCCCCGACCCTGCTGGAAGCGGCCGGTATCCCGGCACCGACGATCGTCAACAGTGTGCAGCAAAGTCCGCTAGAGGGCACGAGCATGCTCTACAGTTTCGACGGCGCGACGGCGCCAGAGCGGCACGACCTGCAATATTTCGAGATGTTCTGCAATCGCGGCATCTACTACAAAGGCTGGAGCGCGGTGAGCCGGCACTCCACGCCGTGGGTCATTGAAAAACTGCAACCTTTCGATAACGACGTCTGGGAACTTTATGATGGCAGCAAGGACTGGAGTCAGGCGCGCAATCTCGCCAAGGATATGCCCGACAAGCTGCGTGAGTTGCAGCGGCTCTGGCTGATCGAAGCGACCAAGTACAACGTCATTCCGCTGGACGATCGCCGAGTCGAGCGCTTCAACGCCGACATCGCGGGGCGGCCGCAGCTGGTCAAGGGCAACTCACAACTGCTCTTCGGCGGCATGGGTAGGCTGAGCGAGAACAGCGTTGTGGTGATGAAGAACAAATCGTTTTCGATCACCGCTGAGATGGAAGTGCCGGGAAAAGGCGCCGAAGGCGTCATCATCGCGCAAGGCGGTAAGTTCGGCGGCTTGAGTCTGTATACCAAGGGCGGAAGGGCAAAGTTCGCTTATAACTTCTTCGGTCTTGAAACCTTTACGACCGAGGCGACACAAGCAATCCCCGCCGGCAAACATCAAGTGCGTATGGAGTTCAAATACGACGGCGGAGGACTCGCCAAGGGCGGCAACGTCACGCTCTACTACGACGGTAAGCAGGTCGGTGAAGGTCGCGTCGAGCGCACCGTGCCGATGATCTTTTCCTGCGACGAGACGACGGACATCGGCCGCGAGGCCGGCACACCGGTCACTCCCGATTATGACCGCCACAGCAGCGTCTTCAGCGGCAAGATTAACTGGGTGCAGATCGATCTAGGGAAGGATGACGCCGATCACATGATCTCGCCTGAAGAACGACTACGCGTCGCGATGGCGCGGCAGTAGAAGAAGGGACGAGTGTCGAGGGTCGAGTGGCAGAAAGGGTCGAGGGAAGAGTGTCGAGTGAAAATGCAAGGCGCGGAGAGCAAGGAGCGACGAGAGCAGATGTTACTGTTCTCTTTCCCCCCGACCTCCGACCCTCGACCCTCGGTACTCGACACTCCTTGAGAATCTAACATGAGCTACACCCTTTACGGTTTCGCACTCAGTCTCGGTTTGTTTGTCGGCATGCTCGTCCTGCTCGAAGTCGGGCGGCGCATCGGCGTTCGTCGTTTGGCGCAAGATCCGGACGGAGCGCGGGCGGGTTTCGGGACCATCGAAGGCGCGGTGATGGCACTGCTGGGGTTGCTCCTCGCCTTTACCGTCAGTGGGGCCGGCAGCCGTTTTGACACCCGGCGAAACTTGATTGTCGAGGAGACCAACGACATCGGCACTGCGTATCTGCGCTTGGACATGCTGCCGACGGTGGCGCAGCCGGCATTGCGGGAAAACTTTCGCCGTTATTTGGATGCCCGCATAGAAGTCTATCGGAAACTGCCCGACATTGAGGCGGCGAAACAAGAACTTTCGGTCGCGAACAAATTGCAGGGAGAAATCTGGCGCCAAGCGATCGCTGCAGTGCGCGCCGAGGGCGCTCCGCCGCAAGCCGCGCTGGTGCTCCTGCCCGCGCTCAATGCGATGATCGACATTACGACGACGCGGACCATGGCCATGCTGCTGCATCCGCCCATAATAATTTTTGTCATGCTGTTTGTATTAGCGTTGGTAAGTGCATTGCTATCGGGCTACGGCATGGCCGGCGGCAAGTCGCGCAGTTGGCTGCACATGCTCTGCTTCGCTTTCATTATCGCGGTCACGGTTTACGTCATTCTCGACATCGAGTACCCGCGTATGGGGTTGATCCGCGTCGACGATTTCGACCAAGCGCTGGTAGAGCTTCGGGAGACGATGAATGAGGCAAAGTGACGAGTGTCGTGGAGGGAGTCGCGAGTGTCGAGTGTCGAGGGAAGATCGGGCGAGAGAATCGAAAACACCGAAACTCCCGCCAAGCATGTCCTGAGTCTCGTCGAAGGGACGCCAAGACGCCAAGTTCGGAAATCAATTTCTTTTCTTTGCGCCCTTTGCGTTCTTTGCGCGAGATATTCCGAATTTCGGTTGCGGCTTTGCCGTTTTTACTGGTACATCTTCAGCAAACTCAAATACGAGGGACTTCTAATAGGTATTTTACAATTCTGTTCCCCTGTTTGCTCCTGTTTAACGAAAGCGAATAAACGATGCGAATTGTGATCGAATACTCGGCTCAGGCGATTGAAATGTTTGCGGTGGCAATCATCGTGATTGCCATCGTGCATGGAACCATACGCTATCTTTTACGCGTCAACCAACAGGCGGGTGACGCGTATCAGAAACTTAAGGCTCAGCTTGGAAAGGCGCTATTGTTGGGGCTGGAGTTTCTGGTGGCGGCCGACATCATCAGGACCGTCGCTCTCGAACCGAACCTGCAAAATGTCGTTATTCTGGGATTGCTCGTGATTATCCGCACATTTCTCAGTTGGTCGTTAGTTGTGGAAATCGAAGGACACTGGCCGTGGAGAGGCGGCGAGGCGCGAGTTACGAGTGTCGAGGGCGAAAAAAAGTGACCCGTAAAGAGGAAATCAATTTAACAGGAGCAAACAGAGTTAACGGAGAAATTTTTAAGAACACTCCGTTTCCTCTGTTACCTCCTGTTCAAAACGACCCTTGATCCAGACAGTCGTAACTGACAGCAGAGGAGAACGAAGACTGTGGAAGACTTGTTCAGTTGGGCGTGGGACAATCTCGTTGGTCGGATCGATGGGCCGCTGAAGTTTCGCCTCATTCTCCAACCTTGTGTGGCGACGTTTTTTGCGATTCGCGCCGGCTTGCAAGATGCCCGTGAGAAGCGCGCTCCCTATTTCTGGGCGATCTTCACAGAGCCTGAGCGCCGAGGAGAATTGTTGCGCGAAGGCTGGCAGGCGGTGATGAAAGTTTTCATCCTCGCAGTTCTCATGGACCTGGTATATCAGTATCTAATTCTTGGCTGGTTGTACCCGGTCGCGGCGCTGTTTGTCGCTTTCATGTTGGCTTTCGTCCCATATCTATTGATTCGCGGGCCGGTGAATCGGATCGCGCGGCGCTGGTGAAGCATCGCGCACTACTTTTTAGGGTCTTCTGGGTTTCCTGTGAAGAGGTATTCACCACAGAGGCACAGAGTTCGCAGAGTTCGGAGTATTTTTTAATCAAAACCTCTTTACTCCGCGCCCTCCGCGCCTCTGCGGTGAGCCACACGGAAGCCTGAGGAACCACTTTTTAAAAGGGAAAATCTCCCATGGCAGAACAACCTGTAACGAAAAGTTCGTTTCTCGATCGACTACGATCATTGCTAGGAACTTCCGTTGCGGTCCCCGACCAATCCAAAGCGCCGATGGACGTGAGCACGAAACTTTCTTATGAGCGCACGTTCCTCGCCCACGAACGGACTTTGATGGCCTGGGTCAGAACGTCGTCGTCGCTGATCACGTTTGGCTTTTCAATCTATAAGTTTTTCGAAATGGAGCGGGGATTAGGCAAAGAGTTTGCGGCTGCTCAGGTCGTCGGGCCGCGCGATTTTTCGATGATTTTGATTATCATTGGGGTCGTTGCGCTGTTATTGGCGACGGTTCAGCATCGGCGCCAAGTGAAGATGTTGAAGATGGAATACGAAAAGATCCCGGTGTCGACGGCGGGAGTTGTTGCCGGATTGATTTCCGTCATGGGGCTACTGGCGATCCTCGCGGTTATCTTTCGGTTGTAAGTGGCGAGTGTCGAGGGTCGAGGAATTCATTCAACAGGAGCAAACAGAGCGAACGGAGAAAGATTTTTTTGATAAACTCTGTTTCAGCCTGAGGCTGATCAGCCTCAGCCATACAATTTGGGGCTGATCCGTCCTTTGGCGGACCAAATTGTTTGGCTGATTCTCTGTTGCCTCCTGTAAAGAAGTATTGTCCGATGCAAAAGAAGCTGCAAAGCGGAAGTACGGCCATGCGGGCACGGCTAATCGAATGCGGATCGTTAGTCGTTATCTTGCTATGGGCATTCTCCATTCCTGCGTGGGGCGCTACGAAGCCGGCCGCCTCGCCGCCGCCGGCGCCGGCGCAAAAAAGCGTTGAGGCGCCGGAGGTGATTGCCGTTACGGACGTCATTCCGCGCAGTGTGCGAGCGTTGAGCCGACTGCGTGAAATTCGCGAAAAGCTCAATGCCGACTACAGCTTCAGCGTGGTCG
>CAYZJE010000104.1:0-8846 GCA_964478485.1 uncultured Syntrophobacter sp. | reverse complement strand
CGGATTATTTTGTCCACGGCAGCGAGAGTGATTTGGCGCGCGCACCGCGGAACTACTGCCGAGTGCAAACAAAAAAAGGGCCGCTGCTGCTTGCTTACGGGCGCGACCCGTACTTCGAGGGCTGGCCCGATACGCTGCAGCTCAACTACGGCAACCCGGAGTTGCAGCAGGCGATGATCGGCGAGCTCGAGCGCATCGCCGGGCAATGCGACGGCGTGCGCTGCGATATGGCCATGCTGATCTTGCCCGACGTATTCGAAAGCACCTGGGGCATTCGCGCTGAGCTCTTCTGGCCCAAGGCAACCGAGGCGGTGCGGCGCAAATATCCGCAGTTCCAATTCATGGCCGAGGTCTACTGGGACCGGGAATGGACCATGTTGCAACAGGGGTTCGATTACGCTTACGACAAACGGCTCTACGACCGGCTACGCGAAGGACATGCCCGGCCCGTGCGTGAACATTTTCACGCGGGGCTCGATTATCAGAACAAGATGGCTCGCTTCCTGGAAAACCACGACGAGCCGCGGGCGGCGGCGACTTTTTCGCCAGAAATTCACAAAGCCGCGGCGGTCATTACTTTCCTATCGCCGGGGTTGCGCTTCTTTCACCAAGGACAGTTCGAGGCTCGCAAGAAACGGATCTCGCCCCATTTAGTTCGAGGGCCGGAAGAACCGGTCGATCCAATGCTCAAGCAGTTCTACGACCAGCTGCTTGCCGTGTTGCGCGTGCCGGCTGTGCGCAACGGCAACTGGCAACTGCTCGAATGCGTTCCCGCTTGGGACGGCAACTGGACCTGTGATTGTTTCTTGGTTTTTGCTTGGCAAGGCGCTGCTGACGAGCGGCTGCTAGTGACGGTGAACTATGCGCCGAACCAGAGCCAGTGCCATGTTCGACTGCCGTTTGCCGATCTCGGCAACAGCCAGTGGCGGCTAAAGGACTTGCTCGGTGATGCCACCTACGATTGGGATGGCAACGATTTGCAAGGGCGCGGTTTGTATCTCGACGAGCGTCCCTGGAGCGCGCGGGTTTTTGCGCTGACGAGCGAAGGTTGATGCCGATTGATCGCCCGCAAAGGGCGCCAACCGTCACGGTTGATCAATTTGCCAGAGCATTGGCGGCGTCTTGACTGACGAACCAGGTCAGTTGACCGTTCTCAGGCGCGATCCTCGCGGCGGGGTAGGCGGGTCTTTCTGTAGTTAAAATTTCTTTGACGATCGCCGATTTGCTCTCCCCGGCGACTAGAAAACTTATCTGCGAGGCGTTGTTGATCACGGGAAACGTCAGCGTCAGCCGGTGCGCGTTTAATTTCTCGACGTAAGTCGTTGCCACCAAACGCCGCGCCTCATTCAATGCCGAACTGCCGGGAAACAACGACGCCGTGTGACCATCCTCGCCAAGACCAAGGAGAACCAGATCGAAGCGCGGCAAATTCTCTTGTGACGACGCAAAGAATCGTCTTAGCTCGGTCTCGTACGCGGCGGCGGCAATCGCAGGTTCGATTTCGCCGATCATTCGATGAACATTTTCGCCGGGGATGGTGATTTTCGAAAGCAGCGACTCTTTGACCATGCGAAAATTGCTCTCGGCATGATCCGGTGCCACGCAACGCTCATCGCCCCAGAAGAGGCAAATTTGCCGCCAAGCTAGTTGTTCGCTAAACTCGCTGGTCGCTAACAACGAGTAAAGCGCCTTCGGCGTAGAGCCGCCCGAGAGCGCGACGCTAAAGCGGCCGCGCGCGGCAATCGCTTGGCGCGCCAGCGCAACCAATTGCTCCGCCGCTTTGCGGCTGAGTTCAGCACTGTCGCGGCAGACGATAGTCTCTCGGTTAGTCACCGGCGAGATAAGCAGCGTAGTAAGCGGCGCCGCGCAGCGCCGCTTGATCGTTTAAAACCACCTGTACCGGAATCGCCGCGAGCAGGTCGGTATAGCGCCCCTTGTCGACAAAAGCGCGCATGAAGGTCCCGTCCTTGAGCTTGGCGAGAATTTTTGGCGCGATGCCGCCGCCGATGTAAAGCCCGCGCACCGACTTGGCGCGCAGCGCGAGATTTCCCGCTTCGGCGCCGTAGATGGAGACGAACAATTCTAAACTCTTAACGCAAATTTCCGCCTCCTTGGCGAGCGCCGCCTTGGAGATCACCGCGCTTGGATCGTCCGCAACGGCGAATTGCTCGGCGAGCGATTTCGGTTCTTCCAAGCCGCGGCTTTCTTTGAAAAAATGATAGACGTTAAAAAGTCCAGGACCGGAAAGCACCCGTTCGTAGCTCACATGGCCAAAGCGGCTGAGCAAATAGCGCAGCAATTCGATTTCCAATTCGTCGCGCGGCGCAAAGTCGGCGTGGCCGCCCTCTGATGCTAACGGATGAAAATGGCGGCCATCGTCGTACAAAATCGCCTGGCCCAATCCGGTGCCCGCCGCGATCAGCGCCTTATTGCCCGACTGGCGCATCGTGCCTTCGTTGAGGGTGCAGAATTCGTCGTTGTCCAGAGTAAAGAGGCCGTAAGCGCCCGCTTCGAGGTCGTTCAGCAGCGAGACGGTATCAAGCTTCAAAGCGCGACGTAACTCAACCGTATCGATCATCCACGGTAGATTGGGCGTCTTGACTGTGCCGTCGACGACCGGTCCAGCGATGCCGAAGCAGGCCGAATCGATTTTACTCTGATCAGCGGCGAGAAATTCCTGCAGCACCGGCACCAGGCCCGAATAGCGTTTGCTTGCAAACGTGCGGAGCGACTCGGAATGAAGCTTTTCGCCGTCGACCGAGAACAGCGCAAGATTAGTTTTCGTGCCGCCGATATCGCCAGCGAGAACGAGGTTTCTTGAAGACATAAGCCAAGAGGGCGGGTTTCAACCCCGCCCCTACAAAACCCGATTCTTTTTTTGCGCCCTTTGCGCCCCGATCGCCCTGAGCCCGTCGAAGGGTGCGGCTAATTCCTCTTCTCTCACGGCCGGCGCCAGCGCCGGCCGTCGCGCTGCATGAACTCGTCGGCATCTTTCGGGCCCCACGAGCCGGCCTCGTAGTTGGGAAAGTTTTTCGGCTTGCTCAGGTTCCACACCTGGATGATTGGGTCCATCAGCGACCAGGCCGCCTCGACCCAATCGTGCCGGGTGAACAGAGTCGAATCGCCCTCGATGCAATCCTCGAGCAAGGTTTCATACGCTTCCGGCGCACTGTTGCCGAAGGATTCCGCGTAGTTGAAATTTAAGCTCAGCGGACTGACGCAGACATCTGGACCCGGCGGTTTGACTTCAAACGTAAGCGAAATGCCTTCATTGGGCTGAATGCGCATAACCAAGACATTGGGGCTGACATCTTCAACGGCGCAGTTTTTAAACAAAAGCATCGGCGGCCGTTTGAACTGAATGGCGATTTCCGTGACTCGCTTCGCCATGCGCTTGCCCGAGCGCAGATAAAACGGCACGCCTTCCCATCGCCAGTTGTCAATGTAGAGCTTTAGCGCCGCATAGGTCACGGTCGCCGAATTTCTGACGACGCCGGGCTCCTGGCGATAACCGACCTCGTTCTGGTCACTGATCTGGCCGGCGCCATACTGGCCGCGCACCGCGGCTCCGGCCACTTCCTCGGGTGCCACCGGACGGACCGACTTCAGCAGTTTGCCCTTTTCGTCGCGCACCGCATCGGCGGTAAATCCCACCGGGGGTTCCATAGCAGTGAGACAAAGTAGCTGGAGCAAATGGTTCTGAAACATGTCGCGAACCACGCCGGCCTCTTCGTAATAACCGCCGCGGTTTTCCACGCCGACGCCCTCGGCGGCGGTAATCTGCACATGGTCGATATAGCGACGGTTCCAGATCGGCTCGAAGACCGCGTTGGCGAAACGAAAGACCATGATGTTTTGCACGGTCTCTTTGCCCAAGTAGTGATCAATGCGGTAAACCTGCTTTTCATCGAGCGCTTCATGCACCCGGTGGTTCAGCTCGCGTGCGGTTTGCAGATCGGTGCCGAACGGTTTTTCAATGATCACGCGGATGCGTCCCTCACCGTCAGTATCTTTGGGAACCAAGCCGGCGGCGGAAATCCGCTCGACGACCGAGCCGTAAATATCTGGAGGCGTCGCCAGGTAAAACACCCGGGCAGGCAACACTCGGCTGCCGCGATCAAATCCGTCAATGAAATCCTTCAAGCGGTGATAACCGTCGGTCTCATCGTAGCCGCCGCGGACATAATAAAGCGTCTTGGCGAACTCTTGCCACACCGCTACATCGGCCAACCCGGTTCGTGAAAATTCCTGAACCGCTTCGCGCATCTTGTCGCGAAACGTTTCATGAGTCAGCTCGCTGCGCGCGTAACCGACTACGGCGAAACGTTCGGGCAGCCGCTTCTCCAACGCCAAATTGTAAAGCGCTGGAATCAATTTCCGCTTGGTAAGATCGCCGGACGCGCCGAAGATGCTGACGACGCAGGCATGCGGCTTTTTCACCTGGCTCAAACCAGTAGGAACATAATCGTGCGGATCACTCGCCATCGCTAGATACTATCACGAAGTTTGTTGCACAAAAGGAAATAGAGATATTATCCCGCAAAGGCGCAAAGGCGCGAAGTTTAGGGATTACAGCGATCCCGAAATAACTCCGGTCTTACCTTGGCGTCTTTGCGCCTTTGCGGGAGACATTCCGGGTTCGACTCTATCGCGAAACAAGTCGCTAGCTCTTCTTCACCGCGTGGCCGCCAAACTCGTTGCGCAGCGCGGCGATAACTTTATTGGAAAAGGCGTCCTGCTGGCGCGACGCGTAGCGGGCGAACAGCGAATGGGCCAAGACCGTCGCCGACACGCCGCGCTCGATCGCTTCAATGACGGTCCAGCGCCCTTCACCGGAATCTTCGACATAGCCTTTGATTGCGTCGAGCTTGGGATCTTTTTCAAAAGCGCTCTCGCAAAGCTCTAATAACCATGAGCGCACCACGCTGCCTTGATTCCAAAGGTGAGAAATTTTTGCCAAGTCGAGGTCGAACTGGGAAGCCTTGAGCAGCTCGAAGCCTTCGCCATAAGCTTGCATCATGCCGTACTCGATGCCGTTGTGGATCATCTTGACGAAGTGGCCGGCGCCGTTCGGACCGGCGTGAAGATAACCGTCCTTAGGCGCGAGAGTAAGAAAAATCGGCTCCAAACGGCTAACGATTTCTTTCTCGCCGCCGACCATCATGCAGTATCCGTTCTGCAATCCCCAGATGCCACCGCTGGTGCCGGCGTCGATGAAGTGCATGCCGTGAGTTTTCATTTTTTCGGCGCGCCGTATCGAGTCTTTGTAATAGGAATTGCCGCCGTCAATGACGATATCGCCCTTAGCCAAGCTCGGCAGCAGCTGATCTATCGTCTGATCCACCGGATCGCCCGACGGCACCATCAGCCAGATCGCGCGCGGCAGTGACAATTTCTTGACGAAGTCGGCGAGCGACGCTGCGCCGACGGCGCCCTTGTCGACGACCCGCTGGATCGCCTCGGCGCTGCGATCGTAAGTAATCACCTGATGGCCGCCAAGAATGAGTCGCTCGCTCATGTTGGCGCCCATCCGGCCAAGCCCGATCATGCCTAGTTCCATTCTTTTTTCTCCTTCCCTGGAGAATTCGGACTATCCGCGAATCGAATCCAACAGGCGCGCCAGACCGCCGGCACCATCGCCGCCAAGATTGACTCTGAGGGCGCGCCGCCGTCTTTGCTTCAGCGCGGTAAAGTCGCCGATCGCCTGGGCCTGGATCAATGCGTCAAATGTATAGTTCGTCTCTGGTACAGCAAGGTTTTCGGCAGGTTGATCGACGATCTGAAGCACCAGCGCCGAATTGGGCCCGCCTTTATGGAGCTGACCGGTGGAATGAAGAAAGCGCGGACCGAAGCCCAACGTCGTCGCCACGCCGAGCCGGCTTTGCAGCGCCGCGCATATCGTCGCTAGCTGCGCCGAATTTTCTCGTGAAGGCTTGATGTAAGCTTGCACCACGACGTAATCCCGCGTTTTTTTCTTGCCGAGCCATGCACCGACCATTTTTCCGAGCGCGGCGGAATCAGCGGCAGCCACTTCGCCTTTCAACTTAGCGCCCGCCCTGCCGCTTCCGCTCATCGCTTTCTTGGATAAATCCTTCGCCAGTTGGACATCGGGCTGGTTGAAGGGGTTGATGCCGAGCGCCGCGCCGGCCGCCGCCACGGCGAATTCCCAGCGGAAGAATTCTTGGCCGATGTCATGCTTGTCATTCAAGTCAATTTGCGCCACCGGGTGGCCATTCGCCTCCAGCGCTGCCACGTGGCGGTCGAGCGGGTGATTTTCATCGCCTGCCAATCTGAGATAAACGAAGAAACGGTCGCGGCCGTATTTTTCTGGCGCGCTGACACTTTCATTGGCCACCGGCACGATGCCTTTGTTCTCTTTGCCCGTGCTCTCGGCGATCAATTGTTCGACCCAGGACGGAAATGCGCTGAGCGATGGTGAACAGAGAAACGTCACCTTATCGCGCTTGGCCAAAGTCAATTCGCCCAAGGCCGCGCCGAGAATCAATCCGGGATTGCTGGTGTCGGCGAGTGCCGCGCCGCAGGCTGCGCTCATGCGCCGGGCGCGCGCCAGCACCTCGCCGATATCGACTCCGATCAAAGCCGCCGGCACCAACCCGAACATAGTTAAGGCGGAATAGCGACCGCCAACTTCTTGCGGGGCGTTGAAAGTCCCCCGGAAGTTTCTTTCTTTGGCCATTTTCTCCAATGGCGTGCCGGGGTCCGTAATAGCGACAAAATTTCGGCCGGGATCAGCGCCGAGCTTTTTCAACTTGTCCCAGAAGTAAAAGAAAAATGAATTAGTCTCCGTCGTCGTGCCCGACTTGCTCGATACCAGAAAGATCGTCTGCGCCAAATCGATGTCGTGCTCGACTGCCCGAACCGCCGCCGGATGAGTACTATCGAGCACGCATAACTTTGGATAACCGGGCGCATTGCCGAAAATCTCTTGAAATACCTCCGGCGCCAAACTCGACCCGCCCATGCCCAAAAGCACCACATGCTTCATACCGTCGGCTTTGGCGTGGTCGGCGAAGGCGTTGAGCGCGGCGACTTGTTGCGCCATGGTCTCGGGCAAATCGAGCCAGCCCAACCGGTCGGTCAATTCCGCTTGCGGCTGTTTGGACCACAGGGTGTGATCCTTTTTCCAGATGCGGCTGGCGGTCTGCTCGCTCTGCCATTGCTTGAGCCGCTCGTCGACGCGCCGCTGATACTTGGCCAAATGCATTTCTTGCCGGTTGAGCGCTACGCCGGCCATCGCTTTGCGCTTTTTCTCCAGCGCGCTCATCAACTGATCGAAGGAAGCCGCGAACGCGGCGACGCCGTCCACCTGCAACTTTTCCGTGATCGCATCGAGATCGATGCCTAGCCGCGCCAGGCTGGCCAACTTCGCGTCGGCATCGGCGAAACCGGCTTTGACCGTCGCGCCGGGAATCTTGCCGTGGTCGCGAAAGGCGTTGATGGTATCCGGCGGCAAGGTGTTCACAGTTTCCGGGCCGATGAGATTTTCGACGTAAAGAACGTCGGAGTATGCCGGATTCTTCGTCCCCGTGCTCGCCCACAACGGCCGCTGCACCCGCGCGCCGCGGCTGCGCAATGACGCGAATCCTTCGCCGTGAAAGATTTCCATGAAGCGGCGATAGACGACTTTGGAATTGGCGATGGCGATTTTGCCAGCGAGCGCTTTCGCTTCCGGCGTGCCATTTTTTTCCAATTCCTTGTCGACAGCCGTGTCGACGCGGCTGACAAAGAACGACGCCACCGAGGCGACTTTTGCCGGCGTCGCGCAACGTTCCAAACCTTTCACGTAGGCGCGCGCCACCGACTCGTAGTGGCTCATGGAAAACATCAGGGTGACGTTGATGCTCAGTCCGTCGGCGATCAGTTGCTCGATGGCGGGAATGCCGGCGGGGGTCGCCGGCACTTTGATCATCAGGTTGGGCCGGTCGACCGCGGCGCGGAGCCGCTTGGCTTCGCTGATCGTCGCTTGAGTGTCGTGCGCCAAATGAGGCGACACTTCGAGACTCACGTAGCCGTCGTCGCCGTTGCTGGCATCGTAAACCGAGCGCAGCACGTCGGCCGCCATCTGAATGTCCTCGATGGCGAGCGGCTCGTAAAGTTTTTCGCCATCGGCTTTGCCGTCCCGCACCAACATAATGCGCAGCGCGTCGTCGTAGTCTGTGCTGCCGGCGATCGCCTTTTCAAAAATCGTCGGGTTGCTGGTCACGCCGCGGATGCCGTCTTCTTCAACCATGCGCTTGAGCTCGCCGCTCAGAATCAAGTTGCGCCTGATGTAATCGAGCCAGATCGACTGTCCCTGTTCGCCAAGCTCTTTCAATGGATTCATCCTCGGTCTCCCTCATCAGGTTGCTGGAAAACTTCCTCGGAGTCCTTCGACCGTTCGAGAAGCCTCACGGCAGGCTTCCTCGACGGCCTTTAGTTCCGAGCCCGTCGAGGAATCAGGACGAACGGAGCGGGGTGCAAAATGATCGAAGAAAATCCGTTCATGCTGATCCCTCGACAAGCTCGGGACTAAAGGTGAAGTCGAGGGAGCCTGTCGTGAGCGACGTCGAACGATCGAAGCATGTTCCGCTCATTTCTTTCTACCGCTTGTTAAGCTTTTTTGCCGTAGCGCCGCTCCAATGCCGTGATTTTATCGACCCGGCGCCGGTGCCGCTCTTCGCCGTTAAATTTCGCCGCCAGAAAATTATCCACCAGCTCCCGCGCCAGCTCCACACCCACGACCCGCGCCCCAAGCACCAGCACATTCATGTCGTCATGCTCGACGCCCTGGCGCGCCGAATAGGTATTGTGACACAACCCGGCGCGGATGCCGGGAATCTTGTTGG
>CAYZJE010000103.1:0-2805 GCA_964478485.1 uncultured Syntrophobacter sp. | reverse complement strand
GCGAACATGTTCGCCATTGGAAACGACAAGGTGTTGAACATGGCGAAGCTCGGAATGAAGTCGGACAGCGCGGGCTGCGGCAAGTAGACGCGGCCGGCTTCGTGAAAGCCGACGGGTATTTCTAACTTCTGGCACTCTTGCCAAAGTGGATCGTAGTACGGGTCGCTAAACATTTTGCCGTTGACGTGGTTAGGGCGAACGAGGACGCTGCGGAAAGCGAGTTCTTTAACGACGCGGCGGGTTTCTTCGACTGCCGATGAAATCTCGTGGAGCGCAATGATTCCGGCGCCAAACATACGGTCGGGTGCGATTTTGCAGAAATCGTACATCCAGTCGTTGTAGGCTATGGCGATGGCGGCGGCGAGCTCGGGGTCGAGGCCGTCGACCGCGAGCACGAAAAGCCCCCGGCTCGGATAGAGAATCGCCACATCCAAACCTTCTTTGTCCATGGCGCGCACTTGCGCGACGTTGTCGAAGTCGCGCGCTTCCTCCTCGGCATAACGTTCATTGAGAATCTTCTCACGAATTGGCCCGAGCGCGGGGATGGGCTTGGGCGTCGGCCGCGGCATGATTTTGCCGTCGACTTGGACGCCGAGATCGCGCTTATGGCGGTTCAAGCCAATGGGCGCGCGATCGAGAAATTTCTTGTCGATATACTTCTGCCACAAATCGCACGGCTCGATGACGTGCATGTCCGAGTCCATCGCTTTGAATCCGTTCTTCATGTTTGGCTCCTCAAGAACATTGCCGGCGCAGTCTCTCGATAACAAAGGGTCGAGCGGGTGTCAATTTGGGTTTTAGACTTTTCCGGCTTCCCTGCGGGTAACGCACGAGCACATGACTTTCTTCACCACGAAGTGGGTCATGAGCTTACGCTCGTCCACAGACCATGAAAATGGACGGATTCTTCCCCGCTTTGTAGGATGCGGTGAGTTCACGAACCGCATCGAGCGCACCGGGTCACAACCGATGCGGTTCCCGTTGGTCACCGCATCCTACACCGTATTTTCAAAGGAGATCACGAAGGACACGAAGGGTTCGACAATTTAAACTCCGAACTTCGTGCTCGTAGCCCGTGGTGAGCGTAGTCGAACCATGTCCTTCGTGGTGAATATTCCTCCACAGGCAATCTGGGAAAGCGAGATTTAGAAACAACTTGACAGTTAGGCCCGTTTCGCGGTACTTCGGCCCATCCAGTGAAAAATCCCGGAGGTGGTTACGATGATTCGGATCGAGAAATCGGTTGTCAATCTTCTGGTCCTGACAGCTTTCGTTTTCGCTCTGACCAGCGAGGCGGCGGCGCAGGCGCGAACTAAAATTAGATACGCCTTGGGCGACGTTATATCCATTGACGAATTGCCGCTGTTGATCGCCGTCGAACGGGCCAAGGCGCGCGGCGTGGACGTCGAAATCACTGCGTTTAAAAGCGAAGAGCTCGCCACTCAGGCGGTGATCAACGGTCAGTCTGACGTGGGCCAGGGCACGCCTTACGCGGCGCTCCAAAAAGTCACCGTGCCGATCCGTTTTTTCGTTCAGCTAAGCGCACTGCAATTTTTCCCGATCGTGAACAAGGAAAGTTACAAGAGTTGGAAGGATCTCGACAATCAAGAGATCGCCGTGCAAGGGCGCGGCTCAGGCACCGAAGCGATTATGATTCTCGCGGCAAAGCAGCACGGCATTAAGTACAAAAACATAAGTTTCGTGCCGGGGTCCCAGGTGCGCGCCTTAGCGCTCTTGAAAGGAAACATCAAGGCGTCGATTCTCGACGCGCTAAACAAGAACATGGTGATGAAAGAAGCGCCGGATAAATTTATCATTTTGCCGCTGGGAAACGTCAAGGCGAGCGATGAGGCGCTGTTCGCCACCCGCGAGTTCATCGACAAGAACCAGGCGGGCATCAGGATTTTCATCGAAGAGCTGGTCAAGGTGAATCGCGCGATCAATGCCAATCCTAGATCGGTTCTTGACGAGCGCAAAAAGCTCGGGCTGCTGAGCGATCTTCCCGCCAAATTGGAAGGCGAGGTTCTGCCGTTCTTCGAGGAGGCCGTGCAAACCGGCGTCTTTCCGAACGACGGAGGCGCTGCAGACGCGGCCCAGAACGATCTGGAGTTCTACAGTCTCTCCGGCGCGCTAAAAGGCGATAATCTCAAGGTCGAGGACTTTTGGTATTTGGCACCGCTCAAAGCCGCGCTCGCGAATGTGAAGTGAGCAGGCAATGGAGTACTGGAGTGATGGAGAGTTGGAGTGATGGGGTCGGAACAATCCAATACCCCAGTACTCCATCACTCCATTACTCCAGTCTCCCCCGTCATCTGGCAACTGATCTCTTTCATTCTGTTCTTCGGCCTGTGGGAGCTGGCCGGACGCTGGCCGATCAGTTTTTCGTTTCCACCGTTTAGTAAGACATTGCTGGCGCTGTTGTCCATGATCGCCGACGGCAGTCTCGCCAAAGCCTATGGGTCCACGCTCCAACCGCTCATTATCGGCATCGTGCTCGCCGGCGTTCTCGGCATCGGTTTCGGCATCGCGATGGGACTATCCCGCACTATCGAATGGTTCAGCTTGCCGATTTTTATCGTCCTGCAGGCGGCGCCCATGGCAGCCATCATTCCATTGATCACCTACATGTACGGCATCGGGATTCTTTCCAAAGTACTGGCTGTCGTTGTCTTGGCGGCGCCGGTGATCGTGATGAACTCCTACAAGGGTATCCGCAACACCAACCCTTCGTTGATCCAGATGTGCCGCGCCTTTCTGGGCACAAGAGGACAGGAAGTTGTGAAGATCGTCTTGCCCCATGCGGCG
>CAYZJE010000102.1:0-3517 GCA_964478485.1 uncultured Syntrophobacter sp. | reverse complement strand
CTATCCGACCGAGCCGGGTATTCAAATCTTTCTCGATCAGCTAAAAGCCACCAACCCGAAAGCAGCTCAAGCCAAGCCCAGCGACTTTACCGACGTGAGTTTTCTGAAGGAACTGGAATCGAGCGGCTACATCGACAAACTCTATAAATAAAAGTCCGTTCCAATGGTTCCAGTAGTTCCAATCGTTCCAATCGTTTTGTTAACCTCTGGAACTGTTGGAACGTTTGGAACGACTGGAACTTCAGTCGCAATTTTAGTTTTTATAAATCACTATCCCTAAATCTCTCCCCCGCCCGCCTTCGGGGCACGCGCTGATGGCGACCACGCAGTCCATCTCGGAGCGGAAGTCGACCAGGTCGCTCTCGGGCCGCGGCCGGGTCATCGAATAGCGCATGCTGCCGGTCTTGGCGTTGATCACCATGGTTTGAAAAACGTTCAGCGGACTCGGCACGTCTTCTTTGGCCACGCCATAAGGCTTGAGCGCCTTGGCCAGATTCTCCCAGCAGCCATGCTTGGGGGCGACGACTTTCTTGCGGCCCAATCTTTTCCATACGCCGCCGTAAATTTTGAAAATCTCATCGCCCCATTTTTTGTAGAAAGACGTGCTGCACATGCCTTTCTCCATGTCATGGGTGCCTTGGTAGGTGTCTTTGACGATGGTCTGCATGACGTTGTTGAACTTGGAGATCAACGCGTCGCCGGTCGAGACGTAAATTTTCCCCTGATCGACTTTGGTGCGTGCCTGATCGAAACGCTCTTTGACGTTGTGCAGGTTGAACACCGTGTAGTCGGCGGTGGAGTGGCCCATCACGCGAATGATCTGGCCTTTTTTGACGACGAAGGCCGCGCCGGTATTGCTTTTAATTATCGACTCGCTGAGGATCTTCATCGTTGCCTCCCTGGTGAATTGAACTTAATTCACGTTAGCGGATGAAGCGCCAGAAAAGCAAGTTTCGGCTGGCTCTGGAAAGCCCCTCGGTTGACAGCGCACGCCGTACAGAGATAAATAGCGCAACAAAGTGAGCGAAAATTACATGTCGGATCTCGCACCAACCACCGCCAATAAAATTCAAACCCCGTCCGACTTCGTCATCCGGGTTGAAAACGTCTCCAAGGTTTTTCATACGCCCAGCCAGCCCAACCTCGGCGCGCTCGCTGACATCGAATTGGACGTCCGCCCCGGCGAGTTTGTCACCGTGGTAGGTCCCTCCGGCTGCGGCAAATCCACGCTGCTCAAACTCATCGCCGGTTTTTCCTCACCCTCTGCGGGGCGGATTCTTTTCCAAGGCGAAGAAGTGCGCGGCCTCAACACCGAAGTCGGTTACGTGCCCCAGGAAAGCAAGCTCTTCCCCTGGCTCACGGTGGAAGAAAACGTCGGCTTCGGCCTCGACGCGAAACGGTTCTCGCGCGCGGACCGCGAGCGGCAAGTCAACCAATTTATCAACCTGGCGGGGCTCGCCGGTTTTGAAAAATATTATCCGGCGCAGCTCTCCGGCGGCATGAGCAAGCGCGCTTCCATCGTCCGCGCGCTCGCCTACGAACCGCCGGTCATTTTGATGGACGAGCCTTTCGGTCCGTTGGACGCGCAAACCCGCATGGTGCTGCAAGACGAGCTGTTGAAAATCTGGGAACATAAACACCAGACCATCGTCTTCGTCACCCACGACCTGGTCGAAGCGGTAGCGCTGGCAGACCATGTTGTCGTCATGACGCACCGGCCCGGCAGGATCAAAGACATCATCAAGGTCTCGATGGCGCGGCCGCGAAATATTTTTGAAATTCACCGCCAGGAAGGTTTTGATGAAGCCTACGGCCGGTTATGGAATATTTTTCGCCATGAGCTCAATATCGGCGCGCGCTAGGAAACAATACTTATGTCCGATCAAGTAAGCCGAGCGCAGTCGCGCCCGGCGCCGTCCAGGGTCGCCGCAGGAACGCCCAGAGGCGCGGCCCCATCGATGGGCACCGTGGGCGTGACGCTAATCCGTTTCGCCATCATCATCGGCTTTTTTGCTCTCTGGCAAATCGCCTCGGGGCGCTGGATCGAGCCCTTTCTGATCAGCAGCCCAAGCCGCATTTTCACTTCGCTGATCAGCGGCTTTCGCGAAGGCGACTTGATGCAACACACCTGGGTCACCTTCCAGGAGATTGCCATCGGCTTTCCCATCGGCGCGTTTTCAGGCATCGCCCTGGGTTACGCCTTCGGGCGCAGCCGTGTGCTCGCCGAGATCTTCGAGCCCATCATCATCGCTCTCAATGGCATTCCGCGCACCGCCGTGGCGCCGCTGTTCATCGTCTGGTTGGGCATCGGCCTGTGGTCCAAAGTCGGCGTCGTGTTTCTGCTGACTTTTTTTCTGAATTTTTTTATCACCTACACGGGCATGCGGCAGATGGACCAGGAGTACATCGACTTGGCGCGGCTCATGCGCGTCAAGGGATGGAAGTTGACTTTCAAAGTGATCTTCCCGGCGATTTCCCCTTACCTGTTTACCGGCATTCGGACCAGCATCCCCTTCGCCGTCATCGGCGCCATCGTCGGTGAATTCGTTGCGTCCACCGAAGGGGTCGGCTTTTTCATTCGCATGTCGGCGGGAATTTTCAAGACCGCCGACGTCTTCGTCGGCATCATCGTTTTGATGATCATGGTTATTGTCATGGACAAAATAGCCGAAATGATCGAAAAGCGAGCGTTGCGCTGGCAAACCCAAACCGAACACATTCAAATCCAGGCCTAGAGAAAGGAAATTTCGCAATGGAAAAGCAAACTCGCTTCGTTATCGGGATTGTCGCTTTGACCGTCTGCCTACTCCTATCGGGTGTAACGCCCCAGGCGAGAGCTCAGCAAAAGGAATTGCCCGAGGTCTCCATGCTGACCGCCGTGCCCAATTTCGCCTTCGCCGCGATCTGGGTGGCGGAGCAATTGAAATATTTCGAGCAGGAAGGCGTGCGGATGAAGATCACGACGGCGCCCAGCGGCTCGGTCTGTTTGAACGCGGTGGTCGGCCGCTCGATCAATTTCTGCGCATCGACATCGGAGGGACTCGTACTGGCGCGAGCCGAAGGCGCGCCAGCGATGGCGATCCAAGCGCACAACCGCACGATGACGTTGAGCGTCGTTTTGCGCAAGGCGATCGTCGACAAGCTCGGCCTTACTCGTGAAAGCCCGATCGGCGAGCGAATCAGAGCTCTGACACAGTTGGGAATTATCGGGGCGACCGGACCGGGGGCAGCCTCTGAGCAGATATTTAAATTCCTGGTGAAAAAAGCTGGCGGAATTGGAACCATACTTAGGTTCGTTTACATCGGCGCGCCCGAACTTCCCGCCTCGCTAATGAACAACGTCATCGACGCCTACGCGCTCTCACCGCCTTCGGCCGAAATCACCGAGCCCAGCGGCAAGGGCTACGTCCTGATCCCACTCGGAAAGGGCGAAGTGCCGGAATTGACTGATTACCCCTATGAAGTTCTCATGGTCCGTCCGGACTACGTCGAGGCGAACCCCAAAATCGCCATGGCG
>CAYZJE010000101.1:0-12749 GCA_964478485.1 uncultured Syntrophobacter sp. | reverse complement strand
GGCGCCATCAACACCGAACGCGCAGCTTTTGAAGCGATGAGAGTTTGAAAGTGAAGTAAATTAATCAGCCGGCTTTCGACCAGCTGAGCTTCGGCGATCGGCGCGGTAATGCGCAAGATAGGCTCGTTGGGGAAAAATATCGTGCCTTCGGCCATGGCGTGAACCGCGCCGGTAAAGCGGAGCCGTTCTAGATAACCGACAAAGGCCGGACGAAAAGCGCCGTGATTGGCAACGCACTCAAGCTCTTCAGGAGTAAACTTAACCTTCTCAAGAAAAGTCAGCGCCTGTTGCAGTCCGGCGGCAATCAGAAAATTTCGCTCGGCCGGCAGCTTACGCACGAAGAATTCAAAGACCGCGATCTCATCCATGCCCTGATCGTAGTAGGCTTGCAGCATGGTAAGCTGGTAAAGATCGGTTAACAGCGCGCTCGCCGGCGCATTCGCCTCGGTAAACATTTGCCCTCACCCGGGTCCGCCAGTGTCAAGCCGTCCCCGGTCGTTGTTCAACAATTCCGCGGCCGGCGGCACTGAGCGGTGCGCCGAGATCGCTCCTCCAGCCGGCTTGTGCTGCGAAGCCTGCGTGCGCACGACGGCGGTAAAGAAACTTAACGATGCGCGAAGCTGCGCCGCTTCGACACTGGCGATCAGGGCGAGATCGGACAGCGAGACGATACCCAACAGCTTGCCATTCTGCGCGATCGGTATTCTCTTGATCCGTTTTTCATTCATTACGAAGGCGGCGGTAGCATGATCCTCGTCAGGACGCAGCACATGCACCGGTCGGTGCATATGCACCGAAATTTTGCAGCGAAACGGGTCATGGGCTTGGGCCAAACATGCCAAGAGATCGCGGTCGGTGATGATTCCTTTCACCGCGCCCGCGACGGTTACTACCAAGCAGCCCACCGCGCTCTCGCGCATGCGCTTGCCGGCAACGCCGATGGTCTCGTCGGGCGCGGCTTGCATCACGTCTCGCACCATAATTTCTTGCAGCTTCATGCGGCTTTCTCCTCGTTCTGTTCCACGAAGGCGCGCAGCAGATCGGTCACCGTCAGCATGCCGACCAGTTCTGTCCCGTCGACCACGGGCAGCGAGCTGATCCGGTAAGTTTCCAAAACTTTCGCGGCATCGATCAATGGCGCGTCAGGCGCGATCGTCATCGGATCGGCGGTCATCGCCGCCGTAACCGTGAGATTCTCGGTGTAGCGGCGGATCTCGTCTTCATCTCGAAACAGCGGATACGCCGGCGCCACTTGGCGCACGTCGCGGTTGGTGACGATCCCGATGAGTCGTCCATCGTCCAGCACCGGCACCGAGCGGATATCGCGCCGGCGCAATAACTCGACGACCCTTTGCAACGAATCGTTCGGACCCACACTGGCCGGATCGCAAGTCATACAATCACGCACTCGCTTTACCCGTTTCAGTTTGTCCATATGTATCGTTCCAGTCCTGCTGAATTCAAAGCCATCCTCGATCCTCAATCCTCCATCCTCGACCGACTATCTTTTCTCATTTCTCTTTCCTCTCGCCGCTCCACTCACTGCTTTCGCTCCCCGCTCTCCGCCAGCCATTCCGGATCGATCGCCTGAATCGCTTCTTCCTTGAGCTTGGCATAAGACTCAGCGAAGTCGGGATGATGACGCCCGATATATGTCTTCAGCGCCTCGATCTCGATCTTCAGCGAATCCACGGATGCCGTGAGATCGAGCTTGGCCTCCTTCAGCAACGATACCGTCGCCTCGATCTCCTTTTGCATTAGGTGAAACCTTTGCTCGATGTCTAATTCCTGCACCGGACACCTCCGTAGTTTTTTTGGTTCACAACCAGAGCCTTTGAACATCCCTCGGCCAAGCCCAGCGGTTCTGACTCTTATCGACTCGAACTCAACTTCCCTTTCGTCATTCCGGTCTTATCGTCACCCCGGTGAAAACCGGGGTCCATCCCCATCCCCTTAACCTGGATACCGTTTTCCAACGGCATGAGGGATTTTCAATTCGCATCACGTCGCTTGATTTCAGCCTTCCTAAGAGAGACATTAAATCACTCGCGACAATTCCTTTTTCTTCGCCTCAAACTCATCTTTTTCGATCTCGCCGCGGGCAAACCTTTCTCTCAGGATTTCCATGGCCGAGTCCGCGCGCGGCTGCTTGGTTTGGCCGATGAACCAGCGGATGCCCGCCACGCCGGCAAAAATCACCACGCCCCAAAACAGCAGCATCATCCCCATCATGCCGATGCCCCAACCCCACATCGGATGCATGCGCCAGCCCCATTCGTAGGGCGCCTGTGCCGTGACAAACCACCGGCCGAAATTTTCAAGACTGAAAAGGTTCGATAAAATGAGCGCATTCATAAAACCCTCTGGCCGGGTAATCAGCGGAAAACTACCCCGGCGATCTCGATAATCGCATAGAGCGTGCCACCCGGGTCGAAGCCCTATGCTGCATAACCCGACGTAGAGTCGCGAGAGTATCGACAGGATTCGCGGTGGCGGGAATTTTACCGCCGAAGACCTGGCAGATTCGCGAAAAAAACCGGGCAGATTAGGATTGAACGATTGGAACTATTTGAACGACTTGAACGGTTGGAACGGTTGGAACCCGCGGCGCCGGCCGCGGTCTATCCTTCAACCCCTAGTTTTTCAATCTTGCGATAAAGCGTCGACAGACTGAGCCCTAACATTTCCGCGGCACGGATCTTGTCCCCGTCGGTTTTCCCCAGGGTCCGTTCGATGTGAGTTTTCTCGTAGAGCTCGATCGCCTTGGTCAGATTGTCCTCAGCGGCATATTCGCCGTCGCTCGCCGCCGAGCCGTGGCCCGGCAAATCCACCGGTGCGATCCATTCGCCGTTGCCGAGAATCATCGCCCGTTCGAGCACGTTGTCGAGCTCGCGAATGTTACCCTTCCAAGGCTGCGACATGAGAATCCGCATGGTCGCGCTGTCGACGCCCTTGTAGTTGGTTTTCATCTCCAGATTATGGCGATGGATCAGATACTCGACCAGCGCCGGCAAGTCCTCGAGCCGCTTGCGCAGCGGCGGGATGTCGATTTCGAAAACGCACAGCCGGTAGTAAAGATCTTCGCGAAAGCGGCCCCCTTCGACCTCGGCTTTCAAGTCGCGGTTGGACGCGGCGAGAATGCGCAGGTTGACTTTTATCGGCGTGGTCGAACCGACCGGCAACACGGTTTTCTCCTCCAGCGCACGCAGCAGCTTGGGTTGCAAGCTCATCGGTATCTCGCCGATTTCGTCGAGAAAGATCGTGCCGCCGCGGGCCCGTTGGAACAAACCTTCTTGCGAATTGACCGCGCCGGTAAACGAGCCCTTCATGTGGCCGAATAGTTGGCTCTCTAATAAATTCTCGGGAATCGCGCTGCAATTGACCGGCAAAAACACGTTGTCTTTGCCTAAGCTGTTGGCGTGAATGGTTCTGGCGACCACTTCTTTGCCAACACCGCTCTCACCGCTGATTAGAACTGTGGTCGGCGTCGGCGCGACTTTCATGATCAGCTTGACGATTTCCTGCATCGCCGGACTGCGCCCGAGCGGGCGGTCCGGCGCGAAATGACCGCTAACTTCACGCCTGAGCAACTGGTTTTCCCACGCCAACTGCCGATGGCTCATGAGATTTCGAATCTTACGCAGCACCTCCTCGAAGACCAGCGGCTTTAACAGATAATCTTGAGCCCCGGCGCGGATCGCCTCGATGGCGGTCTCCACGGATGCATGGGCGGTCATGAGAATGACTAAAGTCTGCGGTGAAAACTCGCTGACATGCTTGAGCACCGCTAGGCCATCCGCTCCCGGCATCATCAGATCGGTCAGCACGACATCGAGGTCAAGTTTATTAATTTTAGCGATGCCTTCATTGCCATCCGCCGCCTCGTGAACATCGTAGCCCTCGCCGCGCAGCAGCTCGACGAGACTTTCGCGAGCGCTGTCTTGGTCTTCGACAACGAGTATGGTGCCGCTTGAGGTCATTTAGAAATTCTTCTCACAACTGCAAAATCGCCGCTCTCTTTTCTCATCGATGCAAAGAAAAGGGCGTGAACTCGTAAGATCCTTTCATGATTTCTTGAAGGAGCAATTCGTAGGCCATGGCAGGTCGCCAAGATTGCCATCAGCTTACCGGCAAACTGATCGAAAACATCGTGCCTTTTCCCGGTTCACTGTGGTAAGTGACGCTGCCTCCATGGGCCGCGACGATTTGCCGAACAATTGTCATTCCGATGCCCGTGCCGAAGGATTTGGTCGTGAAGAACGGCTCGAAGATATCGACCTCTGCTGGAATACCCGCGCCAGTGTCTGAAACGTCCAGGGTCACCGTACGACTTGTAGCCACTCCCTTGAACGACAGCTTTCCCCCATGAGGCATGGCCTCGACGGCGTTCTTGGCGAGATTCAGAATCACCTGCTTCATCTTATCGATGTCCACGGTGATCGCCGGCAGATCGGCGGCGAAGCTAGAATGCACCTCGATGCCTTGCTCGACATAGCGCGGCAGTTCCATCTCGATCGCTTCGCCGACCAAGCCGCTAAAGCTCGTCGTCTGAAAGTTGTACGTTTCCTTCCGTGACAGCGATCGAAAATCCTGCAGCAGGGAATTTAGGCGAGAAATCTCACTCTTAAGCCGCGCCACTATCGAACTAACTTGATAGTCTGTTGACGCTGCGAGATTTCTCAGCCGCTGTTCCAGCAATTGTATGGTCAGCGACATGCCGTTCAATGGGTTGCCGAGTTCATGGCCGAACTTGGCCGCCATCGTGCCGATGGTCGCTAGCCGCTCGTTTTCGACGGCTTGTTGTTGCAGCTTCACCTTTTCCGAAATATCCCGGATAAACGCCGCGTAGATTACTTCTTCGCCCGAAGCGATCTGCGTCACCGACAGCTCTATGGGGAAAGTTTCGCCGTTCTTGCGCTGCGCGCTGACCGTGCGAATGCGGCCAATGGCGCGCGCCTCGCCAGTGCTTTCATAGCGGGTGATGTAGCCGTCATGCTCGGCGGCGTAGGGTTCGGCCATGAGCATGTTAACCTTTTTCCCGGCGACGTCCGCTCTGGTATAGCCGAAGACTCGCTCCGCCGCCGCATTGAACATGACGATCTGCGCCTGGCGGTCGATGGAGACGACCGCGTCTTGGGTGGTTTCGATCAGGCTACGCAACGAGCGCTCCGCTCTTCGCTGTTCGGTGAGATCGCGCATGATCACCTGCACCGCCGTGCCGCCTTCCCAAGCCAGCGGCGCCCCGACGGTCTCGACGTAGATCAGCGAACCGTCTAAACGCACTCGGCGCTGAATACTCGGCTCGTTTGCCACACCAGAGTCCAAAGCCTGCTGATGACGCATCTCTATCTCCGCTCTTTCATCTGGATGGATCAAATCAAACGGCGAACGGCCCAGGAGATCATTCAATGATTTCGCGCCGAACAGTCGTAGCGCCGCATTGTTGACGTAAACAATCTGCCTATTAAAAATGACCAGCACGGCGTCGGGGTTGAGTTCAACCAGCGCGCGGTAACGCTCCTCAGCCGCTCTGAGTTGAGTTTCAATGATGTTTCGGCGCGATAGTTCCGCATTGAGCGAGTCAGTGCGTTCCCCGACTCGGGCGGTCAGGCGCGCGTCGCGAAAGGCTAACAGATAGGCGATAACGCTCAGCAACAGGACGATCGCCACGGCACCAAGATCGAATATCCGCAGATCTCGGCGGATAGCGGCGTGCCATCCCATCATGGGGATAGCGGCAAGCTCCCAATGGCCATCGGCTAAATCGACGCGATGAATCACCGGAGCAGAATTAAAAACGGTCGGCGCTCCGAAGAAAATTCGACCACGCCTATCGCGCAGCGCCAACTGTAACCCCTTATGCTTCGTAATACCGGCCTCTTCCAGAATCGGCGGAATGTCGAGCGCCACATTGATTAAACCCCACAAACTATCATCGCGATGAATCGCCAGGCGCGCCACGGCGCCAAAGCCGCCGACCACTAATTCAAAAGGTCCACTGATCACCATTTTGCGCGACTTTATCGCCCGCGCGACTTCTTCACGAACCTCGACGCGGGAATCGTCGAGAAGCTCGCGGCCAACAATCGCGTCATTGCCCGCCTGAGGATAAATAAAGCGCACTACACCACCTGGCGCGATGTTCAGATTGCGAACGCCTGTGACCCCTTCGCTAAGTTGGCGCGCAAAAGATTCGAAGCTCGCGCTAAGATCCGCCATTGAAGGGCGAGTAGTGAGCCACGCCCGCAGCCCATAAATCAAATCGAAGCGGCGGCGCATATCGATCGTCAGCGCGTTACCGTACGGGTCGAGGCTGGCCAGCACGTCACCACGAGCTTCCACTAGCAGCGCATTACGGTACCAAAGGTGACCTGCCCACCAAATGCCGGTGAGAACGATAAGCGCGATCAGCGCCGCAGCGAAAGCCTTACGCCGCGGACTGGCGAATAATTTCGCAGTGAAACTGTCACTAGATACGATCGAATCTGCCACGCGGCTTTTTTCGCACTGTTGAGATGGGATTACAAACACCGCCGCGAAGCGGTTGCGCCGGGTCGAACTCGGATTACCTCCCGCAAAGGCGCAAAGGCGCTAAGTGGCGGGCCGAGGGCCCGTCATTCCGGTCGAATGCGAGGAATCTGAAAAGATTTCTTTCGGAACTTGTGCTGAGCTTTTTCAAATGGATTGAAATGACCGGGAGTCTTCCTTTCCGAACTTAGCGCCTTAGCGCCTTTGCGGGACAAAAATCCGGCTACCGCCCGCCGTGACAGTAAAAACAAGCGCCGGTGACTGGCCCCACAAAGGGAGAATTTAGCGGCTCGCGCTCAATCGCTTCGCGGGCGAATTTTAGGTCGGCCCGGAAACTCGGCAGATTCATTTCGATCATCGGATGGTTGGTCGGCCAGCCGGAGTGATCTAGTTTCTCGGCTGCCTCTTCCATGGCTCTAAGATGCATGAGGATCTCGTTTCGGCGCTGCTGCGGCTCGTCGCTGGACTGAATTAGCCGGTTAAGCTCGCGCGAGTGAAAAGCCAACAGGCGCATGGTCGAGCGCACTTGGTCGCGCTCGATATAATGAAACTCCGGCGGGTAAGTGTACTGGCGCACCCAGCGCGCGAAATCCGCGCAGCCAATTAGCTGAATGGCAATCAGCGCTGCCAGAGCCAAACGGTAACTCATTGTCGCCTCCCAGAATTAACCTGACTAGATACTCCCGCAAATACTCCTCGCATTCTGCTTGCCAAAGCAGACGATCTTAGCCTGGCAGCATGGACTAATTCTTGCTCAGCTATCCGACAGAATGTTCAACGGCACCGCTTGCAAGGAGAAATAGGAAAAACCCACAGGGTTTTTCCCACAACCGAGAATGGATGATGGCCAAACGAGAATTCAGAACAGAGCACCGTCGATACTCGTCGCGGAATTAGAGCCGATTTCGCGAATGAGCCTGAGCGAGCTGCTCCGCGACGAGGGCTATCGCGTCGTTGAAGCGGCCGATAGTAACGCAGCACTAAACCAGCTTAGCCGGGAGCAAGATATCAGGGTAATTCTTGCCGATCTGGAGATGCCGTCTTGGACCTCCTTCATCAAACACGCACGGGTTAACGTGCCGGATTCGTTCATTCTCGGCATGGTTCGCTACGGCGCACTGTCCAACGCCCTGGAAGCCCAACAGCTCGGCGTCCACGCTTATCTGATCAAACCGTTGTCTTTCACCGAAGTGAATCAGTGGATTCAGCGCTGCCTCACCGGACGGTCACAGATCAAGTTTTAGCCGGAGTATTGACGGTTCATCATTGCTCTTGAGTGTATTTCTCAAGATTCTCCCCCTCCGTCGTCCTCCCCCGCGTCGCGGGGGAGGAAAGAGGTGGGGGCCGCGATCACGAGCACGATTCCTTCCCCGCTGGCACGTGCTTTGCGGAGATTCTGAGCAGAAGAGCACGCAATCGGGTCCGGCCGGAGGTGATTTATGGCAAGCGATACCGAACTATTCTATCTAATACTCGTAATCGTCTTGACGCTGATCATGCATTTCATTCTTTCCAAGAAAGGGCCGGGGCGCAACGGCAGGAATAGTTAGGCTGTCCAAGCCCGCATCGGCGTTCAGGATCGAAAGTCTCAAACTGGCGTGGGTCGACCGGCCGCTCTCGCCGCGACGAACCGGCGGCAGGACGCATCATCCGGCAGCCGACAGTAGCGCCGGAGAATCTCATCCTTGCAACTATAGCGGTACGGGAAGCGGTGCTGGTACGCCGAGTGCACGACGATACGCAGCTCGCCGGCCGAGAGTTCGATGGCGTTGCGCTCGTTCCATTGCAAAAGCTTGGTCTCGGTTTCGGCGGCGTTGAGCCCCAGCTGGCGCAGCTCGGAGGCGAGCCGGATCGCGCAGTTATTGCGGTAGCCGCGCTCGATGTGGCTTTCCCAGATCGCTTGGGCGCCGGCGCAATGAAATTGAATCTGGTCGAGATCGGCCGGCCGTTGAAACCGATAGGAAAACGGTTTACGTGTCAGTGCCTTGAACTGGCGTTGCACGCGCTGGAATAGTTTCGCCGCCGCCGGATTTTCTTTTACCTCGACACGCGACACCAAACCGCTTTCATCGGTCAATGTCAGTGGCCTCGGGCGCTTGGCAAGAGCGCGAATTTGCGTCGCATCGAGCGCCCGCAGTTCGTCGGCACTGACGATAATTTTGGATAGCTTCGACTGCTCATGAATCGTGTTGGGCAAGCGCAACAAGCGCATCCGGTCTTTGATCGACAAATCGACGGTTCCACGTAACGGTTCCGGCAGTTCTTGCGCCAGGTGGCGGCGCAACGAATCGAAGATCGCCGGCAGACTCCTCGACGGCGCGACCCGGCCAAAGAGCCGGCAGTCGAGCATGAAGTGGAAGCCCTTGGCGCCGCTGAAATAAATTTGCCAGGCGGCCGGATCGATCTGCCAATCTTCGCGAAAGAATCGGCTCAGCAGCCGCGCCCCTTCCAGCGCCGGCGTAAGCTCCGGATGATCGAGATCGATGGGCAGATAAGGCGCGGTAACTTTACCTTCATAGCCGGAGACGCTAGGCGCACCACCTTGGGCGCTCATGTAAGTGAGCAGCTCGTCGGAAAATAAGAAGTAGGTCGCGTAGCAACCGAAGCGCTTGAACGACTCGACCAACCCCGGCAGGTCGTCGAGCCGCACAATGTGATTACGAAAGCCTTTCTGGAAATGCGCCGCGAAATCGACCAGCTGAAACTTGCCCATGGAATGATCATAACGCCGCCACGCGCCTCGGTGAAGGGCCGGCAAAATCTCTTGAGAGTTTTGTTCCGCCGCAGTTCTCGAACCCATAGCCAATCTGGTTGCAAATATCGTTCCGGCTTCAATCGAGTGCGATTCCCAATGCCGCCAATCTAGCCGTAATTCTTTCTCAGTTGTGAAAAGAGCATGCGCGCCCCTGGCTGATATCCGCCGTCAGATGCAGCTTCAACGCTGACGTTGGAATGGCACAACTTCTGCACAACCTTGGTTTGCTGCGCATCGTCGATCGGCTCAGAGTGGCTCCCGCCGCAACTATGAGCGACCGGGAGATTTTCGATCATGTCGTCAAAGCGTTGCTCGCAGAGCCGGCATGGTGAGGGGCGGAGGAAGTGACATGCCTACCTACGAATTTCATTGCGAGAAGTGCGGCAAGCGTTTCGAGCAAGTCTGGTCGCTCTCTGAGTATGACAAGCGAATCAAGCAGAAAAATAAATGTCCTTCCTGTGCCAGCACCCGAGTGGTTAAAACTATTTCCGTGGTCCAAGTGAAAACCTCGAAGAAAAGTTGATGAGGGTTTGCCAATGAGCACCGCAACCGCCACTGGAACGCTGGAGAAAACCATCGGTGAAGTGATGACCACCCATCTGGTCACGTTGCGGCTCGACGACACGCTGCGCCTTGCCGATGACATGCTCAACTTGACTCAGGTTAGGCACTTCCCGGTCATGGGCGGTGACCAGCTCGCCGGCATCGTCAATCAAGATGACCTGCTGCACGCATCGATGGCGGCATTGGTGCGCCAACCCAAGCGAACCCTCCGCAAAGTGCTGGGCACGGTGGCGGTCAAGGACTTCATGAAGCCCGCGACCACAATCGCCAGCGACGCTTCGATTCATGACGCGGCGAAGACCATGGTCGAGAAGAGTATTGAATGCTTGCTCGTTCTGGACGACAACAAATTGGTCGGGCTGGTGACGCGGACCGACTTGTTGAGAGAATTATCCAACCGATGAAGCGCGCGAGGAGGCTGTTATGATCGTTGGCAACCGCATGACCAAAGAACCGATTACCACCGAGCCGGATGAGCTGCTGATGCGCGCCTGGCACAAGATGCGAAGCGGAGGGTTTCACCGCCTACCGGTCGTCAGCGAAGGTAAGCTGGTCGGCATCCTTACCGATCGCGATTTGCGCGAGCACCAGGGTCATCTCGAACACACCAAGATCAACGGCGTGATGACCAGAAAGCCGGTTACCGTGACACCGGCGACGACACTCGAAGACGCCGCACAGATCATGCTGGAGCGCCAGTTCGGCGGCCTGCCGGTGGTCGCGGACGGGCGGCTGGTCGGTATCATCACAGCGAGCGACATACTCAAAGCCTTTCTCGACGTGATGGGCGCGTCCCAGGGCGGCAGCACCAGGATCGATTTCGTGCTCGAAGGCGAAGAGCATGGCTTCGTCGAAGCGATCCGCCTGGTCGCGCGTGACGGCGGCGAAGTCCTAGGCGTCGGCACTTATCGAGAGAAGCTCGGCGAAAACCCGGTGTGCTACTTGCGTTTGCTCTCTGGGGATCCGGATAAGATCGCCAAAGCGCTCCGCGCCAGCGGCTTCAATGTGTTGGGGGTGCATCGGTTAAGCGTAGCAGCATAATGAAGGCGATCTCCGAAGAAATTCCCCAGGGGAACGCTTAGTTTCAAAAGCAGAGGCGATTATGAAAAATTTAGCGCTTAAGGAAACTCGCTTCCAGGCACTGGTCGCCATCCCCGTCGACGGCATAAATCTCGATGGCATGCTGGTCGTACCGGAGCGCGCCAGAGGCGTCGTGCTGTTCGTCCATGGCAGCGGCAGCAGCAGGCTTAGCCCGCGAAATATTTTTGTCGCGGACAATCTTAACGACGCGGGCTACGGCACTTTGCTCATGGACCTGCTAACCAAGCAGGAAGACGCGATGTACGAAAACCGCTTCGACATCGATCTGCTGACTTGGCGCCTGGAGCGCGTGACCCAATGGCTCATGGAGCAGCCCCATTGCTCAGGTCTTGATATCGGTTATTTCGGCGCCAGCACCGGCGCGGCGGCGGCATTGAACGCGGCGACGACGCTCGGTCCCGCGATCGGCGCCGTGGTCTCGCGCGGCGGACGACCCGACTTGGCCGCGCAAGCGTTGGCCGATGTGCGATCGCCGACGCTGCTCATCGTCGGCAGCCTCGATGATGTCGTTATCGATTTGAATAGGCAGGCATATGAAAAACTCCAAGCTAAAAAACATTTGGCGATCGTTAAGGGAGCGACCCATCTGTTTGAGGAGCCGGGCACCTTGCAAGAAGTGGCGCGTCTGGCTGCAGCCTGGTTCAGCCGCCACCTCGGCAATTAAGCGGGGATTTTTGCCGCCCAGTCCGGCGGACACCCCAACGGTTCGCAAGTAGCCCGCGGCGTCAAGCACCTTCGGATTCGGATAATTATCCCGCCGAGCATGTCCTGAGTTCAATCGAAGGGGCGCAAAGCCGCCAAGTTCGGAAGGGAATACTCCTTGTCATTTCGAACGAAGGGAGAAATCTTTCTTAGATCCCTCGCATTCGCTCGGGATGACGGGCCTCGGCCCGTCACCTTTGCGCCTTAGCGGGAGATATCCCGGGATTGACCGGTGCGCGAAGCGCACCCTACGAAAACCTTTTTGCGAACTTTGCGTTCTTTGCGGCCAATTCTCTTATCTTCTTTGGTTGCGGCTTCGCCCCTCATCTCACCCGGTCATGCGCGACTGCGGGTCGCTGCGCATCAGCATTTCGCGGATTTCGGCGCGATGCTTTTCGCCGTCTTCGTAGATTCGCTCCAAAACTTCGGCGATATCGGGAAGCTCGTCGCGCACCGTCTGCATCCTCTCAATAAGCTCATCCGAGCAATGCTTTTCTTCATCGAGATCAGCCAACAAGTATTGCCAGCTGGTCTTTTCTCTGGCTGGAATTTCCGGCACGCTCGGCAGTTTGCCGCCAAACAAGGTGATCTTTTCGGCGAGCCATTCGGCATGGCGCGCTTCATCCGCCGCGATCGCCAAGAGTCTTTCTCGAAACTGCGGATACTGCATTTTCCCCGCATGTTGGGTGTAGAGTTTTACATGATGCATCTCATCGACATAGCGATCCTGCAAAATCTTGAGAACTTCATGGTAACCATCGGGAGACAATCCAAGAAATTGCCGCCACCAATCCGACCAACTTTTCTGGTAAACCATAAATTTCACCCTTTCCTTGCTTGGGCTGCTAATGCCAGCCTCAATTAGAATTGATAGCAAACAACGAACCAGAAAATCTTTGCGGTTGTCCATTGGTTTGCTATTCAGCCTGAGCGTAGTCGAATAGCTTTGACACAATCAGTCGCAACTCTGAGAAAACATGCCGCTGAACCCTCTCAAAATCGCGAACAGAATTATCCGCGAATAGATAAATCCCGCTTTGGAAAAGGGAGATCAAGGCGGATTTTCCGAGGCATCTGGATTGCGTGACAGCCAGTGTAG
>CAYZJE010000100.1:0-2584 GCA_964478485.1 uncultured Syntrophobacter sp. | reverse complement strand
TTGGCGTCGAGTTGAGTCTCGATCTCCTCCAATTTTAGTTTTAGGTACACAGCCGCAGGCCTAAGATAGTTCATTTGGGAGGTGTTCGCCGACACCCGCAGAAGTCCAACTCGAGCGAGTTTGGGGACCGCGTCCTTGAGTATCTCGAGCCGTTTCGTGTTTAGTTCATTTTCTAAACTCGAAAAACCGGTGACATTGCCTCCCGGCCGCGCCAGACTCGCAACCACACCGTCACCCACCGGGTCCCCAGAGTTCACCATCACGATGGGGATGGTAGTAGTCACTTTCTTCGCATCCAACGCCGCTGCCGTCCCTGTGGTCACAATCAGATCAACCTTAAGACGAACCAAGTCCGCCGCAAGCTCAGCTCGGCGCCCAGCGCCTTTGTTCTCTGCAAAACGGTACTCGAAGGCGATATTCTTTCCCTCAATCCAGCCAAGCTTGCTCAGCTCTTGCAGGAACGCCTTCACGAGGCCCGCGCTACCGGCAGCAGTGCCTCCGTCCAGGAAACCTATGCGGTAAATTTTCCCCGTCTGCTGCGCCTCGGCGAGAGAAGCGGTAGTCAGAAAAAAAGTTGCCAGTTGCCGGATCGCGGTTCTTCTGTTCATTTTTCCTTCTCCGTAAAGAGTTGGTTCGCAACCCGTAGGATGTGGTGAGTCCGCGAACCGCATCGAGCGAGTCCGACTTACCAACGATGCGGTTCCCTTTGGTCACCACATCCTACAAACTCAACCGGAGGGCGCAGCATGCTGCGCCCCCTACACTCATCTGATGCTATTGCCTAATGCCTATTGCCCATTGCCTTCTTCAGTTTGTAGGTCGGGTTAGCGTAGCGTAACCCGACAATTCGTTTGCTCATTCATGATTTCAGATGTCGGGTTACGCCATCCTAACCCGACCTACGAGTCTGCGAGCCGATGTCGAACGCACCGTCGCAAACTAGGCTTGATGTCGTTCCGCAACGGCTTGAACCGCTTGAACGATTTGAACGGCTTGAGCGAGTCTAAAATTTCACCACCGCGGCGCCCCAAGCGAAACCGGCTCCGAAGGAGTTCATCAACACGATGTCGCCGGGCTTGATCCGGCCCTGACGCCTGGCTTCGTCCAGCGCGATCGGAATCGATCCCGCCGATGTGTTGCCGTACTTCTCGAGGTTGACCATGACCTTTTCCATTGGCACGCCGAGCCGCTCGGCGAGCGCGACGATGATCCGTTTGTTAGCTTGGTGCGGCACGACGAGGGCGACTTGTCCAATATCAACGCCGGCTTCTTCGAGTGCCTGACGGCTGATCTCTTCCATCGCGCGCACGGCGGTTTTAAACACCTCTTTGCCGTTCATCGCGATTGTGTGCTCGTTGTCACGCACCGTGTGTGGACTCGCCGGCCTGAGCGAACCACCCGCGGGTATGTACAGAGTCTTGGCATAGGACCCGTCGGTGCGCAATTTGGTACTGAGAATCCCCGAGCCATTTTCCGACGCACCCAAGACCACCGCGCCGGCGCCGTCGCCAAAAAGAATACAGGTGCCCCGGTCTTGCCAGTTGAGATAACGGCTCAGCGTGTCCGACCCGACGATCAACGCATTGTTGATTTTGCCGCTGCGGATGTATAAATCGCCCACCGACAAAGCGTTGATAAATCCGGAACAGGCCGCGCCGACATCAAACGAAAACGCATTGCGCGCGCCGAGCATGTTTTCGAGCACACAAGCGGAGCTGGGCATCGGATAATCCGCCGACACCGTGCCCATGATGATCGCGTCGAGATCCTTGGCCTCCATGCCGGCATCTTCCAGGGCGCGCCGTGCGGCCGGGAAGGCCATGTCGGCATTGCCCTTACCCTCTTCGAGCACGCGCCGTTCTTTGATGCCGGTGCGCACCGTGATCCATTCGTCGCTGGTTTCGACCATCTGCTCCAGTTCGCGATTGGTGACGACTTTCGCCGGCAGTTCCGAACCGGTGCCGAGAATGACGCTACGGCGCTGTGATCCGCTCATTCGGCCCTCCTGAAGATCACGCAGGCATTCGTGCCGCCGAAGCCGAAGGAATTGGATAACACCACCTTGATGTCCGCTTTGCGCGCCTGATTCGGCACATAGTCGAGATCGCAAGCCGGATCGGGGTTTTCATAGTTGATGGTCGGCGGCAGCACGCCGCGATGCAGCGCCAGCGCGGAATAAACCCCCTCCACCGCTCCGGCGGCTCCGAGCAGATGGCCGGTCATTGATTTCGTCGAGCTCACGGCTAATTTTGCCGACTGCTCACCGAACACCGCTTTGATCGCGGTGGTTTCGTTGGCGTCGTTGTATTCGGTCGACGTGCCATGGGCGTTGATGTAGTCGATTTCGCTGGGCGCGATGCCAGCGTCTTTTATCGCCAAGCGCATGCAGCGCGCCGCCCCTTCGCCCTCCGGCGCCGGCGCGGTCATATGATGCGCGTCGCCGTTGGCGCCATAGCCGATCACTTCGGCATAGATCTTCGCGCCGCGTTGAAGCGCGTGTTCGCGCTCTTCGAGAATCAAAATACCGGAGCCCTCGCCGATGACGAAGCCGTCGCGCTCGTTGTCGAATGGCCGGCTGGCTCGC
>CAYZJE010000099.1:0-8744 GCA_964478485.1 uncultured Syntrophobacter sp. | reverse complement strand
CGTTCGAGAAAGGCATCGTACTCAACCGCAATCATATGCCTTTCTACAATGGGCTGGCTTGGGCGAGTCTCATCAGTGGGGAACCCAAAAAAGCGATCGGGTATGCGGAGCAAGCCCTGTCCCTCGATCCGCGCGGGCCACGAACTGCGGGTTCGATGAATCAGCTTGGCTCGGGGCACTTTTTTTTGGGCCACGACGATCTGGCGATCGAGTGGTTAGAAAAGGCCCGCGCGGAGGATCCGAAGGGCCTCCTAACGCTTTCCAACCTTGCAGTCGCCTACGCCAAGAAAGGCGACCTGGTGAAAGCAAAGGCGACTGCGGCGGAACTGCTGCGCGTCGCGCCAAACTTCAGGCTCTCGGATAGCGGCTTTTATCCACTCCCAACATCGCCGGAGGTCTACAAAAAACTGTGGGTAGAGGTCTACATGCCAGCAGCTAACAAGGCGGGTCTGCCGGAGTAAGCTTGGCAACCTGAGCGGGGATGTTCGGAGCAGGGACAGAAGCGGAGACAGGGCTTACAATGCCATTGTCGTAGTGCGAGACGGAACTGCATAAACGAGCCAAAGTCTGCAACCAGCCATGGCCGCTATCAGCAAAACCCAAATCGACCGACTCGGAGAGCGCTTGCGAAAAGGGCCGCCGAGCGACGCTGATCTCCGGATGCTCGACGAATACCGACTTTCGTTCGGCGATGCATACAATGCAATCATCCGAACCAGTCGTGAGAAACTTCAGTTGGAACCAACCGGGAGACCCGACAAAACCCCCAGTTCCATCGTCGAGAAGCTTCGCCGCGAAAGCATACGGCTAAGCCAAATCCAAGATATCGCCGGATGTCGCATCATAGTCCGGGATGTTTTCACTCAAGACCGTACAACCGCCATACTGCGTGATACATTCCCGGAAACCCGAGTGATGGATCGCCGAAAGAATCCCAGTCACGGTTATAGAGCTGTCCATGTGATCGTCATGACCCAAGAGGTAAGCGTAGAAATCCAGGTAAGAACCGCCCTCCAGGACCTTTGGGCAGAGCTTTCGGAGAAACTCTCCGACGTGGTAGACTCAAGCATTAAGTACGGCGGTGGAGACCCAGAAGATCAGCAATGGCTGTTGTTGATATCTGATAGTATTGCGGGATGGGAGGAGTTAGAGACCCAATTGCATCCCGACGACCAAGCATTTCACAAAATTGTCGCAAGTGAGAAAAGTAATCTGGTGGAAATTATTCGGAATAAAATTTCGACGCTTGAGAGCAAGAGGAAGCGGTGAACAGTATGTTGTTCCTTATCGAGTATAAGCGCTCCGAAGGGCGAATCGTAACTTTAAAGACATTTGACGACACCGAGCGGTCCAAAGCCGAACGGTCACGTTTTGAAATCGAATTGGAGCTAAACCAAAAGAAAATCGATCACGAAGTTGTTTTGCTGGACGCGGCAGACGAACTGGCGCTACGCCGCACCCATCGCCGGTACTTTGAAACCGCTGCCCAAATTGTTAATTCTTTGAACGGCAGCAGCTAATTTTTAACGGGGATAATCGGCCAAGACACAGGCTTCAGTCACCTTTCAGATGGACACTGCCGTCAGAAAAATCGTTAACGCCTACAACCCGCAAACCTGTTTATCGGAAGCATCCACTCCTCCCTCCGCCTGGTACACCGATCCGCGAATTCTTGAGTTGGAACAGCGCACGGTTTTTTCGCGCTCGTGGCAACTCGTCGGTCGCAGCGATCAAGTGCGCAATCCAGGTCAATTCATCACTTTCGAATTCGCCGGCGAACCGATTCTCGTTGTTCGTGGCAAGGACAACGTGCTGCGCGGCTTCTTCAATGTCTGCAGACATCATGCCGCGGCTGTGATGACAACGTCGGAAGGCAAGACTGAAAATCTCCGCTGCCCGTATCACGGTTGGACTTACGATCTCGAAGGCAAACTGATCCTCACACCGGAATTCGCCGGAGTTGCCGACTTCGACCGGAGCGCCAACGGGCTGGTTCCAGTTCAAGTTGCCGAATGGCAAGGCTGGATATTTGCGAAACTCGACGTGGGCGGTCCAACGCTAAGAGAGTATCTAGGCAACGATCTGATTGAACGCATTGAACCTTTGCCTTCGATAAACTCAGGCCCTGACACATTCGGTAAACTCAGTGTCACCCTGAGCCCGTCGATGGGTGAGCCTGCCGAAGGGAACCTTGAACGGTTATCCTGGTTCGAGCGCCGTTCTTATTTTTTGAATTGCAACTGGAAAGTTTTCGTCGACAACTACCTCGACGGCGGCTACCACGTGCCGCATATCCACGGCGGGCTAAGCAGTGTTTTGGACAACAGCAAATATAAAATCGAAACCGGTGAACGCTTCTGCCTTCAGTCAAGTCCCATCGTCGCGGAGAAAGGCGAAGCGCAAACGTCCACCGTGCGGAAAGGCGATCGCGCTAACTATTTCTGGATCTATCCCAACTTCATGATCAACCTGTACGAAGGCGTGATGGACACCAATCTCGTCATCCCGCGCGGCGTCGACAAGACCGAAGTCATCTTCGACTACTACTTCGCCGACATTTCCGAAGCAGCACGAGAAAGAAATCTCGCCAGCATCGCCGTCAGCGAACAAATCCAGGCCGAAGATGTCGCCATCTGTGAATCGGTCCAACGCGGGCTCAACTCGCGCGTGTACAATTCAGGGCGGCTTTCAGTACGACGCGAAGCCGGCGAACATCTTTTCCATCGGCTGGTGCATGCCGACCTAACCGCAGGACTTCCAGACCACCACGGAGCAAACTGATCTTTCGTAGGATGGGTTGAGCCCAGCGATACCCATCGTTCTTGGATAGACACACTCATAACGTTGAGTTCGTCGCTACGCTCATTAACCCAACCTACTTTTCTGATCGTCAATGATAGGTCGGGAACCCCAGCAAAGGCTGACAATAGCGCACTGCTTGTTGAATCATGTGTTTCTTTGCTAAGTGGTGGAAACGATTATAGGATCACCCATAAATATGAAATCGCAGATTGGGATCGATTGACCGACTCACTTTATAGTTAGCCGACCAGAAACCGGTACCGCTACGATGTAGGAGACTATGTGACCCGTCCCACGCGACTCGATCCCCGGTACGTGAATCGACGTGCCTCGCTGCCCTACGGCCTGCGCGTCGATGAGGTCGAAACGGCGGTGGCCGAAACGTACCGGCTCTTGCACGGCCTGAACGATTACCTTGTTGGGGCCGGCTTCCATTCGCTGGAAGAACTCCTGCTCGGCAATTCGTTCTCCGGAATCATCTCCGAGTTCCTGGTAAAAAACATTGCAAGAGCGTCCACGACGCTGGAGGCGAATCTAAAAGTTGGAGGGCACCCTGATCTTCTTCCCAAGGGGCACTACTCATCCAACCTTGTGCTGAAAGGTGACGAAGGCATCGAAGTCAAGTCCTCGATTCAAAGGGGCGGTTGGCAAGGTCACAACCCCGAAGACTGCTGGCTCATGGTGTTTCGGTACGTGGTCGGTGAACAGGGGGACGGCTCAAAGCTGCCGCTGACGTTCATCGAAATCTTGTGCGCCAAAGTCGAGCAATCCGACTGGTCCTTCTCCGGCCGCAAGGGTTCGTCGCGCCGCACTCCCACAGCATCAATAACCGCATCGGGCGTCGAAAAACTTCGGCGGAACTTCCTGTACCGAGTCGCCAGCGTTGGAGTTGGAGCGCATCGGGATGGGATGGCTGAGCCATGAACCACCCCATTTCGTGAAGAGTTCACCCGAAGAGGCTTTGTTGACTGAGGGACGCAGTACTTCTGTTCCCAGTAGGTTGCGTGGCCGTGTCGCCGTTTGGGATGAACGCGGCCAATTGCGGAATGGCCCGTGTCGCCATGGCGAAGAATTCCGGGTCGCTCTCGATGCCAATGCTCTGGTAGCCAACTGCTGCGGCTGCGGCAATCGTCGAACCCCCGCCCATGAACGGATCGAGAACGACACCTTCCCCCAGCGGAAGTGAGGCCCGCACGACTTGACGCATGAACGCTTGCGGCTTGAGAGACGGGTGAGGGGCAATGTCTCGCTCCGTGGAACGTGTCGGAGAACTGCGGATTACATCACAGAAGGGCTGGTCGTCTCCGATCCGCCGCAGGCCACCCGTTTTCCACTTCCTGAGATTGTCCTGCACGCGACCCTCGCAGGGCTTTCTGAAGAGTCCCCATGGTTCCCAGCAGGACCGGGGCATCACGGTCACTTCTTCGAACTCCTTATGAGCGTTCTTGGGACGGTCGCCTCCACGCAGCGTCTGGACCAGGCGAATGATCTCCCCCCGCTTCTCGAAGCCCGCCTCCATCATGGCAACGTAGACGAGGTGAGAAAGAAGCGGGTTAGTTGCAATGAAAACGTGACCGCCCGGCACAAGGACTCGCAAGACATTCGTAGCCCAGCGAAAGAAGAAATCTCCCAGCTCGCGCTTCTCGTCCTCGCTAAGAACCGTGAAGCGTGGAACCGGCCGGCGTATACAACCGCCAAGCGCTGGTGGAATCCGCCACACGCCGCCTTTTCCACGGCGAAGCTTCGCCTTTTCTTCTGGCGTGTACTCCTTGAGACCGTAAGGGGGGTCCGTGACAATTGCGTGAATCGTGTTCGGTTGGCGTCGGGCCAGCCAGGAGAAGCAGTCATCTTCGACCAACTCGTACTCCGGCTTGCCCGCGGAGTAAGGGGAGCGGCTTTCACGAACGGTGAAGGGCGGCACGGCCGGCAGTGCGCTGTCGTAGGCCCCTTCTCTGAACGACTCCCGCAGCATGGTCGGTGCCTCCACGGGATGGCTTTGGAGAATCTCTCTCACATCGGCTGGAATATGGCCGGCGAGGATCATGAGAGGGTTCAGATCGATCTGCCAAGTCTTCGCCAGTCGTTCGATCATCTTCGCTGCTGGTCTCGCCTTCCCTCCTTCAAGGCGCGACACGTAGCCCTTGCTCACCTGGAGTCTTCTCGCGAGTTGTTCCAACGTCCACCCGCGAGACTCACGCTCCGACCGGAGGACGCTTCCAAGCTGCTGTGCCGCCGGGTCAGGGCTTTCGTCCGTGGGGGCATTCCGAGAGTTCTTCATGTCGTGGAGCATATCGGTGTTTACCGATTCAGTCAACACGCTTCTACGGCATGCCATTCCCGAGGCCGCCACTGGGGCGCTTCCCGGCTGGTCGGCTAACAACCGGTTGCGGCGGACGGCGCTACGCGCCGCCGCTGAACGTGGGCGTTAAGTCGCCATAGCATGGGTTGAGCCCTTCGGCATCTCTCAAGACATAGTCTCCGGGATACCCATCGCTTCTGAACCGCCATCCTCAAAGCGGTGTGTTCGTTGCGTCGCTTCTGACTCCACATTATCATTTCGCTCTGCACGAGCCTGATCCTGAATCTCCGAACTAAATCCACTTTTGCGAACCCGCAAGAATCAGCGTAGAATTCCCATCATCACTCTCAGAAGGAAATTTCGATGCCACCGAAAATCCACATTGACGGCCAAGCAGGAACCACCGCGCTGCGTATCCGCGACTGGCTCGCCGGACGCAACGATCTCGAAGTCGTTATTTTGCCGGAAGATCTGCGCAAAAATCCCGCGGCGCGGAAGACGGCGTTGCAAGATGCTGCCATCGTGCTGCTGTGTCTGCCTGACGATGCGGCGAAAGAAGCGGCGGCTTGGCTTGCCGACTCACCGGTGCGGATTCTTGACGCCAGCACGGCGCACCGGGTCAGCGACGGCTGGGTTTATGGTTTGCCGGAATTGATTGCCGGCCAGCGCGAACAGATCGTGAACGCTAAGCGAGTCGCAAATCCTGGTTGCTATTCTTCCGCGGTGATCTTGCTCACCCGTCCGCTGGTCGATGCTGGTTTGATCGCGCCGGAAACACCAATTGCAATTCACGCGCTGTCGGGCTACTCCGGCGGCGGGCGTTCGCTGATCGAGCGCTGGGAAGATCCGAAAAAGAAATTAATCCATCTGCCGCATGAGGCGCCCTACAGCATCGCCAAGCTGCACAAGCACATCCCAGAAATTCTGCGCTACGGCGCGTTAACTGCCGAGCCACAATTTTTACCCAACGTCGGCCCATTTCGTTGCGGCATGCGTGTCGAGATCATGCTCCCGGCCAAATCACTGCCTAAGTCGGGTGCGGCAAAAACTATGTGGGAAGTTTTGGCAGCGCGCTATGAGACGGAAGAATTTATTGCGGTCGAACCGTTCACCGACGCGAGCGAAAGCGACGAGTTGAGTTTCGATCCGCAGGAGTTCAACGATACCAACCGAATTTCCTTACGCGTCCTGCCGCATCAGTCAGGCCACGTCATCCTAATCGCGCGGCTCGACAATCTCGGCAAAGGCGCCGCCGGCGTGGCGATTCAGAATCTAAATCTCATGCTCGGTGTACCGGAAGACACGGGACTTCCGCGCTAGCAGATTGCTGAAAAACCCTCTCGGAGTCCTTCGACTAGCTCAGGACGAACGGAGAAGGACTTGAAAGATTGAAATAATTCCGTTCATGCTGACCCCTCGACAGGCTCGGGACTAAAGGCTGTCGAGGGGGCCTGCCCTGAGCCCCTCGAAGGGTCGAAGCATGTTCCGCCTGCTAGGTCAGAGTATCAGGCGCCAAAGCTAATTCTGGCGGTTCTTCATCGCGCCTTTTGACGGCGGGCAATATCCACACGCTCAGGACTCCGAGCGTCAGCGAACCGATGCCGCACAAGAGATAGAGCAAATTGACACCGCTGTGATCGACCAGCCAGCCGGCGGTCAAGTTCGAGAGAATCCCAGCCAAACCGCTACCGACCATGGAAAGAATCCCTTGCGCCGTCGAGCGCAACTTTTCCGGCGCAACCGCGTCGAGATAAAGCGGGCTGCCCAAGTTAAGCCCGACGACCATCACGCCGTGCAACGCTTGCACAGCGAATAACAAAGTCGTATCGACGATCAGCGCCGAAAGTATCCAGCGCAGACCACCGATGGTCACGCCGACGGTGAGCATGCCGCGCGCGCCGAGCCGTTTTAAGCCGCTGCCCGTCGACAAAACCAGCGGGATTTCGACGATCAGCATGAGAATCCAGATATTACGAATCATGCTCAAGTCCCCGCCCCGCGCGCGAATGAAAATCGGAAACATCCACATCGGCCCGTGCATGAGAAAATGCGCGAGCAAGGCAAAACACAGGAATCTCACAAACGCGCGATTGTGCAGCAGCTCATGCCAGTCGCCGCGAGCGGCGCGCCATCCGACGGCGCCTTTTTTCGGCAACGAGAAAGCGATCAACGCCGAGACCAAAACCAAAGATGCGGTCAGCGGAAACATCAATCCCAAAGCGGGTTGAGAAACGTTTGTGCCCGCAAGAGCTTGATTGGAATGCGGCAGCGACGCCAGCGCCCAGGGCAAGATCAGCACGAGGATAAAGTAACCGACGGTGCCCCAAGCGCGCACTCGGCCAAAGGCGTGGCGGCCAGCATCGCGCAGAATCGCCAAGCTCACCGAAGTCATCAGGGGAAACACCGCGGTGCCGACCACAGCGAGCGCGGCGGTGGCCAGCATGATCTGCCCAAACCCCTGCGCAGAGCCGAGGCCAAGATAGCCCAGCGCCGTGCCCAAGGTGAGAAACGCCAACACCCGCGTGCGCGCGCCGGTGCGGTCCGCCACCTGCCCCCAAAACGGCTGAGCGATCATGCCGATCAAAGGCGAGATCGCCAGAACAAAGCCGACTTGGGTTCCCGTCAGCCCGGCGTTCTCGCGAAGATACAGCGTGAAGTAGGGATAAAAGATCCCGAGGGAGCCAAAATAGGTGAACCAATAAAGTGTCAGCGGGACCGAATGCCACATTCGCCGATGATAGCATCAGTTCGCTTGGGTATCAGCCGTAAGTCAGGAATCATGCACAGAGTCGAATCTTACCACGCTGTTGAAAAACGCTGGAACATGCTTCGACAAGCTCAGCATGAACGGGATCTGTTCAATTATTTCAATCCTATTTCCGTTCGTCCTGAGCCTGTCGAAGGACTCCGAGAGGGTTTTTCAACAGCCTGTTACGACTCGTCATTGCATCACCCGGGCAAGGCGATTCCAATACCATCACGGATTTCTATTCTCGTGCCGAAGTTTTTTGACCGTTCGCGCGTCCGCTCGATGACTTGATTGAACTTTTCACTCCCTGGTTCGGCGAGCCGGGGCACGCTGAGACGTGGCCGGCGGCCTTGAATGATATACTCCTCCGTCGGATAAATTCTTACTTCTTTTAATTCGGCATTTTCACCGAATACCGCGACATGAACGGCGCTGCCGATACCGGAAAAGGCGTGGGTCTGGCCACCGGCGGCGGTTGCTCGTTCACGGTTGCGGTCCCGTTCTTCCAACAACTGGCCGACGGTCCCGTCGATGCCGATGCCCAGGCGCAGCTTCATCGCCAAGGGCAGTTTGGTCACTTCGTTATTCTGCAGGTAAAGCGGCGGCTGGCCGTAGAGAATCGCTTTGCCTTTGTAGAATTCAATGCCGCGCTGCAATCCCCCGTGATTGATGTAAACATCGGCGCCCGCGTCGATACAGCCGTGCGCGAAGGTGTTGATATAGTCGTGCACGCCGACGCCGTGCGCTTGATCGTGCAGCGCGACAATCACCACGTCCGCGTGCCGGCGCGCTTCGGCGACATGTTTGTAGGTCCGCTCTAAATCCTCCTGATAGGGAACCGTGGACATGCGGAACTTATCTCCGAGAACAAATTTTCGGCCCATGAAAAAAAAT
>CAYZJE010000098.1:0-8319 GCA_964478485.1 uncultured Syntrophobacter sp. | reverse complement strand
CCGGCGGCCAAGCCGAATATGGCCGTGGAAAATATCGTCAGAGCATCGCCATCGGCGATGGCGTCCGATGCGGCGATCCAGGTGACCGGTAAGGCGAATAGCGCACCGACGATGATGCCTTGGATAAGATGTCGTTTCATTGCAATCCTCCCGAGATAATTTTCTTGGATGGCTAAATCGCAAGCTCCGGGCCAACTCCTCGGATGTGAAATTGCGGAGATTTAAGCCAAATAACGATGGCGGATTCTTACCCGAGAGAATTGCTCCGTTACTCCTTCCAAGTTTTGGGAAATGGTCGCCTTTGAAGAATTATTTTTCATGGGACACATCGGAAGTGGCGGCTGGTGGTCGAAAGGGTAAAGTCGCGGCTTAAAAATTGGTTCGTCAGGCGTTTGCGCGGATAAAGTATCACGTTCAGCTTGTTTTGTTCACCACGAAGAGCACCCTTCGACGTCGCTCAGACCAGGCTCTGGACACGAAGGTTTCGGAAAAGGGCGCAGCATGCTGCGCCCCTACTTCGTGCTCTCTTCGGCGTTGCTCAGGGCATGCTTCGTGTCCTTCGTGGTGAATCATGTTCTCCGTTTCGAAAAAGATCCCTCACTTTGTTCGGGATGACAATCATGACTGCCACACACCGTCATTCCCGCGCACGCGGGAATCTAGGTTCGTTTCATTCTGGTAGAGACAAAACCTGGATGCCGGTTTGCACCGGCATGACGGACTCTCTGCTCACTTCTAGTGCTATTCCCAATTCTCACCAATTGGCTACCTGCCCAAGCTCGATCTCTGCTATTCTGTCGCAAAGTTGCTGGCGAATCGCGCCGGCTCATAGTCTGATTAACAGCGAGCGACTGTGGAGGTGAGGCATGTGGTTTCTCGGCTTGATCATCGGCGCGCTCGTCGGCGCCATCGGCGGCGGTCTTGGTGCGGTGATCGGCGCCATGGCCGGAGCCGGTGTTGGCTGGGCGCTTGCTAAAAAGTTACGCGGCCCAGGTGACGAGCGGCTTGAGAGGCTTGAATCCGCCGTCGGTCTTTTGCAGCAGCGGGTTAGCTTCCTAGAAAATATGCCGCGAACATCGGTGCGCGTAGATGCCGCACCGGCAACTGAACCCCGCGAGCCGGCGCTTGCGGATTCATCTTCTGTGATTGCGCCGCCAGCGCCGCCTGACATCAGCGCACCGCCAGCTCAGCCAACGAGCATGCCGGTCGAGCGAGAGGCAGAGCCGGCGATGGCGGTCGACGAAAGCACACCCGCTTTCGCTCCCCAACCTCGTGTCAGTCGCCCGACGCCGCCCAGCGCGCCGGACCAACCGTCGGCGTTGTGGAATTTTTTCTTTGGCGGCAATGCGCTGGTGCGCTTCGGCGTGATCGTGCTGTTCTTCGGCGTCGCGTTTTTGCTCAAGTACGCTTCCGAGCATATAGAGATCCCCATCGAGGCGCGGTTCATCGCCGTTGCCCTGAGCGCCATCGTCATGCTGGTGATCGGTTGGCGCCTGCGCTTGGCGCGCCCCGGTTATGCGCTGATCATCCAAGGCGGCGCCATCGGCGTGCTCTATCTCACCGTGTTCGCCGCCTTCAGACTGTATCAATTGTTGCCCGTCGGTTTAGTTTTCGCCTTGCTCGCCGCGATGGCGCTGTTCTCGGCGATGCTCGCGGTGCTGCAGGATTCCCGGTCCCTCGCCGCGATGGGTGTCAGCGGCGGTTTTCTGGCGCCGATTCTCGCCTCCACCGGCGCTGGTAGCCATGTGGTGCTGTTCAGTTTCTACGCGCTGCTCAACCTCGGCATTCTCATCATCGCCTGGTTCAAGGCGTGGCGCTCGCTCAACCTGCTCGGCTTCGCGTTCACTTTCATCATCGGGCTGGTTTGGGGTGGCCGTTACTATCGCGCCGAATATTTCGCCAGCACGGAGCCGTTTGTGATTCTGTTTTTTCTTTTCTACGTCGCCATCGCCGTGCTCTTCGCGCTGCGCCAAGAGGCCAGCATCAAAAGTCCGGTTGACGGCACGCTGGTATTTGGCGTGCCCTTGGTCGCCTTCGGTCTGCAAACCGCGCTCGTCCATGAGACTGAATATGCCACCGCGTTTAGCGCGCTGGTGTTGAGCGGTTTTTATTTATCGCTAACGAAAGTTTTATTCTCCCGGTTGAGTGAGAATATCCGCTTGCTGGCCGAATCGTTCCTGGCGCTGGGGGTTGTTTTCGCCACGTTGACGATCCCGCTGGCATTCGATGGCCGCTGGACCGCCGCGGCGTGGGCTTTGGAAGGCGCGGCGATGGTTTGGATCGGCGTGCGCCAAGAAAAAATCCTCGCGCGCGGCTTCGGCATATTTTTGCAATTTACCGCTGGCGTGGCTTTTTTCTTCAGCGCTACGGAACCGCGCGGCGGAGCGCCGGTATTCAACAGCTTTTATCTCGGTTGTGTCATGATCAGCGTGGCCGGGCTTTTTTCGGCCTGGTATCTCAAACAGCAGCGCCACCGTTTGAGCCCAGAGGTAGCCTCCGTCGCCACAGCGCTGTTTTGCTGGGGAGTGTTTTGGTGGTTCGGCGCCGGATTCGAGGAGATCACAGCCTATGTCCGAGCCCATCCCCTCGAGCTGCGATTCTACCGTGTGCATGCCGTGGTATTTTTTGTCACTGCGTCCTGCGCTGCTTTCAGCGTTCTGCGCCGCCGCTTGAACTGGGATGATGCTCTCTACCCGGTAATCGCGCTGCTGCCGCTACTGTATGCTCTGGCGGTGGGAGACGCTACGCGGGCGGCGCATCCGCTCGAATACTTCGGATATATCGCCTGGCCATTGGCGTTTACCGCCCATCTGTGGTTGCTGCGCCGTCACGAGGACGAGATTCAACACGCCCAATGGTGGCACGCCGCGGGGGTCTGGCTCTTTGCTGCGTTGGCTGCATGGGAGGCGGCCTGGTGGATCGGTGAATTAGTCCGCGGCGGCGATGTCTGGCGGCTAGTCGGCTGGCCGCTGGTGCCGGTTGCGCTGTTGGCGTGGCTAAGCGATCGCGGCGAGCGCCTGGCATGGCCCGTGGCGCGCCATTTTGAATCTTACTTGTTGCACGGCGCAGTTCTTCTCGCCGCTTTCTTGTGGCTGTGGATGTTGCACGCCAACTTCAACAGCCACGGCGATCCGGCGCCTCTACCTTACCTGCCTCTGCTTAATCCGCTCGATCTTGTTCACGGCGCGGCGCTGCTCACGCTGTTCGCCTGGCTGCGCCGACTGCGGGCCGCGCCATTCGCGCCAGAAATATTTAAGACCGCGGAGTTGGCTTACATCGCGCTTGGCAGCATCGGTTTTTTCTGGCTTAACGGCGTGCTGTTGCGCACGCTGCATCACTGGGCCGGCGTGCCGTTCAACTTTGATTCGATGCGGCGCTCGATGCTGGTGCAGGCGTCGCTGTCGATCTTCTGGAGCGTGCTGGCGCTGTGCACGATGGTCACGGCGACGCGCGCGCGGGTGCGGCCACTCTGGCTCAGCGGCGCCGGCTTGATGGCGATTGTGGTGGCAAAATTATTCTTCATTGACTTGTCCACCGTCGGCGGCATCGAGCGGATTATTTCATTTATCGGTGTCGGGCTCTTGATGCTCGTGGTCGGTTATTTCTCGCCGGTGCCGCCGGCTAAGTCGGAGGAGGGGAGATGAAAATTCTGGCAATTTGCCTATTGCTTGTCCAGGGAATCGCCGGCGCCGCCGAGGGGCCGCAAGATTTCGCCTTCGGCATGGCGATTCAAGCCGATTCAAATGACGCCCTTCATGAGATCGAAATTCCCGCGGCGGTGTATCGCGGCGTGACCCGCGGCGATCTCGGCGACCTTCGAGTATTAAACGGGCCGGGCGAAGTCGTGCCCCATGCGCTTAGACCGCGAGTGGCAATCACGGCGCAAACCGAAGCGGCGGTTCGCTTGCCGGTCTTTCCGCTGTACGGTGAAGCGATGGGGAAGATGCAGGATCTCCGCGTGCGCGTCGAAAAACGCGCCGATGGCATGATTATCGGCATTCAAAGCCAAGCTAAAGACGTCGCGCGGGAAAGTCGATTGCGCGGCTATCTTGTCGACGCATCAACTTTGAAACCGGCAATCCAAGCGTTGCGATTCGATTGGAAAGGCGATTCCGCCAGCTTCGTCGGCAAGGTCAAAGTGGATGGCAGCGACGATCTCGCCGGGTGGACCAATCTAGCCGACAACGCGACGCTGGCGCGGCTTACGTTCGACGGGCACCAGGTGGAACGCGATCGCGTCGAGCTACGCCCGGCGAAATTCAAATACCTGCGGATTTCCTGGCCGGAAAACCAAGCTGCGCTAGAATCGCTCAGTGTGCGCGCGGAGCCAGCGGCGAAACTGGTCGCGTCGCCGCGAATTTGGCAAACCGTTTCGGGATCGCCCGTGGCCGGGAAAACCGGCGAGTACGGTTACGATCTCGGCGGCTATATCCCGGTCGATTGGCTGCGCGTCGAACTGCCGCAAGTGAATAGCTTGGTGCAACTGCAAATTTATTCGCGGGCAAAACCGAATGACCCGTGGCGGCTGTCGCTGAACGCCGTCGCCTATCGTCTGCGCGACCGCGACACTGAAGTGACGAGTCCGGAGATCGCCGTAACAACGAACAGCGAGCGTTACTGGCTGCTGCGCGTGGATCAAAAGGGCGGTGGCGTCGGCGGCGGCGTGCCGGCGATCCAAATTGGCTGGGTGCCGCAAAAACTGGTTTTCGCCGCTCGCGGCGCCGGACCGTTTCAGCTTGTCTTTGGGAACGCGAGCGTCAAGCCCGCGGCTTTCGCGATCGAGTCGTTGATTCCCGGCTACAAGACCGATGCGGAATTCAAGGTCAAGCCGGCGGTGCTCGGCGAGCAAGTCACACTCGCGGGATCGGCGCAATTGCGCGCGCCATGGGATTACCGAAAGATCGCGCTATGGGGCAGCCTGATCGTCGGCGTTGGCTTGTTGGGTTGGATGGCGTTGCGCTTGTCGCGGCAATTTGCCAAACCGCCAGCGGACTCGCAAAAAACCGATGAAGCGAAATAGCTGGGGTCAATTTAAAATCAACGTGGCCGGTCAAGTTGACATGCGGCGCGCTTGTCCCATATTGTAATTTCAAGAATAAAAGTTGGTTGGACTGGCTGGCTATGCTCGATGCCTTTCTTGTAAGACTGTTGATGGCACTGAGCCGCTGGCCTTTCGCCGGCGCGATCACCTGAACTGACAATGCCGTTATTTGAATTCGTCTGCCGAAAGTGCGCGGCAATGACCGAGGTGCTGGTCCTAAGCTTTGAGGACGAGAGCGGCCCGGTTGCTTGCGCCGAGTGTGGCAGTCGTGCAACCAGCAAGGTGGTTTCCCGAGTCAGTTTTAAAGTCGCCAAGGCGGCCAAGTACAACGAAGAGTTTCTGCACAAGGCGCGGCCGTTCTTACGAACGCAGCGGCAAACCGCTGAACTGTTCGCGGAGGCCAAGGGCTCGGAAGACTCCAGGACGTTTCAGCTCGCCGAGCGGATCGGCGCGGGCATCGACCGGACGCTCGCAACGCGCTTGCCGGCGCGTAAACGCTGAGCGGCGTTCGGAACGGGATGGTTTAACCGCAAAGAGCGCAAAGGGCGCAAAAAGGATTCCGAGTTGTAGGGGAGGGTTTGAAACCCGCCCTCCGTCTTTCAACCCGCTGAGAACTTTTACGCTCGCCGTGCAAATTTTACAGCATAGTCGTGCGAAGAGCACGACGGAGGAAAAAAGATGTGGAACGGATTTAAAGTCATCGATTCGGATGCGCATCACCACGAACCGAAGGATTTGTGGGATCGCTACCTGGAGCCGGCCTATCAGGACCGCGTCCCAAAAGTCCTCGGCATGCGACGCAATTTCTTTGTCTATGCGCCCGATGAAAAGATCTCCTCGGCGCTGGATTCCGGAGAAAATATTCCGGCGCATCACGACCAGTGGATGGCGGACAAGTACGGCGAGGCTTATAAACGATGGTGGTCGCCGGAAATTCGTTTGAAAGATATGGACGGTTTCGGTTGGGACATTCAGGTGATCCTGTCAACCAACGGCAACCGCGTCATGGAGGTGGCGCTGAAAGACGCGGCGGTGGGCGGCGCGTTGGCCCGCGCCTATCATAATTGGTGCCACGATTATGCCAGCGCCGACTCGGCGCGTTTGAAATTCACCGCGACGCTGCCTGGCGGCGACACTGAGGCGATGGTTCTAGAAGCGCGCCGCGCCGTGGAGAAGCTTGGCGCGGTGTCGGTGCGCAATCCGTTGTTGCCCAAGGGCAAATGGCTGCACGAACTGGAATACGACCCCTTGTGGCAGTTGGCCAGCGATCTAGATTTCCCGATCTCGGTTCACGGCGAGTCGCGCCACCTGCGGGCCGCGCCCTTTCGCGAACTACGCGCCGGCGGCATATTCAGCGCGCTCGACCATGTCATCGGCTTTCCCATGGACAACATGATCACCATGGCGCACTTTATTTTCGGCGGCGTGTTGGAGCGTTTCCCAAAACTTCGACTGGGCATCTTGGAGTCCAACGTCGGCTGGGCCAACTTCTGGCTGCCGCGCATGGACGACCACTCGCACGGCCGCCGGCTCATCCTTGGAGCGAGCTTGCCGATGAAGCCGAGCGAATATGTCAAGCGACAATGCGTGCTCTCGGCGGACCCGGATGAGCCCGGTCTCGATGACGTCATCAAATTCTTGGGCGACGACAATCTGGTGTGGAACACCGACTACCCTCATCCCGATGCGCCGGACCCGGATAAAGTATTGCCCTGGTTCGCGGCCCAGCCGATCTCGGATGAGAGCAAACGAAAAATTCTCTGGGACAATGCAATCAAGCTCTACGGACCGCGGTTGTTGGAAAAGGCGCCATAGTCGCGCTCTTTGCTCGTCATCAGCCCTCCCGGCAGATGGCGCTGAGCGGGTTCGACATCGTTACGCCAAACCCATCAGCCGCGCCGGATTGATCGACGCCACTTGATTCACTTCGCCTTTGCTCAGGCCGCCTTCGTGCAGCATCCCTAAATACATTCTAAATAGCTCGGCGGGATTCGGACTATACGGACGGAAGTAGTCGGTGCTGGCGATAATTTGCCTGAGGCCGACGGCGCGGAACTGATTCACCAAATCGGGCGAGTCCATCCGCCCCGGCGCGAGCGCGTTCCAGCAGGCTTCGAGGAACGCGCCCATCTCGGCGGCGCGCTTCATGGCGTCGACGGGCATGGCGATGATGTGGCTCTGCACGTGATTGACGACGATGCGCTGGCTGTAGCCCATGTCGCGCGCCGCTTCGATGAAGGCGAGGGATTCTTGCCACGACACATGGCCCATGCCGAGGGTGAGGTCGTGGGCTTTGCAGCATTCGATGATCTCATAGCCGCTCTTGATCAGCTTGCCCTGGTCGTCGAGAAAGTAATAGTTCGGGTTGTCCAGCTTGGCGTGGTTTGGGTAATAGCTCTTGAGGCGACTGCTGAAACCTTTGCGCTCGACGTCGTTGCGTGCGCTCCAGGTCGGCAAGAAAACCATCTTGCCGCCCAGTTCGGCGCAGGCGTCGACGATGCAAGGGTTCGGTCCGCCGGCGGTGCTGTTGAGCGCGACACTGGACCACAGCGCGACTTTGGTCTGCACCGACGCTAAAATATACGGCGTCACGTTGACCGTCGGCCACCAGTGGGATTTCAGCACGACGCCGCGCATGCCCATGGCTTCGGCTTTCGGCAGCCAGAGAAACTCCGGCTCGCGTTTGCGTTCCTTGGCGGAGAATTCGAAATCAATATGGCAGTGAACGTCGATGACGCCTTCCATCATGTCGTCATACAAGGTCATGAGCTACTCCTTCGGAATTCGAAATATCTCCCGCAAAGGCGCCAAGGCGCAAAGGTGACGGGCCGAGGCCCGTCATCCCGAGCGAATGCGAGGGATCTAAGAAAGATTTCTCCCTTTGGTCGAAATGACATCTTTTCCGAACTTGGCGCCTTGGCGCCTTTGCGGGAGGAATATCCGGATCCGAGAGTCTTCGACTCCCGAAAGATTTTTCGCCCCTACGCGATCCTTCTTACGCCGCGGGGCGCGCGCCGCCGCAGCAGCGTTTGTATTTTTTGCCGCTGCCGCAGGGGCAGGGGTCGTTGCGGCCGGCTTGGCGCACCGACGACTTGGCATCGGCGGCGCGGACGATCTCCATCAATTTTTCAATCGGTTCGCCGGCTTCGACCAGCTCGGCGAATTTCTGGAAATACGGTTTGCTGTGGGTGAAGAAGCCCTTGAGTCCGGCGCAAAGATAGTTGAGACCTTCTTCACCGTCCGGCGTTTTGATGATGCGGTCTTTCGGGCAGCCGCCG
>CAYZJE010000097.1:0-6348 GCA_964478485.1 uncultured Syntrophobacter sp. | reverse complement strand
GCACTGGCGGAGCTGAGCGGATCCCAATGGGATCGGTTAATTCAATCGGCCCGGCGGTTGGGGTTGCTAGCACGTATTCAGGTGTTATTGGCCGAGCGCGGTTTGCTCGATGCGGTTGCGGCGCAACCGAGAATGCACCTCGAATCGGCGCGCATCGTCGCCGAGAACGAACAGCGGATCATGCGCTGGGAAGTTTCCCGCATCCAGCGCGCGTTGAGGGAATTATCGAAGCCCGTCGTTTTTCTCAAAGGCGCAGCCTACCTAATCGCCGGACTGTCGGTTGCCAAAGGGCGAATTTCAACCGATGTCGATATTCTTGTGGACAAAGCCGATATCGCTGAGGTGGAGTCTGCGCTGCTCAAGCATGGTTGGGAACATACCAAGGTCGATGAGTACGACCAGTTTTATTACCGCGTCTGGTCCCATGAGTTGCCACCGCTCCGTCATCGCGAACGGCGCACGACCATCGACGTCCATCACACCATTCTGCCGCTCACTGGACGCTGTCATCCGGACCCGCAGAAATTATTGGCGGAAGCGATAACCCTACAGGGCTCGCAATTCAAAATCTTAGCCCCGTCGGATATGGTTCTGCATAGCGCGGCGCATGCCTTTCAAGACGGCGACCTCGTGCGCGGTTTGAGAGATCTGGTCGATCTCGACGATCTCCTGCGCCACTTCGGTGTTGAAGCCGGTTTTTGGCACCACTTGGTCCAACGTAGCCAAGATCTCGATCTTACCCGGCCGCTCTACTACGCACTACGGTACTCGAGCTTAATCCTGCATACGCCGGTGCCGGTGGCCGTGCTGGAGCAAACAAAACGATTCGCGCCGGCTTGGCTGGCCGGCCGGATGATGGATAGGTTAGTCATCCATGCGGTTAACGATCGTCTAAGCGGCTGGCGGAGATCCATCCAAGCTCTTTCGAGTTGGGCGTTGTACATGCGCCAGCACTGGTTACGAATGCCGCCAATTCTCCTCGCCCGCCATTTGATGCACCAAATGTTTCGTCCGCAAAAACTTCGAACCGATCCTGGTTAAGCCGTAGGGCAGTTTCAGTTCGGCGGTCGATCGAAGCTTTGATGATTTTCCATCCTCCCCGACACGGCTGCCTTTACTGGCGGATTTTCGCGATCAAGGTGTGGACCGGTCAACTGAAATCTGATAGAGAAAAGCCACTTTAAATTGACTTGATTGAGGGAGGTTTGCGATGGACATTTCGAGTTCGACGGTTCAACTCAATACTTCTGACGGTAAGATGGAAGCCTATGTGGCGCAGCCGAAGGACGCTGGCAGCTATCCCGGCGTCGTGGTGATTCAAGAAGCTTTCGGCGTCAATGGTCACATGAAGAACGTGACTGATCGCATTGCTGCCGAGGGTTACGTGGCGATCGCGCCGGATATTTTTCACCGCGAGGCGGAGCGGGTGATTCCATTTTCCGACATGGCCAAGGCGATCGCGACCCTGCAACGCGTGCAGGACCCCAAGGCGATGGAAGATATCGGCGCGGCGATCGCGCATTTAAAATCGCAGAGCAAGGTGAAAGCCGGCTCATTGGGCGTGATCGGTTTTTGCATGGGTGGCCGGCTCACCTATCTCACGGCGGCGCATCATGCCAACGACGTGAAATGCGCGGTGCCCTACTACGGCGGCGGTATTCCGATGGGTAATCCTAGCCCGCTGTCGCGCACGGGGGAGATCAAGTGTCCGATGCAGCTTTTCTTCGGCGCCAAGGATCAATTGATTCCCGTGGATCAGGTCGGCCAGATCAATACCGAACTGACGAGTAAGAAAGTTGCCTTCCAGATGGAGATCTATCCGGAAGCGGGCCATGGCTTTTTCTGCGACGAGCGCGGCAGCTATCATGAAAAATCAGCGCAAGACGCTTGGGGAAAGACCAAATCCTTTTTCGCACAACACCTGAAGTAGGCTGGATGTCGATTTGTGCTAGGGAGAGGAAAGGTGGATGCTTTTCCTCTCCCTTTTTTGTTTATTGCGGTGAATTCAGCTAAATTAATTTTGCCCATGCCGGCTAGACAAAAAAACCAACAAGTTAAAGTCGGGCTCGTGCAGATGACCTGCGACCGGACGCCGACGGAAAATCTCGCCAAAGCCATAGCGCGGATCGAGCTCGCGGCAAAAAAAGGCGCCGCGATCGTCTGTCTCCAAGAGTTGTTTCGCACGCGCTACTTTTGCCAGAGTGAGGATCAGCGCAATTTCAAATTAGCCGAGACGATTCCGGGGCCGAGCACGGCTGCGTTGTGCGCGGTGGCGCGACGCAGAAACGTCGTGATCGTCGCTTCGCTGTTTGAGAAGCGCGTCGCCGGCATTTATCACAACACGGCTGTGGTGATCGATGCGGATGGCTCCATCGCCGGCAAGTACCGCAAAATGCATATCCCCGACGATCCGCTTTACTATGAGAAGTTCTATTTCACGCCGGGTGATTTGGGTTTCCCCAGTTTTCAGACGCGCTATGCCAAGATCGCGGTGTTAGTTTGTTGGGATCAATGGTTTCCCGAAGGAGCGCGGGCGGCGGCGCTTGCCGGTGCGCAGATTATTTTCTATCCGACCGCCATTGGCTGGGTTCCTAATGAGGCGCGCGCCGTAGCGCGCAACCAACGTGACGCTTGGGAGTTGATTCAGCGCTCTCATGCCGTCGCCAACGGCGTATACGTTGCGTCGGTTAATCGCACCGGGCGTGAAGGTAGGATAAAGTTTTGGGGCAGTTCCTTTGTCGCCGGGCCGCTCGGTGAGATCATCGCCCATGGCGGTGAGCGGGAGGACATTCTCATCGCCAAGTGCGACCTCAGAAAGATCGAAGCGACGCGCCAGAGCTGGCCATTCCTGCGCGACCGGCGCATCGACGCCTACGGATCTTTGCTGACCCGCACACTGGACCGCTAAGTCGGTTAGAGATTTTCCTGTCAATGGGCCATCCAGCTTCCAACCCCATAACCCCCGCGTCGCTTGGCTATTCCATGCCGGCGGAATGGGCGCGCCATCAAGCCACCTGGCTCGCTTGGCCGCATAATCTGGAGACCTGGCCCACTTACCTAGAAAAGGTGCGGCAAGTCTGGGTTCAAATGATTTGCGCGCTGTCGCCCCATGAGCGAGTGTATTTGTTAGTTAACGATGTCGCGACTGAGCGAGACGTGTTGGCGCGTTTGCAAGCCGCGAAAGCGGATCTGGCCAACGTCACCTTGTTCAGAGTTCCCACCGTCGACGTTTGGATGCGCGATTACGGGCCGACCTTCGTGACCCGGCCTGGCCCAACCGAGCCGTTGGCGTTCAATGATTGGATCTTTAACGGCTGGGGCGGCAAGTATAAAGCTTATGAAGACGACGAACGGGTCGCCCGTGAAATCGCCAAGCTGCTAAAAGTGCCGGTCTTCGATCACCCGGTGATTCTCGAAGGTGGTTCCATCGAAGTCAACGGCGCCGGCACTTGTCTGACCAGCGAGCAGTGTCTGCTCAACCCGAATCGCAATCCGCATCTGAGCCGGGGGGAAATCGAGAGGTTTCTCGAGGACTCTCTTGGATTGAGTCAGATTATCTGGCTCGGCGAGGGCATCGTCGGCGACGACACCGACGGACATATCGATGACCTCGCGCGCTTCGTCAATCCGACCACCGTGGCTTGTGTCGTTGAAGCGGATTCAAAGGACGACAACTACGGTTTATTGCGCGACAATTTTGAGCGGATAAAAAGCGCCAAGGACCAGAGCGGTGCGAAGTTGAACATCATCAGTTTGCCCTGTCCGGCGCCGGTCTACTTCGAAGGCGCGCGCTTGCCGGCGAGCTACGCCAATTTCTACATCGCCAACGAAGTCGTGCTCGTGCCGGTATTCGAGGATCGTCGTGATCGACAAGCTTTGGGCATCTTGCAGGAACATTTCTCGGACCGCCGGGTGATCGGACTTAGGTGCAACGAAGTGGTCGCTGGATTGGGCGCCCTGCACTGCGTGACGCAGCAAGAGCCGGCGCTAAATTCGCTCAGGCCTTGACAAATTTTCGTGCTGACTTATCCTAGCCGCTTGTATGGGGCAAATCATTCAACTCCAGGAACTGCACCAAGCCCGCCGCCGCCGTTCCGAGAAAGTCAGCATGGAAAATTGCGTGGAGTTGCTCGAATGGAATCTCAAGAAAAGCATCGATAACTATTTCGCCGCCCCGCGCGAAGAGCGCTCCATGCGCGCGACGCAAATTCGTAAGCTGAGCGAGATTCTCGAATACGCCCTAAGACTGCTCTGATCGCGCCACGGTTCATCGTGGAATTGTCACCATCCCTGGTCCTCATTTTCCTGTCATTTTTTGGCTTGCTTGGGCTCGGCTGGTTCTTTCTTGGCCGGCTAAAATCGCTATTGCAGGACAGGCCTGAAGCCCCATTGCTGCTGCTGATGCAGCAGCAGATCGACCAACTGCGTTTGCAGTTCAGCCAGAGCTTGGACAACAGCACCCAATCGATCCAACAGCAATTGGGACAACTTCTCGGCCAGGTGCAACAGCGGTTGAGAGAAAACGCCGAGGTGCTAAGCCAGACTCAGCAGACTTTGGGCGAACGGCTCGACAACGCGGCGCGCGTCGTGGGATCCGTGCAGCGGAGTCTCGGCGGTCTCGAAGAGGCCAATCGGAAAATTTACGAAGTTGGCAAAAATATTGCCTCGTTGCAAGAAATCTTGCGCGCGCCCAAGCTCAGAGGCGGATTGGGCGAGTTTTTCCTCGAAGACTTGCTCGGACAGATCTTGCCACCCGAGCATTTCTCCATGCAATATGGTTTTCGCAGCGGTGAGAAGGTCGACGCGGTGGTCAAGCTGGGCGATTCTTTGGTGCCGGTGGACGCAAAATTCCCACTGGAAAATTTTAGACGAATCCTCGAAGCGACCGGCGATGAGGAACGAGGCCGCGCCAAGCGTCAGTTCGGCGCGGACGTGAAGAAACATGTCGACGCGATCGCGGCAAAGTATATATTGCCGGATGAAGGCACCTACGAATTTGCCCTCATGTATATCCCGGCGGAAAACGTCTACTACGAAACCATCATCAAGGACGATTCGCCGGAGGACCGAAGCCTATCGCAGTACGCGATCGGCAAACATGTGATCCCGGTGTCGCCGAACTCGTTTTATGCTTATTTGCAGGTGATCGTGCTTGGGCTCAAAGGCATGAAGATTGAAGACCGCGCCAAGGAGATCGTCGGCTATCTGAGCCGGCTCGAGGGGGATTTGGGTAAATTTCGCGACGAGTTTACTCTTCTGGGCAAGCACTTGGGCCATGCCCAAGCGAGTTTTCAAAATGCCGACCGCAAGCTGGAACAGTTCGGCCAACGGTTGTCGGCGGCGGATTCGGAGCAAAAGGAACACCTCGACAACCCGCCCCGCGCCAATTCCGAATGAATGGAACAAGCGATGACGCCGCAGTGGAAATGTTGCCGCGCGGAAGCTTTGCCGTGAACAGCGCAACATCGGGGGACCTGTCGAGGTGCGTTTAAGCTTCTTTTCCCGACTCACCTTGGGCTACTTGGCAATCTTTCTGATGGTCGCCGCGGCGAGTTCCTATGCGATCCTGATGTTGCGTCACGTCGGCGAGTTGACCGAGTCGATCCTGCAAGTCGATAACCGGATTCTTGACCATGAAAAAGTGCTCGCCGATCTCCTCCTCGGGCAAAGCCGCGCCGAGCAAAAGTTTGTCATTACCAAGGATGAAGTGTGGCACCTGCAATTCGTCCGGTCCAAGCTTGATTTCGAGGCGCGCATGAAAAGCGCGTTGGCTTTGCCCGACTCCGCGGTCAAGCCGATTTTAGAAATCATTGAGCGGAACTACCGCAGTTATTTGGCGTTGGTCGAAGGCGAGGCGCGCCATGTGCGCACCCGCAAGGCGTATCCGGGCGCGCGCTATAAGCAGGACAAGGACGCGCTGGTGGACTCTTTGTTGAATTCGTTCGAAAAGCTTAGGGCGAGTCAACAGCAAGCGACCTACGCCAAGGTCGCCAATCTGGCTGCCGTCGCTGACCGCGCCACGGAAGTCGCCGTGGCGATCACGCTCATTTGCCTACTTGCCATCGTGCTCATGTCCCTGTTGGTTACCCGGAGTATTACGCGCCCCATCGACTTGTTGAAAAACCAGACGAGGGAAATCGCCGCGGGTAAATTCATCGCGGGCGTCCAGATAAAATCGCCGCCGGAAATTGGCGTTTTGGCAGAGTCGCTTAACGCGATGGGTGAAAAATTGCGCGAGATCGACCGGCTCAAAGCGGACTTTTTTGCATCCATGTCCCATGAGTTGCGCACGCCCCTGACCTCGATCAAGGAAGGCACCGGTCTCCTGCTCGAAGGGGTCGGCGGGCC
>CAYZJE010000096.1:0-8866 GCA_964478485.1 uncultured Syntrophobacter sp. | reverse complement strand
TGAATGCCTTCTCAATAACCACACCCGCGCCCACCGCCCCTGGCATGAAGAGTACCTCCTGTCCGGCTTTTTCTTCGCCGCCGATGCCGGCGAAAAACTGATTTAGATAATGCAGAATTTTTACCATGTGCGGCGCTCCTTAATTTTCATAGACCGCGCGCAAGCCGCTGCTGCCCATCTTGCTGTATGAAGCGAAAAAGATTGTCGGATCGAAGAGAAACGGCTTGCGCGGATCGTGGGTCGCTTTCAAGTGGAGGTCGATCTCTATACCGCCGATGACCGATTGCAGCGGCTCGATGTAAATTTTTTCCGAAACGTTGCCCCGGCTGATCATGCCGTCGGCCTCTTTGGGATGGTCCACCAGGGGCCGTTCGTAGCCCTTGGGGCCGTTGGATTCATGGAGCACGGCGGCGGTCTTGATGCCTTCGATTTCGCACGCCTTGACGGTCTGCATGAAATCGACGGTGCCGTTGCCGGTGCCTTCCATGAGCGCGACCGCGCCGTCGGCGCCGAGATTGTGCGCCAGGCGCGCAACCCAAAGGCCGATTTTTTTCTTCTGTTCAAAGCTGTCGTGGTAGCCGCGCGACAGAATGACGCCGAGAAAGTTCACACTCTGGCCGTGACGCGCCAATAGCTCAGCGATGAACGGATGGTCACAGTGCAGCGACGTCGGTATCTTGCGCTCGCTCTTGTAGTTGCCGCTGACCAGCGCGCCGTCGAAGAACTCCGCCGGATGGACCAATGTCGGCAGAGTGCGCGACACTTCCTCGCCGTAGTAAAAAGTTCGCGCGCAGGCGAGCTGGCTCTGGACCTGATAGATGAGCACCACTTTCGGCAGATGAGCCTCGACCGCGGTCAGGGCCACGGTTTTCTTTGCGGCCGCGCAGTTAATTTTCTCCGCCTGCGCCAAAAAGCGCGCCAAGCGGAGCCCGATCGTTCGAACCGACTGATCGAAGGCCGCATTGGATACCGAAGCATCGGCGCGCGGCGAAACGACCAGATGAAAGTAATCCGAGCCGTAAGAGTAGGCCGCGCCGATGCCGCTCAGGTCGATGATCCCCTCGCGCGGCTTTTCGATCGGTGACATCAGTTCGGGATGGGGAAAACGGCCGGTGACCGTCACGAGCAGATTCGTAAGCCGAACTGTACGGCCGCAGCCGACAAGCTCTGCTGGACCGTCGAAGCCGGGGAAGGTAAGGCTCGTGCCGGTAAGCTTGGCGATCGGCAGTACCGTGTCCAATACATGGACGATGCGCTTGGATTCACCTGGGCGCGCCAACTCGTAATCGACATGGATTCCGGCGGGCAAATCTTTAATGGTTTCTTTGAGATCGGCGACGGAGAGTGAAAGAGAATCGCCGTCGAGAACCGTGCGTTCGCCCCAGCGGAGCGCCGCCAGCGAGTAGTCGAGCAGTTCGAGTTCCATCCGATGTCCCATTGGTTCCAAGCAGTAACTTCCCTGTATCGCGCCGCCGCTTCGGCTGTCAAGGTGAGAACTGCTTCATCCTAGCGCGGCGAAGCGGCAACTAAAAAGGACTAGGAATTGGAAAGTTAATCGCACCGTCCACAGTGCTCAGTGCGATCGGAGCGAGCTGGTTGCCCGGTTTCCTTCAGCGCAGCGTCTGGCTGACTCTTTGCGCGATGCTGAAGTCGAACGCTTGCGACGGCAGCACCGGTTGCTTCGGTTTAATTAGCACCGAAGCATCGGCGATCATCTGGCGCTGAATGTCTTCGCTTACAGTGCCGTTTTCCAAGAGCGCCGGAGCGGCGATGTCATAGGTGCGCGCCGCTACCTTCTCCGGGTCTTTGCCGATGTCTAACCAGGGTCCTTTGAGGAAATCGATGCCATACTTCCTGTCGGATTTTATCAATCGAGTAGCGCGCAACATGGCGCGCACGACCTTGGTCACCAGCTCGGGTTGCTCCGTCAGCATGGCTGAGGTCGTCGCAAGGCCTCCTTGTACCGTTTGATAAACGTCACCGGCGGACACTAGCTTACGAAAACCTTCATCTTGGGCAGTGAAGGTTAAAGGCATTTGCAACGGCGCGGCGTCGATGACTTTGGCCTTGAGCGACAAGTAGGTCACGTGACTCGGGCCGGTGGCGAGGATCGTCACGTCCTCGGGACGAACGTTGTTCACGATGAGAATCCGGCGCGCGAGGATTTCTGCCAAAGAGCCGACGCCGCCGGTGCCGATTTTCTTGCCGCGCAACTGTTGCACGCTGGTGATGCCCGGCTGAACGATGAGATCGAAAGACGGCCGATCGGTGACGGCCAAAATCACCTTGATGTCGGCGCCTCTGACCGCGGCGCTAACGGCGCTGCCGGTGGCTGAGGCGAACTGCGTGCTGTTCCCCAGCGTCGCCTGAATTGTCTGGATCGCCTGCATGACGATCAGCTCGACTTCTAATCCTTCCTCGCGGAAGAAGCCGCGCTCCTTGGCGACGAAAAACGGCATCGAAGTCGTACTCCTGGCCGCCAATCCCATGCGGATGCGCGTCAGCTTGTCGGTGCTCTCGGCGGCAAAAAGAGTTCGCGGCGCGAACTGGAACAAACTGCAAGCAATCAATAGAAGAATGCCGAATCGACTCATTCGATTCATCGTTTGCTCCTTGGCACTGCGTCAGACCAAAGCGTAGCTTGGCAATTCGCACCTCAACGCGTCGGCAACGGTTTATTACCATTAATCAGATTGAACAGCCCGATGGTTTCCGCGTCGCGCGGGATTGAGCGGATGGTCTCTTGCTGTGACTCCGGCGACATTGGACTGACTTCGTCACCGGTAATCTTTCGGTATTCTTTTCGAAACTCCGGATCGCGAAAAGTCTTGGTCATACCTTCGCGGAGTATCTGCACATGTTCCTTGGGCGTGTTAGGCGGGATGAGAAATGGGGTTCCAACCTGACGGGTTGAGCGGATTAACGAGAGCAAACGACGCTCTCTCTCCGATTTGGCAAAGGTGTCGATTTCCGGCAGGTGATCGAACTCCGGTTCTTTTTCTTCCCGAGGAATTTTGAAGATCGCGAGAATGTTGAAAGGCGCTTTCTTAAAAGCGTCAGGGAAGCGCCGCATCACTTCGGCGGTGTTGTTGCTGCGCGAATCGACTTCGCCGCTCTGGATGGCAACGTCAATTTCTACCGAGGCGTAGCCAAGAACGAATTTGGGGTCTTTGAGTCCGAGCACCCAAGCAAACGTGCGCCCAAACGTATAGGTGGTATGACCGATTTCGGTCGCGCCGATCTTTAGGCCGGAATACGCCTGCAACTTTTCCACGTTGGTTAGGCCCAATTCTTTTCTGGTGAGAAACGCGTAATGGAAAGCGCTATCGGTGGCGCCGAGCCAAATGAATTTATCAAGGTCGTACTGGACACCGCTCTCGCCCAGCACGGCGCTGGTCACGATGCCGCTGCTGACATGGCCGATGGTCAAGCCGTCCGGGCGAGCGGTGCTAAAAAGATAATTTGCCGCCTTGCGGCCCCCGGCGCCCGGCATGTACTCGCTGATCACGGTAGGGTTGCCGGGAATGTACTTCTTCAAATAAGGCGCGACCAATTTCACGCGTGTGTCGCCGGAGCCGCCCGGCTCGCGGCCCTGAATGAGCCTGATGGTTTTTCCCTGATAGTACGGCGTCTGTGCGTCGACGTGCGCGGCGAATCCGATAAAAGAAACAACACCGGTAAGTAAAATTGCTAAGCGCTTTGCCATTTTCATTTCAACCTCCTGTCGGTGGAATAAGTTAGCCACATTATCGCGCGGTTAAAAGTTTATCTCGTTTCCGGCGAAGACGATAGTTTTATATAGATTGGTCGCGTTTGGCGCAATGGCTATTTTCATATTCAGCCGATTGGGCCAATCGCCCTGCGAGTTCGTGGAGATTCCCTGGGGCTTTCTAAACTAAATTTTCGCTATTTCCCTGGCTCAGTTTAGGCTATTAAGGAGCGCAAGACTTTTAATCACAGGAGGACGATTCGATGGCCAAGACAACACTCAATCCCGATGGACTGCCGGTGCCGCGTGGGAGTTATTCGCTGGTCAATATCGCGCAGCCCGGCCGGATGGTATTTATAGCGGGCCAGACCGCCTCGGATCACGACGGCAAAGTAGTCGGTATCGGCGATGCCGGGGCTCAGACCCGCTTCGTGCTCGGCAAGATCCAACGCGCCGTCGAAGCCGCTGGCGGGACGATGAACGACGTCGTTGCGATGAACGTATTCAGCACCGACGTTCGTTATCACCGCGCCATCAACGAAACCCGCCGTGAAGTTTTGGGTAGCAATTTCCCCACCAGCACGATGGTTCAGGTGGTCGCGTTGGCGCGCCCCGAGCTGCTGCTGGAGATCAATGCCATCGCGGTCATTCCTTAAATACGCGCGCGGGCGAGTTAGTTGGGCGCGACTTCGTGAGGTTTTTTGTTGGGATTTTTAGGCGTGAGTCACTCGAGCTTCAGCTATGGAATTTGGCGCAATCTTACCCCCCCCCAATTTCGCGTCCAATTTTATGATTGACCCTCAGACTGTTCACAATTATGTTCGGGCTATTCTCGAAAGAGCCCATTAACCCAGATGATGGTCGTGGTATTCGGCGACAATTTGGCAGAGTATCGCAATTATCGAATTAACGAACAGGAGGCCTTATGGCGAAATTGAGACATATCGCGGTGCACACTGCCGATCCGGAGAAGACGGCGGAGTTTTATAAACGCGTGTTTGACATGGTCGAAGTCGGGCGCACCGATTCGCCGATCGCCAAGGGAGTATACTTAAGCGACGGTACGATCAACATGGCGGTGCTGCGCTTTAAAACCGTCGAGGCGGCAGACCGTCAGGATGGATTGGGACCGGTATTCGGACTGCATCACTTTGGCTTCTGGGTTGACGATCTGGAAGAAACCCGGCGCCGCCTGGAAGAGTCCGGCGCGGAGTATCGCTTCGGCCGCCCCGAGGGCGCGACAACGAGTTTCTTCGAAGAGAAATACAAAGGGCCGGACGCGGTGATGATCGACATCACCAAGCATGGTTGGATCGGCGCGCAGCCGCCGCCTGACGCGACTCAGAAAATCAGCCAGCCCGACGAGAAGGCTGTATCGGTGTAGTTGAGATAGAGATTTTAGTCTCCGTGGGTCTAATTCCTCGCGGCTTGCCGCGGATTAGTTCATTCTAAATTAACCCCGCCTCTTCAGGCGGGAACAACTATATGGGGTTTCCAAAGGGGGCGAGCATCCCCTTTGCGATATTTTAATTGGCGGCGGGGTTCAATCCCCGCCCGCGAAGTGGCTTCATTGAATAGGAGCGATCATGAACGGAGCAACTGAAGCGTTGGCGCAGTTTGTCGTTGGCACCAGGCTCGAAGATATTCCCGCCGTGGTTCTCCAAAATGCCAAACTGATGATGCTCGACACCTTTGGAGTGATCCTCGCGGGCGGCCGCGATCCAGGGTGTAAATTGCTGGCGCAATGGGTGAAAGACCAAGAAGCCGGCGCGCGCGCAACCGTGATTGGGCAAGGGTTTCGTAGTTCGCCGCTGCTTGCAGCGCTTGCCAATGGCCACGCTTCTCACGCGCTTGATTACGATGACAGCGGTCACTACAGCACCCAAACCCTCCCGGCGGCGCTCGCGCTCGGTGAACCGGCGCACTTGTCCGGCGCCAAAATACTCCACGCCTATATTTTGGGACGGGAGGTTTGTTCGCGGTTGGATGCGGCCTTCGATGCCGGTCGCGAAAAGTTAACCGGACCGACCTATCGTGGCTGGCACCACACAGGGACGAACGGCTCCCTGGGCGCAGCGGCTTCGGCCGCCGTGGTTGTTGGCTTAAACTTGGAGCAGATGAAAACCGCCTTCGGCATCGCCGCGAACGGGGCTTGTGGCCTGCGTGCGAACATGGGGACGATGGCTAAGGCGTTGGTCTCCGGTAATGCCGCGCGCAATGGCGTGATGGCAGCCACGCTGGCGGCGCGCGGATTCACGGCGGAAAAATCGATTCTTGAAACCTCGCAAGGGATGGCTGACGCGTTTTGCGGTGACGGCGAGATAGATTGGGCGGCTATGACGCGCGATTTGGGCAAACGTTACGAGCTTGAGCGCGGCGCGATCACCAAAGAATATCCTAGTTGTAGCCCGTCCCATCGACCGATCGAGGCGGTAGTGGAACTGGTGCAAGCGCACGGCATTCGGGCGGAGCAAGTCGATTGGATCGAGTGCGATCTGCATTCGTTCTCGTTGCGGCGAACCGAAGCCGGCGATGCGCACGAAGGTCAGTACAGCCTTGCCTACTGTCTGTCCGTGGCGCTGCTCGATGGCCGGATGGGGCTTCGGCAGATGACCGACGAACGGGTGCGATCTCAGGATGTGCAAGCTTTGATGCGCCGGCTGCGCATCGTCCCGCCGCCGGGAGGCTCGGTGGAAAGAAGGCCCAAAGAACGGCTGACGATCCACCTGAAGAACGGCCAGAGCCACTCGACCGAGGTCGCCCATTCACGCCGAATCAGTAAGAGGGAGGATCTCGAAGCGAAGTATTTGACTTGCGTGCAAGGGAGCCTATCGGCAGAGGCCGCCGCACGAGTGCGCGACACGGTGCTGAACTTGGAAAACGTCGATGACATCGCCAAGCTCCTGGACGACGTCCGCGGAGAATGACTCGCATCGCGAGTGCATGATTTAATCAAATCAACGAAACCACTTCGCGGGCGGGGTTAAGTCCCGGCTAGCGAAGTGGTTTCGTTCAATGGAAATTTCTTTGAATAACGTCCAGGTACTTCAGACCCGATGCGGTGTTGAAAATAACCACCTCGTCGTCCGGCTTGATCCATCGGCTCTCAACCAGACGGCGCAGCGCGGCGACGCAAGCCGCGCCTTCGGGGCAGAAAAAAATACCTTCGGCTTTCCCGACTAATTTAATTTCCGCGAGCATGTCATCGTCGCTTACGCTCAATGCCGTCCCGCTGCTCTCGCGGATCGCCTGTAGCATCAAGAAATCGCCGACCGCCTGGGGCACGCGCAAACCGGAGGCGATTGTTTGCGCATCTTGCCAGGGCTCCGCGCTTGGCTTGTTTTCGTCAAACGCTTTGACAATGGGCGCGCAACCACTGGCTTGCACCGATACCATGCGCGGCCGCTCGGCGCCGATCCAGCCCAATTGCTCAAGCTCGCCAAACGCCTTCCACATGCCGATCAGTCCCGTGCCGCCGCCGGTGGGATAGATGATGACATCGGGGAGATGCCAATTTAATTGTTCGGCGATCTCGTAGCCCATGGTCTTCTTGCCTTCGACGCGATAGGGCTCTTTGAGCGTTGAGACATCGAACCAGCCTTCGGTTGTTTTCTTCTCGGCGACGATTCGGCCGCAATCGTTGATCAGACCATCGACCAATGTCAGGTTAGCGCCGTACTGTTCTACTTCGATTTGATTGGCGATCGGGGTGTCGCGCGGCATGAAGACATGGGCTTCGATGCCGGCGTGCGCCGCATAGGCGGCAAAGGAGCCGCCGGCGTTGCCGGCCGATGGAATCGCGGCTTTTTTTACGCCCAGCTCTTTCGCTCTGGAGATCGCCAGGGAAAGTCCCCTGTCCTTGAACGAGCCGGTCGGGTTCTGCGCTTCGTCTTTGATCCAAAGGCGGCGTAAACCGAGTTCGCCGCCGAGTTTCTTCGCCTCTAAGAGCGGCGTGTAGCCTTCACCCAAGGAGACCAGGTTGGCGTCGTCTTGCAGCGGCAATAGCTCGCGGTAGCGCCACAGCGAAGCGACGCGACCGGCGAGGGAAGTTTTGGCGAGAGCCGTTTTCGCTTTTGCGATATCGTAGCGAACCAGCAGCGGCGAACCGCAAGGGCAGAGGTTTAGCAACTCCGATAGCCCGAAGCGATTCCGGCAGCGTGCGCAAACAATTTCCTGTGCAAAGGACATGGGAAAACCAAACCGGATACGCTCACGTGCCACAGTAAATCTTGTCGGGCCTGTCTTGCAATCTAAAATTTCCGGTTGTTCTGGATTTCCCGTGAAAAAGTATTCACCACGAAGACCTGGCGCAGCAAAGCGGCAACCGAAAACCGGAATATCTCCCGCAAAGCATGTCCTGAGCGAAGCCGAAGGGGCGCCAAGGCGCAAAGGTAGGAAAAGAAGAAGAAGGACACAAAGGTTTTCGTAGGGTGCGCTTCGCGCACCGCTCGGTCTCGGAATATCTCTCGCAAAGGCGCAAAGGCGCAAAGGTCGGATAAGAGGAAGTGAATTTGTTTGAGGAGTTTTATTCTTTTCTTCCGAACTTAGCGTCTTTGCGCCTTGGCGAGAGGAATATCCGAATCCGAGGGACCTTCGGCTCCCGAATAATTTGCCCGAGCCGCGAAAACTTTCAGCTATAGTTTCGTAGGATGGGTTGAGTCCTCGATACCCATCGATTTTTATCCCCACGAAGTCCATGGTTCGACGGGGCTCACCACAGGCTCCGGACACGAAGGAAGAACGGATCGGTGCGCAAGCGCACCCTACGGCATTAGGGACTCAACCACGAAATACACGAAATTGATGCCGGAGATTTTTCATGCTTTCGTGTCGTTGGTGGGTTCCGTGGTTGATCGTTTTATGATCCCGAACCTGCTCCATAAACCCGCGGTCCTTCCGGTCCTTCGACATGGCTCAGGATAAACTCCCGCGGGAATCCAGGTTCGAATTGATTTCGTTTCGATGGGTATCGGCGCGGAGTGCCTCAACCCGTCCTACGGAAAGCAAAAAAAATTGGGATCAATGTCGGACGGGTTGACGTGAACGAAAATTCGTCGATTGCGCTATGCTGCGTCCCGGCTACACGCCGAAGAAGTAGACGCTAAACAACGGCCGGCGTTTTTGTTCGCCGGTCCTTTTGGCGCTTCCGCCGACGTT
>CAYZJE010000095.1:0-53707 GCA_964478485.1 uncultured Syntrophobacter sp. | reverse complement strand
AGGGGCGAAGCGGGGCAAGACGATCCGGGCGTTTGTCGAAGTGAATCTTGGCGGTGAGGAGAGTAAGTCCGGTGTCGCGAAAGAACAGGTGCAAGCGTTGATGGAAGCTTTGAGCGAACTGTCGCATTTAAGCATCGAAGGATTGATGACCGTGCCGCCGTTTCGCGAAAATCTCGAAGAAGTTCGGCTATATTTTCGTGCGCTGCGCGAGCTGCGAGATTCGCTCGCGGATTTGCGTTTACCCAACGTTCAATTGAAAGATTTGTCCATGGGCATGACGCACGATTACATGGTGGCGATCGAAGAAGGGGCGACCATCGTGCGCGTCGGCACGGCGCTGTTTGGGCCGCGGATTAAGTAGAAATATGTTTATCTTCGCCAATCTGTTGTTCGCGGTCGCCCAGGTGCTCAACTACGTCCTGTGGGCGTGCTTCTGGATCATCATCGCGCGGATCGTGGTCTCGTTCACCAAGGCCGATACGACGATTCCCGTGGTGCGGTTTCTCTACGGCGCCACCGACCCGGTGCTCGATCAGGTGCGCCGCAGATGGCCGATGGTTTACGGCGGCTACGATCTGTCGCCGATCGCCGTTTGGCTTGCCGTCATGTTTCTACAGCGCTTCTTGGTACAAACGCTTTTCGATTTGGCTCATTGGCTCAGGTGACAAATGGAGGGTCTTCAGATGAAATCTCTCTACGCTGCCGATATTCGCGAGAATCAATTGGTCGATGCAATGTTTCTGGTCGCGGCGAAAACCCAAGGCATGACCAAAGGGGGCAGTAGTTACCTGACCCTCAAGCTGCTCGATCGCAGCGGCGAAATCGAAGCGCGGGTGTGGGAGCGGGCCGACGATCTGGCGCGCGGCTTTAGCAAAAACGATTTCGTGCGCGTGCGCGGCCAGGCGACGTTGTTCCAGGGCAAAATTCAGATCCGCGTGCAAGACGTCATCCGCGTCGACGAATCGAAAGTTGCCGCCGAAGATTTTTTGCCCAAGAGCGCCAACGATCCTGAAACGATGTTGGCCGAGCTACAAGCGATCCTTCGCGCCATGAAGAACCCAAATCTGTTGGCGCTTGCCGAAGCATGCTTCGCCGATGAAGAATTGGTACGGCTATTGAAGCAGGCGCCGGGCGCCAAGACGATTCATCATCCTTATCTAAGCGGCTTGTTGGAACACACGCTGTCGGTGCTGAAGCTGATTGTCAAAGTCGTCGAGAATTATCCCGGCGTCGATGTCGATTTGCTTTTGATCGGCGGCTTTCTGCACGACATCGGCAAGGTATACGAGTTTTCTTTCGATCGCGCCTTTGACTATACCGACGCCGGCCAACTGCTTGGCCATCTTGTCATGGAAGTCGAAATGGTGAGCAAGAAAATCGACATGATTCCGGAGTTTCCGGCGGAATTGGGGCTGTTGATCAAACATATGTTGGTTAGCCATCACGGCGCCTACGAGTTCGGCTCACCCAAGTTGCCGCAGACGCTGGAAGCCGTTATCTTGCATTCCCTGGACGACTTGGACGGCAAGATACAGGCGATTCAAAATATGCCGGAGAAAGAACCGGGGTCGAAGTGGACGGCGTTTCATCGCGCTTACGGTAGGAGTTTTTATCGCAAAACGCCGGAGGCAGGTGAATGAGGGCCGAGGATCGACGATGGAAGATAGAGAATGGCGAAGAGGAAATGCAAAATTAAAAACGCAAACTTTGAGATTTGGAATATGAAATCTGGAATTCAAACCGGAGGTTTGACTTGTGAAGAATTTTGTTGCTGGTCAATGGGTCGATAAGCCGAGAAAGATTGAAGTCACCAACCCGTTCGATAATTCGGTGATCGACGCCGTGCCTAAGGCCGATGCGGGAGACTTGGAGAAGGCGTTGGCTTTTGCCGAGCGTGGCGCCAAGGTGATGGCGAAGCTGTCGAGTTACGAGCGCTGGAGGATACTCCGCAAAGCGGCGGACATGATGGCGGTGCGGAACGAGGAGTTGGGCCAGATTATTTCCAAAGAGGAGGGTAAGATCATCGCCGAAGGGCGCGGCGAGGCGAGCCGGGCAGTGGAGACGATGATGGGTTCAGCCGAGGAGGCCAAGCGGTTGCACGGCGAGACCGTGCCGCTGGATGCCGATCCCACCGGCAGCAAGAAGCTGGGCTTTACCTTGCGCGTGCCGTGCGGTGTGGTGGCGGCGATCGCGCCGTTTAATTTTCCATTAAATCTCGTCTGCCACAAAGTCGGGCCGGCGCTGGCGGCGGGCAATACCGTCATTATTAAACCGGCGTCCGACACGCCGTTGTCGGCGATTAAATTGACAGAGATCTTGCTCGAAGCGGGCTTGCCGCCGGAAGGGATTCAATGTCTCACCGGCTCGGGCGGCGAGATTGGCGATGCGCTGGTGGCCGATCGCAGAGTGCGCAAGGTGACGTTTACTGGCAGCCGGGAAATCGGCGAGCGTATTTGTCGTACCGCCGGCATAAAAAAAGTCACCATGGAGCTCGGCTCCAACAGCCCGGTGATCGTCATGCCTGACGCCGACATGGAAAAAGTCGCGACCGTCTTGGCGATGACCGGATATGGCAATGCCGGCCAAACTTGTATCTCGACACAGCGCGTATTGGCGTCGAAAAAAATTTACGGCGATCTGCTCGCCGCGTTAAAGCCCAAGGTCGAAGCGCTGACCGCCGGCAATCAGCTCGACGAGAAAAATAAAGTCGGGCCGATGGTCAAAGAGAGCGAGGCGGTGCGCGTCGATGCGTGGATCAACGAAGCGGTGAGCGGCGGCGCGAAGTTGGTCGCCGGCGGCGGCCGGCGAGGCGCGATTTATTTGCCGGCGCTGGTGGCGGATGTGCATCCGGACATGCGCATCTCGCGCGATGAGCTATTCGGACCGGCACTGGCGCTGACGCCGTTCGATACCATCGAAGAAGCGATCGCCTTGGCGAATGACAGCGTTTACGGTTTGGCTGCGGGCATTTTCACTGACAACATCGAATGGGCGATGCGCTTCGCCCGGGAGGCGGAGGCTGGCAACCTGCACGTCAACTGGGGATCGCAGTGGCGTGTTGATCTTATGCCCTACGGCGGTTTGAAAGACTCCGGCTTTGGCAAGGAAGGGCCGAAGTATGCGGTCAATGAAATGACGGAATTGAAAATGGTGGTGTTTCATTTGAATAGCTGATTTCAGGAATTGGCCGCAAAGAACGCAAAGTTCGCAAAAAAGAAATGAGATTCGTAGGGGCGGGTTTGAAACCCGCCCTGTTCGGAAAATTAAAAGATTCTAGATTGGATGAGGAATGAGAACTGACGGACGAAAAGCTAACGAACTGAGAGCTTTGAAGATTACACCGAGTTATATCAAAACTGCGGATGGTTCGGTTTTAATTGAAATGGGCGATACCCGAGTCATTTGTACGGCTAAGCTCGAAGAGCGGGTGCCGCCGTTTCTGCGTAACAGCGGCAGGGGGTGGATCACCGCGGAGTACGGTATGCTGCCCGGCTCGTCGCACGAGCGCATCGGCCGCGAGTCGTCGCGCGGCAAGGTCGGCGGTCGGACCCACGAGATTCAACGGCTGATCGGCCGCAGCTTGCGCGCCATCGCCGATTTGAAAAGTTTGGGCGAGCGGACGATTTGGATCGACTGCGACGTGATCCAAGCCGACGGTGGTACGCGCACGGCGTCGATCACCGGCGCCTATATTGCGCTCGCCGAGGCCGCGCGCGGCTGGCTCGATCGCGGCATTGTGAATATTGATCCACTTAAGGAAGCGGTCGCGGCCGTGAGTATCGGTATTATTGACGGGAAAATTTTTTTGGATTTATGTTACGAAGAAGACAGCAAAGCCGACGTGGACATGAACTTTGTCATGACCGGTTCGGGAAAATTCATCGAAGTCCAAGGCACTGCCGAGCACGCGCCGTTCACGCGTAAGCAAATGGAACGCATGGCCGAGATCGCCCAAGAGGGGATCAAGGAGCTGATGAAGGCGCAAAAGAAAGTGATCGCGGGCCTCGCTTAAGAGAAGATTAATTGGCCGCAAAAAACGCAAAAAGTCCTTTTCGTGATCGATCTGCTCGTTGGCACAACTAATCAAGGTAAGTTCGCCGAGGTTCAAGCTTTCCTCAAAGGCCTGCCGCTGCGAATTGTTTCGCTGCGAGATCTTACCAACCCGCCGGCGGTCGTCGAAGATGGCGACACGTTCGAAGCGAACGCGCTCAAAAAGGCGCGCACACTCGCGCAGTTTTCCGGCTTGCTGACCTTGGCGGATGACTCCGGTATCGAAGTCGATGCGCTTGGCGGCGCACCGGGCATCTTATCCGCGCGCTATTGCGGCGCAGAGGACAACGACGACGCCAACAATGAAAAGCTGCTGCGCGAATTAGCCAACGTCCCGGAAGAAAAACGCACCGGCCGATTCGTTTGCGCCTTGGCACTGTGCGCGGCCGATGCCGGCGGCTTGAGAGAATCGACTGTGCGCGAATCCTGCGAAGGACGCATCGCCTTTGCACTCAAAGGTTTCAACGGTTTCGGCTACGATCCGTTGTTTTTCTATCCGCCGTTCGGCAAAACCTTCGGCGAAATCGATCGCGAGACCAAAGCGACCGTGAGTCATCGCGGCAAGGCGCTCAAGAAACTCGCCGCGATGTTGCCGACGTGGGTTGAATGCGCTGTCCAATTGCCGCCTCAACCTTGATTTCACGACGCCCCTGTGTAGAATGGCCGCTGGTTAATTTTAACGGGGCGTAGCGCAGCCTGGTAGCGCACCTGCCTTGGGCGCAGGGGGTCGGAAGTTCAAATCTTCTCGCCCCGACCAAAAGATAGTGAGCAGTAATCAGTGGGCAGTAAGCAGTGAGCGGTCGAAGGTGGCGGGGTAGACCGTTTACTGTTTTCTGCTCACCGCTTGCTTTTGTTGCGCCAGTAGCTCAGCTGGATAGAGCAACGGCCTTCTAAGCCGTAGGTCAGGGGTTCGAATCCCTTCTGGCGCGCCAGCATTGAAGAAGTGAGCAGTAAGCAGCGCGCAGCAAGCAGTAAGGACGTGTAGGGGTAAGCGGCTGATCCCCGCCTACTGCTTACTGGAGTGGTTTGAGGCGGGGCTATTGCGGTGAGTGTAGCTCAATTGGTTAGAGCACTGGATTGTGGTTCCAGGGGTTGAGGGTTCAAGTCCCTTCACTCACCCCATCCCCTTCGGGATGACAGATCTCAAATTTCAGATTTCAAATATCTGGGATTTGGAATCTGAGATTTGAAATTTCGAGTGAAACGAGAACATGGGCCGCTAGCTCAGTTGGTAGAGCAGCTGACTCTTAATCAGCGGGTCCGGAGTTCGAGTCTCCGGCGGCCCACCAAATTTTCCCAAGCTCCGCTCTAAATTGACCTGCCTCCATCGCTAACGCCGCGCGGCACTGGCGAGACTCTCTATTGTTAAGGGTACTTCGCGGTGCCATAATTGCCTGGTGCCCAAGAGATGAATTAGTGCGCGGGCGAATCGATGACGGGGATTTTGGATGATGCTTGATCGGGGTCTGACTTTTAGCATGCCGTTGGAGGTTTACCTTCATGGCGCTGTGGTACGTGGCGTGTTGGTGACCAACCAAAGCCGTTTGAGCAACTATCTGGTCTTGCGGGAAGGCGAAGAGGTTTTTTCGCTCAAAGAAGCGACGCTCGAGAGCGCCGACCGTAAGTCAATCGCGGTGGCTTCGGATGAATATTTAATCTACATGCGGGAAGTTTACTTGATCGCGGATCTGAGTCCGACCAGTCAAACCCAGCGCACCGGTATGGAAAGCTTTTACGTTCAAAAAGAGTCGAGCAAGGCACTGTTTAGCGTGGGGCCTTATCTGTTGCGCGGCAATATTCACCTTCTTTCTGGCGCCGCGTTGCACGATTTGTTGGTGGACAAGAGCCAATTTATTCCGGTTACCGATGCCATCTTGTTAGATCGCCAAGATATCGCTCCGCGAACCTATTTAGTTAACCGTAACCGGCTCGGTTTTATGACCGCCATTGGTGACGGCTTGGTTGAATTCTAATCATTCCCATGGCAGTCGCGGTTCCCACCGAAATCAACCATATTAAATCGCGCGGCGCGGTACGCATTACCTGGGACGATGGCCATGTGGGCGAGTACGAGCAGGAATATTTGCGCGGTTATTGCCCTTGCGCGATGTGCCAAGGCCATGGGACGCAACGGCGCTTTATCGCCGTACCTGGAGCGGTCCTCACCGGGATGCGAGGAGTGGGCAATTACGCCATTGAACTGCTCTGGCAAGACGGCCACAGCACGGGGATCTACTCCTTCGAATACTTACGCTCGCTCTGTCCATGCAGTGACTGCACGGCGCGGCAAGCCGAGAAAGAATAGTCATTCTCAAAAGCTTCCGGCGCATCGAGCCTGTGCGCAATAAATCTCTTGCGTCCATGGCGACTTTCGCGAACGCTTCTGCGACCATTCTCGCCGGCGGCAAGAGTTAGCGCATGGGCACGCCAAAATTTCTGCTCGGCTCTGCTGGTGAACCGCTGATCACGCATATTGTCCGCATCGTCAGAAGTCTATTCACGGATGTCGTCGTTGTAACGGCTCCGGCTTATGAGCTGCGGTCATTGCCGTCTGCGTCGCGCGCGACGAGGTGCCTATTCTGGGGCCAGCGGGTGGAATTGTTTGCGGGATTCAGGCCGCCGCCGGTGCAGTTTGTTTTGTTGTGCTGCTGGCAATCCCGATCCGTGAGTAATTCGACATCCACGACATTGATTCGCTAAAGTACTTCTGCGTTGCGCCGCTTGACTTAGCTGTGGGTAATTCTTACTCTCCTTCACTAGTTCCCATAATTTGTCAGGATTTTTTCGGCTGATGCGAGAGTGGCGGAATTGGCAGACGCACTAGACTTAGGATCTAGCGGGCAACCGTGGGGGTTCGAGTCCCCCCTCTCGCACCACCGCGTTAGCCTCGGCAATTATCGGACGCGTTTGATCGCAATATACTAGAAAGGTTGCTTAGCTACTCGTTGAACGTCACGGAACATTAATGCGCTGCATTTCTTTTCTAGCGTCCGACCGCGAGTCTGCCGAAAGTAATGATTGGTTATGAAATTCGACGTCGATGAATTAAGTCCGGTGCAGCGCAAAGTCCGGATCGAACTTCCCGCTGAAACCGTTGCCAACGAATTTGCCCACGCCTACAAAAATCTTGGGCAGCGCGCGCGCGTCAAAGGGTTTCGTGCCGGCAAAATTCCCCGCAGCGTGCTGCAAGGGATTTATGGCGAGGAGTTAAAAGGCGAAGTGAAATCGCATCTGGTCGAAGAAAGTTTGGGCGAAGTGATTAAGGAGCGCAGCTTGCAGATCGTGTCACGGCCGGAAATCGAGACCAACGATCTCAACGAAGGCGCGCCGTTTTCTTTTTCAGCCATATTCGAGATCAAACCGGAGATCGAAGTAAAGGATTATTTGGGCGTCGAGGTCGAGAAAATTAAATTAGCCATATCCGATGACCAGGTCCAAGAAGCGCTCAAGCGGATACAGGAAGGCCATGCACGGCTGGAGTTGGTTGAGGGCCGGGAGATTGTGCAAAATGCCGACTTCGTGACTTTGGATTTTGAGGGCAGTATCGCCGGCAAGCCGTTCTCGGGCGGCAAGGGAGAAAACTATACTCTTGAAGTAGGTTCGGGCCATGCGCTACCGCAGTTTGAAGCGGCGGTCGTCGGCCTCGAGATCGGTGATCGGCAAACAGTCCAGGTCAATTATCCGGAATCCTACCCCAACAAGGAGATTGCCGGTAAGACCGTGGATTTTTCCATTGTCGTGCGCGAGATCAAGCAAAAGGTGTTGCCGATTCTCGATGATGAATTCGCAAAGGATCATGGCGAACATGGCTCGCTGGATGAATTGAAAGCCGCGATTCGCAAGCGGCTGGAGGACGAGCTCAAACATTACCAAGACGAGGATCTCAAGGAAAAGGTGGTCAGCCGTCTAATCGAGAATCATGCCTTCGCACTTCCTGGGTCGATGATTGAGCGGCAAACTCGGTATTTGTTGGAACGTTACCAGAACCAAGTGGCCGGCCAGGCTGGGGCCGACGCCGATGCGGCGCCGCCGATGGAAGAGGCGCGTAAAAATTTAGAAGGCCGTGCAACCCGGCAAGTCCAAGCAACTTTACTGGTGGAGAAAATCTCGCAGCGGGAGAAAATCGAAGTTAGCGATCAGGATCTTCAAGAGCGCATCGACAATCTCTCTCGCGCCGCCGGCGACCGGGCGAAAGGCTTGCGTGAATATTATGCAAAGCCCGAGGCGCGCGACGATTTGCGCGCACAAATGGTGTTTGACCGCACCGTCGGGTATTTACTTGAACGGGCACGAATAAAAGAAGTCGATCCACCCATCTCTAAGGTTGATGAGGCGGGTGAAAACAGCTAGAATAGTTTTTGTGGACCAGGGGTTTAGCTACTTATGAACTTCATCCCCATCGTGGTTGAGCAAACCGGCCGTGGCGAACGGGCATATGATATTTATTCGCGTCTCCTTAAAGACCGAATCGTTTTTCTCGGCTCCGTCATAAACGACGAAGTCGCTAATCTCATCACCGCGCAATTTCTCTTTTTAGAATCCGAAGATCCTGAGCGCGATATCTTCTTTTACATCAATAGTCCGGGCGGGGGGGTAACCGCCGGCTTGGCGATCTACGACACCATGCAATACGTGCGACCGCAAATTTCCACGGTCTGTGTCGGCCAAGCGGCGAGCATGGGTGCGGTGCTATTAGCCGCCGGATCGAAGGGCAAGCGGTTCGCCTTGCCCCACGCGCGAATCATGATTCATCAGCCCTTGGGCGGATTTCAGGGGCAAGCGACCGATATCGATATACAAGCCCGGGAAATTCTCCGCATGCGCGAGGAACTAAACAATATTTTGACCAAGCATTCCGGACAGAGCTTGAAGAAAATCGAAAAGGATACGGATCGCGATATGTTCATGACCGGCAGGCAAGCCCTAGAGTATGGCTTGGTCGACGAAGTGATCGCGAACCGTGCCGAAGGCACGATTAAAAAGTAGTCATCAGTTTAACCGGGGGAGATGTATGGCAAAGCACGGGGAACATGGACCGGGTAATCTCGTCTGCTCCTTCTGCGGTAAAAGTCAGGATGAGGTTCGCAAACTGATCGCCGGTCCGACCGTCTACATCTGCGATGAGTGTATCGACCTCTGTAACGATATCATCGCCGAAGAGTGCGATCACGATGAAAATCTTAGCTCTTCTTCAAACGTTCCCAAGCCCGCTGAGATCAAGCGCGTCCTCGATCAATATGTGATCGGCCAAGAGCGCGCTAAGAAAATCTTGGCGGTGGCGGTGCACAATCATTACAAACGCATCGACAGCCAAATGGTTACTGGCGATGTCGAGCTACAGAAAAGCAACATATTGATGCTCGGTCCGACCGGATCAGGCAAGACGCTTTTAGCCCAAACTCTGGCGCGTTTCCTGCAGGTGCCATTCACCATCGCCGATGCCACGAGTTTGACCGAGGCGGGTTACGTCGGTGAAGACGTCGAAAATATCATTCTCAATCTGCTTCAGGCGGCTGACTATGACGTCGAGAAGGCCCAGCGTGGCATCGTTTACATCGATGAAATCGACAAGATTTCGCGGAAGTCCGACAACCCCTCGATTACTCGCGATGTGTCCGGCGAGGGCGTGCAGCAGGCGCTGCTCAAGATCATCGAAGGGACCATGGCCAGCGTGCCGCCCAAGGGCGGGCGCAAACACCCACAGCAGGAATTCCTGCAAGTGGATACGACCAACATCCTTTTTATATGCGGCGGCGCGTTTGTCGGTTTGGAAGACATTATTCGCAAACGGATCGGACGAAAACGCATGGGTTTTGGCGGCCAGTTAGAGGAGAAGGATGGTCGAAGGTCCAGCGAGATCCTGCACGGTGTGCAGACCGAAGATTTGCTTAAATTTGGTCTTATCCCCGAGTTTATCGGACGCTTACCGGTCATCGCGACCCTCGATGAGTTGGATGATCTGGCGTTGGTGCGTATTCTCAAAGAACCGAAGAACGCTTTGACCAAACAATATTCGAAGCTTTTTGATATGGAATCGGTGCACCTCAAGTTTACCGAAGAGGCGCTGCGAGCGATCGCCCGCGACGCCATGAAGCGAAAGTCGGGTGCCCGAGGATTACGTGCGATCATGGAAAATATCATGTTGGATATCATGTACGACATGCCCTCGCAGCCGAATATCAAAGAAGTCGTGATCACCGAGGAAGTCGTGGATAAACATGAACCTCCAATTGTCGTATACACCAAGGCCGCGGAGAGCGCTTAGGAGGGATTATGCTGTTTCGCAATGACAAAAAAGACGACAAAGAGGGGACATCGGGGATCACCCGAGTTCCATTGTTGCCGCTGAGGGATATTATCGTTTTTCCGCACATGGTCGTGCCGCTTTTTGTTGGCCGGCAACGTTCCATTAAGGCGCTGGAAGAGGCGACGCAGAGGCAGAGCCTGATTTTCCTATCGTCGCAAAAGGACGCCAAGACCAATGAGCCTGCCGAAGACGACATATATAAGATCGGTACCTTGGGCTCAGTGGTCCAAATGCTAAAGCTTCCCGATGGGACCGTGAAAGTTTTGATCGAAGGGAAGAAGCGCGCGAAAGTGGCTAGATTCGTCGCTAACCCGGACTTTTTCTTAGTTGAAGTGGAAGATGCCCCGGAGGTCGTCGACCGCAACACGGAAATTGAAGCATTGGTCCGCGAAGTTCACACGACCTTCGAGAACTATGTAAAGCTCAAGAAGAAAATTCCACCCGAAATGGTTATGTCGGTTTCTTCGATCGACGATCCGGGACGTTTGGCCGACACGATCGTGGCGCATCTCGGCATCAAGCTGGAAGACCGTCAGAATCTGCTCGAGTCGTTTATTGCCGCCGAGCGTTTGGAAAAAGTGCTCGGTCACATGCGCGCCGAGATTGAAATACTCGAAGTCGAGCGGCGCATTCGCTCGCGGGTCAAAAAACAGATGGAGCGCTCCCAGAAGGAGTACTATCTCAACGAGCAAATGCGCGCGATCCAGAAAGAGCTTGGCGAGAAAGATGAATTCAAGAACGAAATTCAGGAGATCGAAGAAAAGCTCAAGCAGAAAAAGCTTTCCGCCGAAGCGAAAGACAAGGTCGATAAAGAGCTCAAGAAGCTGAAAATGATGTCGCCCATGTCCGCCGAGGCCACCGTGGTGCGTAACTATATCGACTGGATCATCAGTTTGCCGTGGAATGAGTTTACCGACGATAAACTGGACATCAATGAAGCGGAACGGATACTCGAAGAAGACCACTACGGTTTGGACAAAGTGAAGGAACGTATCCTTGAGTATCTCGCGGTGCAGAGCCTGGTGGGCAAAATAAAGGGTCCGATCCTCTGTTTGGTCGGCCCTCCGGGAGTTGGCAAGACTTCCTTGGGCCGTTCGATCGCCCGCTCGACTGGAAGAAAGTTTATCCGAGTATCACTGGGCGGTGTGCGCGATGAAGCTGAAGTTCGCGGCCATCGGCGCACCTACATTGGCGCCATGCCGGGGAAAATCATTCAGTCAATGAAAAAAGCCGGGTCGAGCAATCCGGTGTTTTTGATGGACGAAATCGACAAGATGTCGACGGACTTTCGCGGCGATCCTTCGTCTGCGCTCCTGGAAGTTTTAGACCCGGAGCAGAATGCTTCATTCAACGATCACTACCTTGATTTAGATTTTGACCTGTCAAAGGTGATGTTCATTACGACCGCCAATTCCTTGGACCGGATTCCCCGGCCGTTACAGGACCGCATGGAAATAATTCGCATCGCGGGCTACACGGAACTGGAAAAGCTCAGTATCGCGAAGAAATACCTTTTGGAAAAACAGAAGGAAGCGAACGGGCTGACAACCGAGAACTTAGCATTTACCGACAACGCCCTGCTTGGCGTCATTCGTCATTACACGAAAGAAGCTGGGGTGCGTAATCTCGAGCGCGAGATCGCTTCCATTTGCCGCAAGGTCGCGGTTGAAGTGGTGCGCAAGGACCGCAGTGCGCATATCCAAGTCGGCACTAAGAGTCTGCATAAATATCTCGGAGCCAATAAATTCCGTTACGGCAAAGCGGAGACGGAAGTTAAGATCGGCGTGACCACCGGCTTAGCCTGGACCGAGCTAGGTGGCGAGTTGTTGTCTACTGAAGTTACCGTCATGCCGGGTAAGGGCCAGCTCATTATTACCGGAAAGCTCGGCGATGTGATGCAAGAGTCAGCGCGGGCGGCAATGAGCTACGTCAGGTCCCGCGCGGCTGAGTTAGGTCTAGAGAGGGATTTTTATCAGAAGCTCGATATCCATATCCATGTGCCAGAGGGTGCGATTCCTAAGGACGGCCCTTCCGCCGGTATCACGATGGCGACTTCGCTGGTGTCGGCGTTGCTGAAAGTTCCGGTGCGTAATGATTTAGCGATGACCGGAGAAATCACCTTGCGCGGCACGGTGCTACCGATCGGTGGTTTAAAAGAGAAGGTTTTGGCGGCTCATCGCGCCGGTATCAAGAAAGTATTGATTCCCTCGGAGAATGAGAAAGATATTGAAGAGATCCCGGCTACGGTGCTTAAAACCGTCGAACTGGAGCTGGTCTCGCACGTCGATCAAGTGCTAAAAAAGGCGCTCATTCTCGACGATCCCGAAAGCCTGTTTAAACACGCCCCGGTCGAAACGCGGCCTAAGGATGACGCGCCGGGGTTCGCCGATAAGGTCGAAGACGTTCCCGCGTCGGAAATTCTGCCGCAATAACTCAAATAAATTGAACTAAGCCAATGCCGGGTGGTTTGACACCCGGCATTGCGGCTGTTATAAAACCGCTTTGCATTCGTAGCGCGGTTGGTTGTCGTCGCCGTGGGACGGGCGGAAAGTTCAGTTGAATCCCCATGTTGATGAATCACCTCAGTCGATCACGAAGTAGGTTTGAATACTAGTGGTGCGACTGTGCAGCCGTTCAATCTGAATCGCTACAGATGTGGCCAAGAAGCTCTTGAGAGTTTTTCTCAGCTAGACGTTCTGGTAAGAAGCAGCCAAGGGGCGGTTAGCTCAGCGGGAGAGCATCGGCCTTACAAGCCGGGGGTCACAGGTTCAAATCCTGTACCGCCCACCAGAAAGGTTAAAGTTTCGAATTCCGAGTATTGAGTTTTTAGTTAAAACGCGGAACCCGAAACGTAAAATTCGAAACTAAATTTTGTCGGGGTCGTAGTTCAGTTGGTTAGAACGCCGGCCTGTCACGCCGGAGGTCGCGAGTTCGAGTCTCGTCGGCCCCGCCACTTTCCCCTTGAGGGAGCGGTACGAGAAATTGTTAGGTAGTGGAGATGGAATCATGAACAAAGAGGAAGCGCTGAGCCAGCGGCAGTGGTACGTGATCGATGCGCGGGGGAAAATTCTTGGCCGCATGGCTACCGAAATCGCCAAGGTGTTAAGGGGTAAACACAAGCCATGCTACACGCCGAACCAGGATGCCGGCGATTTTGTCATTGTCGTAAATGCCCGGGAAATCAAGCTCACCGGCGCCAAGCTCGATCAGAAAATTTACTATCGGCACACCGAATATCCTGGTGGAATCAGAGAGCGGACTGCGGCCCAGATGCTCGAAGAGAAACCGGAGGAACTGGTAATGTTGGCAGTCAAGGGGATGCTGCCAAAGAATCGTTTGAGCCGCAAATTGGTCACCAAGCTCAAGGTTTACCCAGGCCCGGAGCATCCTCATGACGCGCAGAAACCACAACCTTTAGCGGTGCAAGCCTAGGAGTACGAATCAAATGGCGGACAAAGTTTTCACAGCAACCGGGCGTAGAAAGACTTCAGTAGCGCGGGTCTTTCTCAAGCAGGGCAAGGGTAAAATCACCATCAACAGCCGTTCATTGCAAGAATATTTCGGCCGCGAAACCGCGCGCATGATCGTCATGCAACCTTTCGATATCACTCAGACCGCCGGCAATTTTGACATCGACGTCAACGTCACGGGCGGTGGCAACTCAGGACAGGCTGGCGCGATCCGCCATGGTATCACCCGTGCGTTGATGTTGCTCAATGCGGACTTTCGTTCAGTGCTTAAAAAAGCCGGTTTCGTCACTCGTGATCCGCGTGCGGTTGAGCGCAAAAAATATGGCCGGCACAAAGCACGCAAACGCCCGCAGTATTCTAAGCGTTAACCAGCCCGGCGGCGTTCGGTGCCGCTGTGTCTAATCTCGATCTCATTGCTTATTCCGGCGACAGCCAAAGCTGGCTGCTGCAGGAATAAGGGTCGATTCATCCGTTTTCCACTTCGAACTATTCTTCGGCGGTAAAGAAATACAACCCGATCATCAAAAAAATTGCATTAGGTATCCAGCCGGCCGCCCAAGACGGCAAGGCTCCGCTGTGGCCTAGTGAAATACAGAATGCCGACAGGACCCAATAACCGAACGCGATCAGCATGGCGACGCCGAAGCTGAGGGAAATGTTGCCCGTCAACTGTCGTCTAAGCGCGAATGGAATGGCGAGCAGTACCATTAACGGCGAGACCAATGGGAAGGCGAGCTTGCTTTGTAGGTCGACGTCGTAATTCGTCGCATCTATTCCTTTACTTTTCAAATCGGCGATTTGTCTCTGCAAATCAAAGTAAGTGAACTCCTCGGGGTCGCGTGCGAGCAGTTTGAGATCGTCGGGCGTCTCGGTAAGCGGCAACACCGCGTCGATTTCGCGCCGGATCATCTTACCATCGCCGCTTAGCTCCCACTCGACCGCCTGGCTGGTTTTCCAGCCGTTGAGGTTCCACTGCGCCCTAGGGATCTCCACCAATCCACTTAAGCTGAAATTGCGATTGAGACGAAAGACCGTGATATTTTCCAGCGTGCTGGTTCGGGTATCGAAGCGATCCACGTTGATGAAACTATTCTCGCCTCGTATCCAGATGTCGTGCGTGCCCAACAAACTCTTTTGCTGTTTGTTTTTGATCTCGGTACGATAAATCGTCTGCGCCCGATGGGCGAAAACCGGCACCAAGGATTCGTTCCAGACGAAGGTCAAACCGCAGATAAATAGTGAGAGCACGAATAACGGCAACGCGAGCCGTTGGACGCTGACACCGCTCGAGCGCATGGCGGTGATCTCATAGGTTCGCGCCAGCATGCCGAGGCTAAAGAGCGTCGAAAAGAGCGTTGCAAAGCCAACTACGCGGGAGATCAAGAGCGGCGCTTTGTAGAGGAAATATCGAACCACGGTGAAAAGCGGCGCACCGGATTCGAACAAGGCACCGATACGATCGAAAAAATCAACCGTGACGTAAAGTGACGTGATGATCGCCAAACTAGCAAAAAAAATTCGCACGAATCCCGCCGCCACGTAGCGGTCTAAGATACTGCCCAGGGGCAGAAAGCGGGTGCGAATTCGCGCTGCGACTATCGCCATCTAGTCCTTCTTTCTTGGCCAAAGTGTCATGATCATTTGCCGTGCACACGCCCACTGGTGTTCCAGCATTATCGGCAGAACAAGCGGCGATTCGTTTAGGGCTTTACGGAAAAAATGGATGGCGATGGCACTGACGACGATGTTCGGCAGCCAGAGTGCCGGAAGCGGATGGAGGAGGTTTTTTTCTCCGAGTGCCTTGCCGAGGGATAGCAGCGCGTAATACGCCAACAACCAAAACAAACAGAGCATGAAGCCCGACGAACGGCTGGCCCGCGAATTTCGTGGCAACAATGCCAATGATACGCCGAGCAGGCAAAAGACCATTGGCACGAAGCCGAACGAGATGCGTTGGTGCAGCTCCATGCGCTCGGCGATGACCTTGGCCCCTTGGCTCTGTTTGACGCCTATCCGTTCGAGTAGGTCGCTAAGCGGCAGCTCTTTGGGTCCGGCTCCTTTTTGCTGCACAGTGCCGACCAGCTCGTCGAGGTCGAACTTGAAATCATAGATGTTAAAGCGCGTCTCGCTGAAACCGGGACGGTTTTTCTCCCGCCCAAAGATTGAGCCGTCAAAGAGCTTAAGTCCCAAGGAATTAGTTTCTTCGTCCGTACTGATAATCGCCACCTTGCCGAGAATGATATCTTCCCGGGCTTTGTCGCGTTTGTCGACGATCAATATTCCTTGCGCGGTGTTGCCAGGCGGTTTGAGCTCTTCGACGTAGATTAAGATTTTTGGGAAATCGTCGTTGAAGACTCTCTCTTTGAGCGCGGTGCCGACGCGCGTCTTGGCGATATTGTAAAGTTCCTTCTTTAGTGCGAAGTTCGCCGCCGGGCGAGCGAAAAGCGTGAGCGACAGCGTGATGAGCGCTATGACGGTGGCCACGACGGCGATTGGCCAAAGCATTTGGGAAGGACTCACACCGGAAGCCTTCATCGCCAATAGCTCTTGGTCATTGGACAAGCGGCCGAGACCTAATAGAATGGCCAAAAGGAACGACATCGGTACGGTCAACTCCAGAAAGGTCGGCAATATGAGCGAGAAAAGTTTGACGATCTGGAGCACCGGAACGCCGCGCGTAATGACTAGATCGATGAGTTTCAGGATTCGCGCGATCAATAAGATCAGGGTGAAGGCCAGAAGTCCGAGAAAAAAAGGCGGCAGAACTTCGGCGATGAGATATCGAAAAATCGTTCTTCGTTGCACGGTGCCGGCATGTTAGCTGGTGGTTGCGCTATTGTAAAATCCATTGGCGCAGTGGAGCTTTGATCAATCGATGTCGAATAACCAAAACATCGTCTTTGGCATTAATCCGGTTTTGGAGAAACTCAAGACGTCGGCAAACGATATCTTGGAAATTCTCGTTGCGGAGAATTCTGAGCGCCCGGCATTACGCCAAATTGCGCACAAAGCTAAGCAACAGGGTTTGCGCATGGTGCCGGTCCAGGCGAGGGCTCTTGATCGACTGGCCGGCGGCTACAGGCACCAGGGTGTGGTTGCCAGGGTGGAAGCTTACCGTTACCTGTCGTTCGACCAGCTGCTCCAACAGGCTTCCACCGGCTCGGCCACGAGCTGGATACTCGTGTTGGATGGGCTCACTGACCCAAGAAACTTCGGCGCGCTGTTACGAACCGCTGAGGCGGTGGGAGTCAGCTATGTGGTAATTCCCAAAGACCGCTCGGTGGACGTTACGCCGGTGGTTGTCAAAGCATCGGCTGGGGCGACGCATCATCTCAACATAACTAAGGTAACCAATCTCCGCCGGGCGATTGGCGAGCTCAAGAATCAGGGTTATTGGACCGTCGGGCTAGATGGGCAGAGTCCGGAGAGTATCTACGACAAGAATTTTCCAGACCGTCTGGTCATCGTTCTCGGCGGCGAGGGCAAAGGGCTTCGTCCAGTTACCTTGCGCGACTGTGACTTCGTGGTGTCCATCCCCATGCTTGGCAAGATCGCCTCCCTCAACGTGGCAGTGGCGGGGGCAGTTTTCCTGTACGAGCTAGTGCGTCAAAGTCGAAACATTGACAAGCGCTTAACCAAGCGGTAAGTAAATGGTTAAAAAGCGGTTTTGGATAGGACTTTTAGTGAATTTGTGCCTTTCCTGTTGACATATCCCCGTGAAGGTGGTTTAAATACCCGTTTACTAAAAGGGTAAGCTGCCCTGACGCCGTCGTTTGCCTAAAAGGCAAAGATTCAGTGACTAAACTGGAATTATAGCAGTCAGTGTTTTCCCGCTGCCTGAGCGTTGGTGATATAGCGAATTTTGCGCTGGTGAGTACTGATCGAGACCTGGGTAAGCTGGCGTAGCTCAACGGTAGAGCAGCTGATTTGTAATCAGCAGGTTGTAGGTTCAAGTCCTATCGCCAGCTCCAGCTAATCGAATTTCGATTCGCGGAACGGTTAGGGCTTCTATTCATTGGGGTGAAGAGAGTCAGGGAGAGGTTCCCGAGTGGCCAAAGGGAGCAGACTGTAAATCTGCCGGCGATGCCTTCGAAGGTTCGAATCCTTCCCTCTCCACCAATTTTGCGGGAATAGCTCAGTTGGTAGAGCGCAAGCCTTCCAAGCTTGGGGTCGCGGGTTCGAGTCCCGTTTCCCGCTCCATTTTGCGCATGGCTGATGGCACATAGCACTTGGCCTCGGGCGGCTCTGAGGGGAGCAATCAGCCAAATGCTAGAGGTCATCGACTGATATGCCCAGGTAGCTCAGTCGGTAGAGCACGTCCTTGGTAAGGACGAGGTCAGCGGTTCGATCCCGCTCCTGGGCTTTGCCCAGTCGATGCATCAGTTGGGGATGAGTTTTCGATTTACAAAGTAGCTGGCAAATTATTTAGAGGAGGGTGAGATGAGCAAACAGAAGTTCGAGCGTAAAAAACCGCACCTCAATATCGGTACGATCGGGCACGTCGACCATGGCAAGACTACCTTGACCGCGGCGATCACCAAGGTATTGGCCAAGACCGGGAAAGCCACGTTCCTGGCCTACGATCAGATCGATAAGGCGCCGGAAGAAAGAGAACGCGGCGTCACAATTAACATCGCTCACGTCGAATACGAGACCGACAAACGCCATTACGCTCACGTCGACTGTCCCGGCCACGCCGATTACATTAAAAACATGATCACCGGAGCCGCGCAGATGGATGGAGCGATTCTAGTCGTCTCTGCCGCTGACGGACCCATGCCGCAAACGCGGGAGCATATCCTGTTGGCGCGCCAGGTCGGAGTTCCGGCTATCGTTGTTTTTCTCAACAAAGCGGACATGGTCGACGATAAGGAGCTTTTGGAGCTTGTCGAGTTGGAGGTGCGCGAGCTGCTCTCCAAGTATAAATTTCCAGGCGATGACACGCCGGTCGTTATCGGCAGTGCGCTAAAGGCATTGGAGGGCGATACTTCTGAAATGGGCGAAGGCGCCATCTTGAAGCTTTTGGACGCTGTGGACTCCTTCGTGAAGGAGCCGGTTCGAGATGTCGACAGGCCTTTCATTATGCCGGTCGAAGACGTCTTTACTATCAGTGGTCGTGGCACAGTCGTTACCGGGCGAGTTGAGCGGGGAATTGTTAAGGTTGGCGAAGAAATAGAGATTGTCGGCTTCAAGGCAACCCAGAAGACCGTAGCGACAGGTGTTGAGATGTTCCGCAAACTTTTGGATGAAGGGCGAGCCGGCGACAATATCGGTGTTCTGCTCCGAGGAACGAAGCGCGAGGAAGTGGAACGGGGACAGGTTTTAGCGAAACCAGGAAGCATTACTCCGCACACGAAATTTAATGCTGAGGCCTATGTTCTCACCAAGGAGGAAGGCGGGCGGCACACCCCATTCTTTAACGGTTACCGGCCGCAGTTTTATTTCCGAACCACCGACGTGACTGGCATCGTGAAACTCCCAGAAGGCACGGAGATGATTATGCCCGGGGACAACATCAACGTCGAGATCGAACTCATCACGCCGGTTGCCATGGATGACGGCTTGAAGTTCGCGATCCGCGAAGGCGGCCGGACCGTAGGCGCGGGAGTCGTCACTAAGATTATTCAGTAGTACGACGCGAGGGAGGTTCTGACCATGCGGGAACTGGTAGGATTTGCTTGTGATAAATGCAAGCGGAAAAACTACACGACGACAAAAAATCGGAAGACAACTACAGAGAAACTTTCGCTCAAGAAATTTTGTGCGGCTTGTCGATCCCACACTCTCCATCGCGAGGTAAAAGTGTAGCGGAGGTAGAGGGGGGTCAGTAGCTCCAATTGGTAGAGCGCCGGACTCCAAATCCGGTTGTTGCAGGTTCGAGTCCTGCCTGACCCGCCATCGCACTTGAGTGGGGGCCCCATGGGGGATTGGATTCAAAAACTCCAGGATGGCGTTCGGCATTTGACCGAGTTCATCGAGGAGTCTTGGCAGGAGCTGAAAAAAGTCTATTGGCCGTCGCGGAAGGAAACCTACGCCGCGACGGGAGTGGTTATTATTGTCGTGGTCTTGGTGTCGATCTATTTGGCCGGCGTCGATTTCGTTCTGACGAAAGCCATTCAGGCCGTGCTCGGCTGATCGCGAAGGTGTTCGGTTATGGCTAAACAATGGTACATCGTACACACCTTTTCAGGTTACGAGCAGAAAGCGAAGGCGGCTCTCGAGGAGCGCATTCGCTCGCTCGGTAAGCAGGACTATTTCGCCGAGATCCTCGTACCCGTGGAAAAGGTCGTGGAACTGGTCAAGGGCAAGAAGAAGACTTCTTCGCGGAAGTTCTTCCCCGGCTATATCCTCGTCCAGATGGAATTGAACGATGACACTTGGCATGTGGTCAAGGAGACTCCCAAGGTCACCGGCTTTGTCGGCGGCAGCACCAATCCGCCGCCGATAAGCGACGAAGAAGTGCGCGCGATCACGTTGCAGATGGAGGAGGGCGCGATCAAGCCCAAGCCGCGGGTGCTTTTCTCTGTCGGCGAGAATGTCAAGGTCGTCGATGGGCCGTTCGCCGATTTCAACGGGGTGGTTGAAGAAGTTAAGCCTGAAAAGGGCAAGCTCAGGGTGTTGATCAGTATTTTTGGCCGAGCGACGCCGGTCGAGCTCGAGTTCGTACAGGTCGAACGGAACTAATTGTTGAGTGACGTTAACGGTTGAGGGCGCTGACAACATCCCTCTCGCAAGCGGCCGCGTTCAGAATAGAAGGATCGAAGTCAATGGCTAAGAAAGTAATCGGTGAAATCAAGCTGCAGATTCCTGCAGGGCAAGCCAACCCGAGTCCGCCGGTGGGTCCGGCGCTCGGCCAGCGCGGCGTCAACATCATGGAGTTTTGCAAATCGTTCAACGCCGCGACCCAAGCGCAGATGGGCATGATTACGCCGGTTATCATCACGGTTTACGCCGACCGATCGTTCAGCTTCGTGACCAAGACTCCGCCGGCTTCGGTGTTGTTGAAAAAGGCCGCGGGGATCGAGAAGGGCTCCTCGGAACCGGGAAAAACCAAGGTCGGCAAAGTGACCCGTGCTCAAGTTCGACAGATCGCCGAATTGAAGTTTAAGGATTTGACCGCCAAGGATATCGCCGCGGCGGAAAAATCGGTCGAGGGCACCGCGCGCAGTTTGGGTTTGGACGTGGAAGGATAGTTTTTCCCCCGCGAGTTCAGCGCCGAGACGATAAGTTACGATCATTTTCTGCATAGAGGAAAGTCATGAGTGGAAACGGAAAAACCTTTCGTGCCGCGATGGCAAAAGTCGACCGCAATCAACGCTACCAGCTGGAGGACAGCCTGCGCTTGGCCAAAGAGACCGCCCGCGCCAAGTTCGATGAAACAGTCGAACTGGCGATCCGCCTGGGCGTCGATCCGCGCCAGGCCGACCAAAATATCCGCGGAACCGTGAGCTTGCCGCACGGCATGGGTAAGATCGTGCGGGTGTTGGCCTTTGCCAAGGGCGATAAAGAAAAAGAGGCGCAGGATGCCGGGGCGGATTTTGTCGGCAGCGATGAGTTGATCAAGAAGATCAGCGAGGGCTGGTTCGATTTTGACAAAGCGGTCGCAACCCCGGACATGATGGCGGCCGTTGGCCGAATCGGCAAAGTGCTGGGTCCGCGGGGGCTCATGCCAAATCCAAAAACCGGCACCGTGTCGATGGACATCGGCAAGGCGATCAAAGAAATCAAGGCCGGCAAGTTGGAATTCCGCGTCGACAAGGCCGGGATCGTCCACGTGCCGGTGGGCAAGGCGTCGTTTGGCGCCGAGCAGCTCATCGACAACGCTAAAGCGGTGCTCATGTCGATATTGCGAGCCAAGCCGGCGTCCGCGAAAGGCAACTATGTCAGAGGGGTGACGGTTGCCACGACCATGGGACCGGGCATCAAAATCGACCTGGCGCAGATTCGCGCCATGGCGGCGTAGAACTATCAGGATTCAATACTAGAATCTTAAACCAAGCGTATCGGAGTCAGGGAGTTAAGCATGTCGGAAGTGCAAGTTGTCCGAGCCAGCCACGGTGAAAAAGCGCAAACCGTGGCGGCGGTTCATCAGCTGTTAAAATCGGCCAAGATGGCGATCGTTACGGAGTACCGCGGGCTGTCGGTGGCGCAGATGACCAACCTGCGGCGCGAAATCCGCGGCGCCTCGGGCGAGTATCAGGTGATCAAAAACACCTTGGTGCGCCGGGCGCTCAAGGACACCGCGTTTGGCGATCTCGAAAAGTTGCTCGAGGGGCCCAACGGTTGGGTGTTCGCCTACGACGATCCGGTCGCGTTGTCGAAGACCTTGATCAAATTCGCCGACGGTAACGACAAGCTTGCGATTAAAGGCGGCATGTTTGAAGGCCGCCTCATGGATCGCGCCGGGGTCAAGGTGTTATCGCAGATGCCGAGCAAGCCGGAATTGCAAGCGAAGTTCCTGGCGATGATCAACGCGCCGGCGACCCAACTGCTCAGAACCATCCAGGAGCCGGGTGCGCAAATGGTTCGGCTGCTCGAATCGTTACGAAAAACCAAAGGCGAGTAAAAAATAGCATTCACGGAATCAATCAAAGGGGGAAAGTTATGGAAGGCGTATCGAAAGAACAGGTTAAGGATTACATCAAGAACATGACCTTGATGGATGCGGCGGCTCTGGTCAAAGAGCTCGAGGAAGAGTTGGGCGTCAGCGCCGCGGCTCCGGTTGCCGTGGCGGCCGCGGCTGGGCCGGCGGCGGCAGCGGCGGAGGAAAAGACCGAGTTCAACGTCATTCTCGCCGAAGTGGGCGAGAAGAAGATCCAGGTGATTAAGGTCGTTCGCGAGCTCACTGGCCTAGGTTTGAAGGAGGCCAAGGATCTCGTCGATGGCGCGCCCAAGCCGGTGAAAGAAGCCGTGCCCAAAGCGGAAGCCGAGACAATCAAGAAGAAACTCGAAGAGCAGGGCGCCAAGGTGGAAATCAAGTAAGTCTCTCGCGGTGGTGCTTCCCGTTGAATTTTCGTTGAGTTTTAAATGACGGATTGTCAACCGCTAGTTCGAGAGAGGAGAACGCATGGCATTTCAAGTCGCCAATAACCTACGCTTTCGGCGCAGTTTCGGGAGGATCAGAAAGATCATCGATCTTCCCTATTTAATTGAAATCCAAAAGAACTCTTACAATCTGTTCCTGCAAAAAGATGCCACGCCGACGGAACGGCAGAATATGGGCCTGCAGGAAGTGTTCAAATCGGTTTTTCCCATCAAGGATTTTAACGAAACCGCATCCTTGGAGTTTGTCAGTTTTTCGCTCGGCGAACCCAAGTACGATGTCGAGGAGTGTCATCAGCGCGGCATGACTTTCGCCGCACCGTTGAAAGTCACCGTGCAATTGGTGCTCTGGGATGTCGATCAGCAAACCGGCTCGCGCAGCATCAAGAACGTCAAGGAGCAGGAAGTTTATTTCGGCGAAATTCCGCTCATGACAGTCAACGGGACGTTCATGGTGAACGGTACCGAGCGGGTCATTGTCAGCCAGTTGCACCGTTCGCCGGGGGTTTTCTTCGAGCATGACAAGGGTAAAACCCACGCGAGCGGCAAGCTGCTCTATTCGGCCAGGGTGATTCCCTATCGCGGCTCGTGGGTGGATCTCGAGTTCGATCCCCGCGATATTATTTACGTGCGCATCGACCGGCGGCGGAAGTTCCACGCCACGGTGTTGTTGCGCGCCTTGGGCATGACCTCGGAAGATCTGCTCAACTATTATTACCGGAGCGACACGATCGTCTTTGACGGCCGCAAGCCGGCGCTGGTGTTTAACCCCAATCATTTGCTTGGCGCCAAGGTGAGCGCCGACGTGCGCGATCCCAAGTCCAATGACATCATCGTCAAGGAAGGCAAAAAATTCACTCGGCCGGTGCTGCGTCAAATGGAAACGGCCCGAGTGAAAAACGTGCCGATAACGTTCGAAGAGATTCTCGGCCGGGTCGCCTCGCACGACATCATCGATGGGCAAACTAAAGAGGTGCTGGTCGAGTGCAACCATGAGATCACTCAGGATAAGCTCGATTTGATTCGCGACAAGGGGATTCATCAGATCGAAGTGTTGTTCATCGATGATTCCAGCGTCGGCCCGTATTTGCGCAACACGCTGCTTCAGGACCGCATTAAATCCCCCCAGGATGCGATCATGGAGATCTACCGCCGCTTGCGTCCAGGGGATCCGCCGACGGTCGAATCGGCGACCAATTTTTTCAACAATTTATTTTTTAATCCGGACCGCTACGATCTGTCCAAAGTCGGCCGCTTGAAACTCAACCATCGGCTAAAGCTCAGCGTGCCGTTGGAGCAGGGGACGCTGCGCAAGGAAGACATTCTCGAAGTGGTGCGCTACCTGATGGAGCTTAAGAATGGCAATGGCTCGGTGGATGACATCGACCATCTCGGCAACCGCCGGGTGCGTGCCGTCGGCGAGCTGGTGGAAAATCATTTTCGCGTCGGCTTGGTGCGCATGGAGCGGGCGATCAAGGAAAAGATGAGTCTGCAGGACATCGAAACCTTGATGCCCCAGGAGCTGATCAACTACAAGCCGGTTTCCGCGGCGCTCAAGGAATTCTTCGGCTCCAGTCAGCTGTCGCAGTTCATGGATCAGACCAATCCGCTTTCGGAGATCACGCACAAGCGGCGCCTATCGGCCCTTGGCCCAGGCGGTTTGACCCGCGAGCGCGCCGGTTTTGAAGTGCGCGACGTGCACCCGACCCATTATGGCCGGGTTTGTCCGATTGAAACTCCGGAAGGGCCGAACATCGGTTTGATCGCGTCGCTGACAACCTACGCGCGGGTCAACGATTTCGGCTTCATCGAAACGCCCTACCGTGAAGTCGACAACGGCCGGGTGTCCGACCGTATTCGCTATCTTTCCGCCTTAGAGGAGGAAGACCATGTGATCGCCCAGGCCAACGCGCCGATCGATAGCCGCGGTCACTTTGACATCGACCTCGTTTCGTCGCGCAAAGGCGGCGAGTTCATCATGGCGCGCCCCGAAGAAGTTAACTTCATGGACGTGTCGCCGAACCAACTCGTGAGTGTGGCAGCATCTTTGATTCCCTTCCTCGAAAACGATGACGCCAACCGCGCTTTGATGGGCTCCAACATGCAGCGTCAAGCGGTGCCGCTGCTGCGCACCGAGGCGCCCTTTGTCGGCACCGGCATGGAAAAGACCGTGGCGCGCGATTCCGGCGTAACGATTGTCACGCGCCGCGACGGCGTGGTCGAAAGCGTCGACTCGACGCGCATCGTTGTCAAGGCCGATAAAAGCTCCGGGCCGCGCGATACCGGCGTCGATATCTACAATTTGGTCAAGTACCAGCGCTCGAATCAGAACACCTGCATCAATCAGCGTCCGATTGTCGTCGTCGGTGATCAGGTGAAGGCCGGCGATGTCATTGCCGACGGTCCATCGACGGAGATGGGCGAATTGGCGCTCGGCCGCAACGTCGTGGTTGCGCTGATGCCTTGGGGTGGCTACAACTTTGAAGACTCGATTCTGATCAGCGAGCGCGTCGTTAAAGAGGATATTTTCACTTCGATCCACATCGAAGAGTTCGAATGCGTGTCGCGCGACACCAAGCTCGGCCCAGAGGAAATCACCCGCGATATTCCCAACGTCGGCGATGAAGCGCTCACCGATCTCGACGAGAGCGGCATCATCCGCATTGGCGCGGAAGTGAAGCCCGGCAATATTCTCGTCGGCAAGATCACGCCGAAGGGTGAAACCCAACTGTCTCCCGAAGAAAAGCTCTTGCGGGCGATCTTTGGCGAGAAGGCGGGCGAAGTGCGGGACACCTCGTTGCGGGTACCGCCGGGCGTCGAAGGCACGGTCATTAACGTGCGCATCTTCTCGCGCAAAGGCTTGGGCAAGGACGAGCGCAGCAAGTTCATTGAAGACGAAGAGGTCACGCGGCTCAGAAAAGACCAGCATGACGAAGTACGAATTCTCCAAGAAGGTGCGCTGCGCCGGCTGAAAAAGCTGCTCGCTGGACGGCGCTTGGCGAGCCGCATCAGCGACGACAGCCGCAAGGTGTTGTTCAACAAAGGTCAGGAGTTGACCGAAGACGATCTCGATCAGCTGCCGATGTCTTATTGGAGCGAGATCCGGGTCGATAACGAGTCGGTGGAAAACGAGCTCCAGCGCATCATCGAGAGCACGACCAGCCAAGTCAACCTGATCAAGCATGCCTTTGAGGACAAGATCGAAAAGCTAAGGGGCGGCGACGAACTTCCTCCAGGTGTGATCAAGATGGTCAAGACCTTCGTCGCAATCAAACGCAAGCTGCAGGTTGGCGACAAGATGGCTGGCCGTCACGGCAACAAGGGGGTCATCTCGCGGATTCTCCCCGAAGAGGACATGCCCTATTTGGAAGACGGCACGCCGGTGGACGTAGTTTTGAATCCGCTCGGTGTCCCGTCGCGCATGAACGTCGGCCAAATCCTTGAGGCCCATTTAGGTTGGGCGGCGCTGAGGCTTGGCCACCAGCTCGATGCGCTGCTACGCACCCATCGCAATGACAGCGATGTCGTGCGGCGCCGGCTTAAGGATTATTTAAACTCCCGGGAAGCCAATGAGCTGATCGACGGCGCCAAAGACGCGGAAATTTTAAAGCTCGCGGATAAATACCGCGACGGCGTGCGAATCGCTTCGCCGGTCTTCGATGGCGCGGCCGAAGAGGAGATTTTTGACTTGCTCAAGAAGGCCGGTTTGCCAGCGAGTGGGCAGGTGACGCTCTATGATGGCCGTACCGGTGAGCCCTTCGATGGCAAGGTGACCGTCGGCGTTATGTATATCATGAAACTGCATCACCTGGTCGACGATAAGATTCACGCACGCTCCACCGGTCCGTATTCCCTCGTCACCCAGCAGCCTTTGGGCGGCAAGGCGCAATTTGGTGGCCAGCGCTTGGGTGAAATGGAAGTCTGGGCGTTGGAGGCCTATGGCGCCGCTTACACACTGCAAGAAATGTTGACCGTGAAATCGGACGATGTGGTGGGCCGTACGCGCATGTATGAGGCGATCGTCAAAGGCGAGAACTTGCTCGAACCGGGTCTACCGGAGTCGTTCAACGTTATGGTCAAGGAATTACAAAGCTTATGCCTGGACGTCGATTTAGTCGAGGAGAAGTAGGTAACCCCAGAGAGGCTATGGCGCTCTAACCGGAGGTGATCCTTAAATGGAAGATCTGTTCAATTTATTCGAAAAACCGAAAAACCCCATCATTTTTAACGCGATCAAAATTTCCGTCGCTTCGCCCGACAAAATCCGTTCTTGGTCCCATGGCGAAGTAAAAAAGCCCGAGACCATCAACTACCGGACGTTTAAGCCGGAGCGCGACGGGTTGTTCTGCGCGAAAATTTTCGGTCCGACCAAAGATTACGAATGTAATTGCGGCAAGTATAAACGCATGCGCCACCGTGGCGTGGTCTGCGAGAAATGCGGCGTCGAGGTCATTCAGTCGAAGGTGCGACGCGAGCGCATGGGCCATATCGAGTTGGCCACGCCGGTGGTGCATATCTGGTTTCTGAAAAGCCTGCCCAGCCGCATCGGTGCGCTGCTCGACATGTCACTCAAAGAGATCGAAAAGGTCCTTTACTTCGAGTCCTACATCGTCGTCGACCCCGGCGAAACGCCGCTACAGTACAAAGAACTCTTGACCGAGGTTCGCTATCGTAAGGCGGTGGAAGAGTACGGCGCCAAGTTTGTCGCTGAGATGGGCGCGGAAGCGATCCGCAAGCTGCTCAAGGCGATCGAAGTCAACAAACTTTCCGAAGATCTGCACCAAGAGATGCGCGATGCCAACTCCGAGGTGCGGCGTAAAAAAATGGCCAAGCGGCTCAAGGTTTTGAGCGCGTTCAAGAACTCAGGCAACCGGCCGGAGTGGATGGTGCTGGAAGTTATTCCGGTCATTCCGCCGGATTTGCGCCCGCTGGTGCCGCTCGACGGTGGTCGCTTCGCCACCTCCGATTTAAACGACTTGTACCGCCGCGTGATCAACCGCAACAACCGGCTTAAGAGACTAATGGAGTTGAGCGCGCCGGACATGATCATCCGCAACGAAAAGCGCATGCTCCAAGAAGCAGTCGATGCCTTGTTCGACAACGGCCGGCGCGGCCGGGCGATCACCGGACAAAACCGCCGGCCGCTAAAGTCCTTGAGCGACATGCTGAAAGGCAAGACCGGCCGCTTCCGCCAGAATCTGCTCGGTAAACGCGTCGATTACTCGGGCCGTTCGGTGATCGTCGTTGGCCCCGAGCTCCGGCTGCATCAATGCGGTTTGCCCAAGAAAATGGCGCTGGAGCTGTTCAAGCCGTTTATTTACAACAAGCTCGAGGAGCGCGGCCTTGTGACGACCATCAAGAGCGCCAAGAAGATGGTTGAGCGCGAGCTGCCAGAAGTTTGGGACATTCTCGACGAGGTGATTCGCGAACATCCGATCTTGCTCAACCGCGCGCCGACGTTGCATCGTCTCGGCATTCAAGCCTTCGAGCCGATTCTTATCGAGGGTAAGGCGATTCAATTGCATCCACTGGTTTGCGCCGCCTACAACGCTGATTTTGACGGCGACCAGATGGCCGTGCACGTGCCGCTTTCGGTGGAAGCGCAGGTCGAGGCGCGCGCCTTGATGATGTCGACCAACAACATTCTCTCGCCGGCCAATGGCAAGCCGATTATCGTGCCGACCCAAGACATCGTTTTGGGGCTCTATTACATGACCAGGGACCGACTCCATGCCAAAGGCAGCGGCCAGCTGTTCAGCAGTCCAACCGAAGTGCAGATCGCCTACGACCAAGGCGAAGTGGATTTACAAGCGTCGGTGACCGTTCGAATTGACGGGGAGCGGATCGAAACCACGGTCGGCCGGGTATTGCTCTACGATGTCGTCCCGGAAGTGATTCCATTCAAAGAAATTAACCGGGTGATGAAGAAAAAGGAGCTGGCCAATCTGATCGAAGTCAGCTACCGGCTCGCCGGCAACAAGGCGACGGTCATACTCGCCGATCGTCTGAAGGATATCGGTTTTCGCAACGCGACCAAGGCGGGTATCTCGATCTCGATCAAAGACATGTTGATTCCACCGAGCAAAGAAGCGTTGCTCAAGGCAGCCCATGACGACGTGCGCGAGATCGAAGAGCAGTACAAAAACGGTCTGATCACCGACGGCGAACGTTACAACAAAGTCGTCGATATTTGGGCCGAAGTCACCGACCGCATCGCCGACGAGATGTTGCGCGATCTGGGTTCGGAAAAAGTTACCGACGATAAAGGAAACGAGATCTCGGTGCCGAGTTTTAACCCGATCTTCATGATGGCGGACTCGGGCGCTCGCGGCAGCGCGCAGCAGATCCGCCAGCTGGCCGGCATGCGCGGCCTGATGGCCAAGCCTTCGGGTGAAATCATCGAGACGCCGATCACGGCGAATTTCCGCGAAGGGCTGACGGTGCTGCAATACTTCATCTCGACCCACGGCGCCCGCAAGGGTCTCGCCGATACGGCGCTGAAAACCGCTAACTCCGGTTACCTGACGCGCCGGCTGGTCGATGTGGCGCAGGACGCGGTCATCGGTGAAGACGATTGCGGCACCATGGACGGGATCGAAATGACCCCGCTCATGGAAGGCGGCGAGGTCATCGAACCGCTCGGCGACCGCGTGCTGGGGCGAGTCGCCCTGGAAGACGTGGTCGATCCCTTTACCGGTGAAGTGATCGTCAAAGCAAATCAAGAAATCAACGAAGAATTGGTCCAGCGCATTGAGGACGCCGGCCTGGAACGGATCAAAATCCGCTCCGTGCTGACCTGCGCGTCGCGTCGCGGCGTCTGCATCATGTGTTATGGCCGTGACCTAGGGCGCGGCAATATGATCAATATGGGCGAAGCGGTGGGCGTGATTGCGGCGCAGTCGATCGGTGAGCCGGGAACCCAGCTCACCATGCGCACCTTCCATATCGGCGGTACCGCGAGCCGGCGCGCCGAGCAGACAACTTTGGAATCGCGCAACGAAGGCTTTATTAAGTTTATCAACGTCAGCACCGTTACTAACAAAGATGGCGATCAGGTGGTGATGAACCGCAACGGTGAAGTCGCTATCGTCGATTACCCTGAGGGTGAAAAGGGCCGGGCGCGCGAACGCGAACGTTATCCGGTGGTGTACGGTGCAAAACTCAAAAAGAAAGATGGTGCGCGGGCGAAGGCCGGCGAGCTTTTGGCCGAGTGGGATCCTTACACGATTCCGATTCTCACCGAAGTCACCGGCGAGGTTAGGTTCGGCGATATCATTGAGGCTATCACCATGGACGAAAAGGTCGATGAGCGCACCGGTTTGTCGACCAAGGTTATTATCGATTCTAAGGACATCGACAAACGGCCGCGCATTTCGATCAAAACTGTCGAAGGGCAAACCGCCCGGCTGACCGCGACCGCCGAGGCGCGTTATCTGTTGCCGGTGGGCGCGCATATCAACGTCCAGGATGGCCAGATGGTTTTCGCCGGCGACGCCTTGGCGAAGATTCCTCGCGAAACCACCAAGACCAAAGACATCACCGGCGGTCTGCCCCGGGTGGCCGAGCTTTTTGAAGCGCGTAAGCCGAAAGAATTCGCCGTCATCAGCGAGATCGACGGTGCGGTATCGTTTGGCAAAGACACCAAGGGCAAACGCAAGGTTGTGATTACCCCAGAAGTGGGTGAAGCCAGGGAATATCTGATTCCCAAGGGCAAACATATTAGCGTCCACGACGGCGATCGGATTCGTGCCGGCGAGGCGTTGATGAACGGCTCCTCCAACCCGCACGACATTTTGAATATTCTAGGCGAGAAGGCGTTGGCGAAATATTTGGTCGACGAAGTTCAGGAAATCTACCGGCTCCAGGGCGTGCGCATCAACGACAAGCACATCGAGGTCATTGTCCGGCAAATGCTGCGCCGCGTGCGCATCAAAGAGGTCGGCGACACCGACTTCTTGGTTGGCGATCAGGTCGAGAAATGGCGCTTCGAAGACGAAAATCAGAAGTTGATCGGCGAACGGGGCAAGCCCGCGATCGCGGAACCGTTGTTGTTGGGAATTACCAAAGCGTCTCTGTCGACCGAGAGTTTTATTTCCGCCGCATCGTTTCAAGAGACCACTAAAGTGCTCACTGAAGCGGCGATTCACGGCAAGGTCGATCTACTTCGCGGCCTGAAGGAAAATGTCATCATGGGACGGTTGATCCCGGCCGGCACGGGCGTAGCGCTCTACGGCAAACCGGAGCTTGAAATCGACGAGCCGGAGGGTCCGGGAGGCGAAATATCCGAAGCTATAGAGGCCTGAGCTTTGACATCGGAGAGTTTATTTGTTAGTTAAAGGATTTTCCCAGGGGAGTTGACTAGAGACTCCTCCCCAGAATCCATTTAAACATTGCGAACGAGATAATATGCCGACGATTAATCAATTGGTGCGCGAAAGCCGAGAAAAACAGCGACGCAAGAACACCGCGCCCGCTTTGCAGGGTTGCCCGCAGAAGCGCGGCGTTTGTACGCGCGTCTATACATCGACGCCGAAAAAGCCGAACTCGGCGCTCCGCAAGGTGGCCCGTGTACGGTTGACCAACGGCATCGAAGTGACCTCCTACATTCCCGGCGTCGGCCATAATCTGCAGGAGCATTCCGTGGTGTTGATTCGCGGCGGTCGTGTCAAGGATCTGCCGGGCGTGCGCTATCACATCGTGCGCGGCACTTTGGATTCCATCGGAGTACAAGAAAGGCGACAGAGCCGCTCCAAGTACGGGGCTAAACGGCCGAAGTAAAGCACTATGCCGCGCAAAGGTGAAGTAAGAAAACGCGAGATTCTGCCGGACCCGAAGTACGGTGATAAGGTCGTGGCCAAGTTCGTCAACACGATCATGAGCCAAGGCAAGAAGAGCGTCGCCGAGTCGATATTTTATCATTCATTAGACATCGTGACGGCGAAGACCAAAGAGGATTCCCTCGGCGTTTTCAAACGCGCGATTGAGAATACCCGCCCTACCGTCGAGGTCCGCTCCCGGCGTGTCGGCGGCGCGACCTATCAGGTGCCGGTTGAAGTGCGGCCGCAGCGGCGCCTGTCGCTGAGCATGCGCTGGTTGATCGATGCGGCGCGCGAGCGGGCGGAAAAGTCGATGGAAGAGAAATTGGCGGCGGAGATTATCGATGCCGCGAATAACCGGGGCACGGCCATCAAGAAAAAAGAAGACACCCATCGCATGGCCGAAGCCAATCGGGCTTTCGCGCATTATCGTTGGTAACGTGGCAGCGTAAATTATGCTGGATAAGGAGGCGGTTGAACCGCCTCCTTTTTTTCCGGCGCCGAAAAAATGGCAAGAACTTCTCCACTAGATAAGACCCGCAACATCGGGATCATGGCGCACATCGATGCGGGCAAGACTACGACTACGGAGCGGGTTCTTTATTATACCGGTATCAACTACAAGATTGGCGAGGTTCACGACGGCACCGCGACCATGGACTGGATGGTCCAGGAACAGGAGCGCGGCATTACGATTACCTCCGCCGCCACCACCTGTTTCTGGCGCGATCATCGGGTCAATATTATCGACACTCCCGGCCACGTCGATTTTACCATCGAGGTCGAACGGTCGTTGCGCGTGCTCGACGGCGCGGTGGCGGTGTTTTGCGCGGTGGGCGGCGTCGAACCGCAGACTGAAACGGTGTGGCGCCAGGCGGATAAGTACCGAGTGCCGCGTTTGGCTTTTGTCAACAAGATGGACCGGCTTGGCGCGGATTTCTTCCGCGTCGTTAAAATGATTCAGGACCGGCTAGGCGCTCGGCCGGTGGTGATGCAGTTGCCGATCGGCGCCGAAGACAAGTTCTCCGGCATTGTCGATCTGGTCACGATGAAAGCGGTCCTGTGGGAAGATGAAAGCCTGGGCGCGAAGTTTCATGAGGAAGAAATCCCGGCCGATCTCAAGGATCAAGCCGAGGAGTATCGCGAGAAATTATTAGAAGCGGCGGCTGATGGCGACGAAGCGATCATGGAGAAATATCTCGAGGGCAAAGAGATCTCCGAGGCAGAGTTGCGCAAGGGCATCCGCGGCGCGACTTTGTCTCTTAAGATCGTGCCGGTGGTTTGCGGTACGGCGTTTCGCAATAAGGGCGTTCAGCCGATGCTTGACGCAGTGGTGGACTACTTGCCGTCGCCTGTCGATATTCCACCGATCAAAGGGGTTGAGCCAGGGACCGATAAGATTGAAGAGCGCCCGGCCAACGATGACGCGCCGTTCTCCGCTCTCGCTTTTAAGATCATGACCGATCCTTTCGTCGGCACGCTGAGCTTTTTTCGGGTCTATTCCGGTTCCCTCGCTTCCGGCGCGAGCATTTATAATTCGACCAAGAGTAAGCGCGAACGGGTTGGCCGCTTGCTCAAGATGCACGCCAACAAGCGCGAAGAAATTAAAGAAGTCTACGCCGGCGATATCGCCGCCGCGGTGGGTCTCAGGACCGCAACCACGGGCGATACGTTATGCGATGAAGATGAGCCGATTGTGCTCGAGTCGATTGATTTTCCCGATCCGGTCATCTCCATCGCCATCGAACCGAAGAGCAAGGCCGATCAAGAGAAGCTCGGTTTATCCTTGCAGAAGCTTGCCACCGAAGATCCGTCTTTTAAGGTTCGCACCGACGAAGAGACCGGTCAAACCATCATCTCCGGCATGGGCGAGCTGCACTTAGAGATCATCGTCGATCGTCTGTTGCGCGAGTTCAGCGTCGGCGCCAACGTCGGTAAGCCCCAAGTTGCCTACCGCGAGACGGTCCGTAAGCTGGTTGAGCAGCAGGGTAAGTTTATTCGCCAAACCGGCGGCCGTGGGCAGTACGGCGATGTTTGGATCAAGCTCGAACCGAACAAGCCGGGCGGTGGCTTCGAGTTTGTCGATGCGGTGAAGGGCGGGTCGATTCCGCGGGAGTATATTCCCGCCGTCGAAAAAGGCATCAGGGAAGCCACCGATAACGGCGTAATCGCCGGTTATCCGATGGTCGACGTTAAAGTGACCCTGTTTGATGGCAGCTATCACGACGTCGATTCTTCTGAAATTGCCTTCAAGATCGCCGGCTCGATGGCTTTCAAGCAAGCGGCGCGCAAGGCCAGTCCGGTGCTGCTCGAACCGATCATGTCGGTCGAGGTGGTGGTACCGGAAGATTTTATGGGCGATGTGATCGGCGATTTGAGTTCCCGGCGCGGCAAGGTGTTGGGCATGGACACGCGCCCGGCGGCTCAGGCGATCGATGCTCGGGTGCCCCTAGCGCAGATGTTTGGATATTCCACAGACCTGCGTTCCATGTCCCAAGGCAGAGCGACTTACACGATGCAGTTTTCCCATTATGAACCGGTTCCGGCGGCGGTTGCTGAAGGAATTATCGCCAAGTTCGATGGCAAGTCGGATGATGACGTATGAACGAGAAAATTAGAATTCGGCTCAAAGCCTATGACCACCGCGTGCTCGACCAATCGGTGGGAGAGATTGTCGAGACCGTGCGGCGCACCGGCGGCCGCGTCGCCGGGCCGATTCCGCTGCCCACGCGAATCGAGCGCTTCACCGTCAATCGTTCGCCCCACGTCGATAAAAAATCGCGCGATCAATTCGAGATTCGCACTCATAAACGGCTGCTCGATATTCTCGAGCCGACGCAGCAGACCATCGACGCGTTGGGCAAGTTGGATATCGCCGCCGGCGTGGACGTGGAGATCAAGCTCCAGTAATAGGCGCAAAAGCTAGCTGGCCATTAACCAAGTTTGGGATTTTATATGACGGGGCTCATTGGCAGAAAAATTGGCATGATGCAGTACTACAACGCCGAGGGAAATGTCATTCCCGTGACGGTGGTGGAGACCGGACCCTGCGTGGTGGTGCAGAAGAAAGACGTCACGACCGACGGCTACACCGCGTTGCAAGTGGGCTTCGGCAGCAAAAAGGCGCAGCGCGTCAACAAGGCGACCCAGGGTCATATGGCCAAGGCCGGCAAAGGTGCATTTCAAGTGCTCAGAGAATTTCGTCTCGACGATGTTTCGCAGTACGAAGTCGGCCAAGAGATCAAAGCGACCGATCTGTTCAAGGTCGGCGATCTGATCGATGTCGCCGGTATTTCAAAGGGCCATGGCTACACCGGTGTAATCAAACGTTGGTCGTTCGCCGGGTTTCCCGGCTCCCACGGCACCCATGAATATTTTCGCCACGGCGGTTCGATCGGCAACCGTTCCTATCCTGGCCGCGTCCGTAAGGGCAAAAAGATGGCCGGCCATTGGGGCAACGAGCAAATCTCGACGCAGAATCTGCTAGTCGTCGATATTCGCGCCGAGCAAAATCTCCTGTTGGTGCGCGGCGCGGTGCCGGGCTCGAAGCAGGGCGTGGTCATTTTACGCCCGGCGGTGAAAAAGTAAGTTAAAGGCAAATCATCATGGAAGTAAACGTCATCCAGCCCGTGCTCAACGAAGCGATCTTCGGCGCCAGGACGCGCGCTCACTTGCTGCACCAAACCGTGGTGATGCAGCTAGCCAATCGACGCTCCGGCAGCGCGGCGACCAAGACCAAAGGTTTCGTCCGCGGTGGTGGCAAGAAGCCGTGGAAGCAAAAGGGCACGGGCCGCGCCCGCTCCGGCAGCATTCGCTCACCCATCTGGGTCGGTGGCGGCACGGTTTTCGGACCGACGCCGCGCGATTATTCCTACCGCCTGCCGCGCTCGGCGCGCCGCGAAGCTCTGCTCTCAGCGCTCAGCCTGAAGCATCGCGACGGTAAATTAATTGTCGTCGACAAACTCCAACTCGAAGCCGCCAAGACCAAGATTATGGTTCAGGCTTTGGCTGAACTCAAGGTTACCAGCGCGCTCATCGTGATCGCGCAGCCGGACGCGACCATCGAGCGCTCGGCGCGCAATTTGCCGAAGGTCAAAGTGCTGCGCGTGGAGGGCTTGAATGTTTACGATTTGCTGCGCTATGACCACCTCATCCTAACCGAAGGGGCGCTCAAGTCATTGGAAGAGAGGTTGGCAGCATGAAGGGGCCGCGAGATATTATCCAGGCGCCGTTGATCTCGGAAAAGGGCACGGCGTTGGCGGAAAGCGCCAATCAGTTCTTGTTTAAAGTGCGCCCTGAGGCTAACAAGATCGAGGTCAAGCGCGCGGTGGAGACGTTGTTCAAAGTCAAGGTCGTCGGCGTGCGCATGGCGCGTTATCTCGGCAAAGTGCGCCGTATCGGCCGCAGCCTGGGCCGGCGCTCCGATTGGAAGAAAGCTTACGTGACGCTTAAACAGGGAGACAAGATCGACTTTTTTGGCGGCGCATAAAAAATTGAAATAATTTTATTGATCAGACGGATCGAGAGATAGCGAGCATCAATCATGGGAATTAGAACTTACCGGCCGACTTCCGCGGGCATGCGCTTTCGCACCGGGCTCACCTTCGATGAAGTCACCAAGGCGCGGCCGGAAAAGGGTTTGCGCGAGGGGCTCACCAAGAGCGGCGGGCGCAATAACACCGGCCGGGTCACCGCCGATCATCGTGGCGGCGGTCATAAACGGTTGTACCGGCTGATCGATTTCAAACGCAATAAGTTAAATATACCGGCCAAGGTTGAAGCGATCGAGTATGATCCTAACCGTTCGGCGCGCATCGCGCTGTTGTGTTACGCAGACGGCGAGCGGCGCTATATTCTCGCGCCCGAGCGCTTACAGGTGGGCGCGTCGGTGATCGCCGGCGACATCAACATTGACATTCAGCCGGGCAATTCTTTGCCGCTCAAGTTTATTCCGGTTGGCACGGTGCTGCACAACATCGAGCTCAAGATCGGCAAGGGCGGGCAGCTGGTGCGCAGCGCCGGGTTGGGCGCTCAGCTGATGGCCAAGGAAGGCAGCTATGCGCTGCTCAAGCTGCCGTCCGGCGAATTGCGCCGGGTCTTGGCTGAATGCCGCGCCACCGTCGGGCAAGTTGGCAATGCCGATCAGGAAAATGTCTCGTGGGGCAAGGCCGGCCGCATGCGCTGGCTGGGGTTCCGCGGCGCGACCCGCGGTATCGCAAAAAACCCCGTCGATCATCCCCATGGTGGCGGTGAAGGCCGTTCGAAGGGCAATCATCCGATGACCCCATGGGGCAAGCCGACCAAGGGTTACAAGACGAGAAAAAATCATGCGTCCGACCAGTATATCGTGCAGCGAAGAAAGGGTAGATAGGGATGGCGCGTTCGATAAAAAAGGGACCCTTCATCGACGAGCATCTGACCAAAAAGATCGCCACGGCGAACGAGTCGCGCCAGAAGCAGGTGATTCGCACCTGGTCGCGCCGTTCGACGGTGACGCCGGAAATGGTCGGTCTCACCATCGGTGTGCATAACGGGCGAAAATTTATTCCGGTCTTCGTCAGCGAGAACATGGTCGGCCACAAGCTTGGCGAGTTTTCGCCAACCCGGACTTTCTACGCCCACTCCGGCGACCGAAAGTCGGATGCCAAGGAAACCAGCGGCGCACCCGGAGGAGGAGCGCCGCGGGCGGCACCGGGAGCGGCACCGGCGGCGAAAAGTTAATTGGCGAAAGACCCGTAAGAACGGACTCAATAACTTGGTCAGCATAGAGTTTCATAAACAAAGTTAGCGAGATTATGGAAACACGCGCGACGACAAAATTCATTCCGGTATCGCCGCAGAAGGTTCGGCTGGTGGTCGATCTGATTCGCGGCAAGGGTGTCGAGGAGGCGCTGAATATTCTCAAGTTCATTCCCAAGCGCTCCGCCGGTATCGTGGCCAAGACGGTCAGGACCGCCGTCGCCAATGCGGAAAATACCCAAAGCGTCGATGTCGATCGTCTGTTCGTTAAACTCGCCAAGGTAGACGGCGCCGGCATGGTGAAGCGCTTCATGCCTCGGGCGCAGGGCCGCGCCACGAGCATCCGCAAGCGCTTGAGTCATGTGACAATCATCGTCGATGAAGCCGAGGAGAGGAGCTAAGGCCTGATGGGTCAGAAAATACATCCACGAATGTTTCGTCTCGGCGTCATCGAGTCCTCGGATTCGAAATGGTTCGCCAGCCACGATTTTGCCAAGCTTTTGCACGAAGATCTTCGGGTCAAATCCTTTCTTAAGAAGCGGCTCTATCACGCCGGCATTTCACGGATTGAAATCGAACGGGCGGCCAACAAAGCGAAGATCAACATTCACACCGCGCGTCCCGGCATCGTCATCGGCAAGAAGGGCGCGGAAATCGAAAAATTAAAAGAAGAGATCAGCAAGCTGATCAAGCGCGAGACCTACATCAATATTCACGAAGTCAGAAGGCCCGATTTAGACGGCCAGCTGGCGGCGGAAAATGTCGCGCTGCAGTTGGAACGCCGGGTGGCCTTTCGCCGCGCCATGAAGGAAAGCGTGTCCCGCGCCATGCGCATGGGCGCCCAGGGCGTGAGGATTCAATCGGCTGGCCGCCTCGGTGGGTCCGAGATCGCGCGCACCGAGTGGTATCGCGAAGGGCGGGTACCGCTGCACACGCTGCGGGCGGACATCAGTTATGGTTTTGCCGAAGCGCGCACGACCTACGGCATCATCGGGGTCAAGGTATGGATCTTTCGCGGCGAGATTTTGACCGAAGAAGAAGAACAGCAGAAGGCGATGCTGGGTGGGTGATGGATCGCCCTGACAGTGTCGACCTGAGAATGAGCGAAAATGCTTGAACCGAAAAAAGTAAAATATCGCAAACTACAAAAGGGCCGCCGCCGCGGTACGGCGCACCGTGGCTCGACGCTGGCATTCGGAGATTATGGCCTCAAGGCGATTGGCCGCGGCTGGATGAGCGCGCGTGAGATCGAAGCCGCCCGTGTGGCGTTGACCCGTTATCTCAAGCGCGGCGGTAAGGTGTGGATTCGCATATTCCCGGACAAACCGCTGACCAAGAAGGCGCTCGAAACCCGCATGGGAAAAGGCAAAGGCGCGACCGAAATGTGGGTCGCGGTGGTGCAGCCGGGGCGGATTCTATTCGAAATGGAAGGCGTCGAGGGGTCGCTCGCCAAGGAAGCCTTTCGTTTGGCGGCGCATAAGTTGTCGATACCGACGATAACAGTCGAGCGGCGAGGTCTGGTCCATGCAAGCTAAAGAGTTGCGCGATATGAGCGCCGGCGATTTGACGCAAAAGCGCGATACGCTGCGCGAGGAGATCGGCCACCTGAAACTCAAAAAGGCGACTAGCCGTTTGGAAAATCTGATGTCGCTCAAGGTGACCAAGCGGGATTTGGCCCGCGTGGAAACGATTCTGCGCGAAAAAGCGCGGCAAGGGCAGTAGGCGAAGTCAGGCAAGAAAGGCTGAGCATGGACAGCAGAGGACTGAGAAAAGAACGCAGCGGCTTGGTGGTGAGCGACCGCATGCAGAAGACCGTGGTGGTTTCGATCGAGCGCACGGTTATGCACCCACGTTACAAAAAAGTTTTGAAACGGCGCACCAAGGTCAAGGCGCATGACGAAAGCAATCAGTGCCATGTCGGCGACCGGGTGTTGATCGTCGAGTGCCGGCCGCTCAGCCGCGACAAGCGCTGGCGTGTCAGCAAGGTGATCGAGCGGGCCCGGGTGGCGGCGCAGTCCACGGCGATCAGCGCTTAAATTTCGCTGAATGAAGGCGGTCGAGGTCGTTTTATGATTCAGACGCGAACCAATTTGGATGTGGCGGACAACTCGGGCGCGCGCCGGGTGCAGTGCATCAAGGTGCTGGGTGGCAGCAAGCGCAAGTACGCCTCGATCGGCGACATCATCGTGGTCGCGGTGAAAGAGGCGATACCCAACGCCAAGGTTAAAAAAGGCGATGTGACCAAAGCCGTGGTCGTGCGCACGGCGAAAGAGATCGGCCGGGCGGATGGCACTTACATCCGCTTCGACAATAATTCGGCGGTGCTGATCGACAATCAGAAAGAACCAATCGGCACGCGCATCTTCGGGCCGGTGGCGCGCGAGCTCAGGGCGAAAAAGTTCATGAAGATCATTTCGCTCGCGCCGGAAGTACTTTAGCCGTGCTTTAGCAGGAATATTGGGGAGAAGCCGTTTGTGCAGATTCGAAAAAACGACAGCGTGATGGTGATCGCCGGCAAGGAGCGGGGCAAGACCGGCAAGGTCTTGCGCGTGCTGCTGGAAAAAGACGCTGTCATTGTTGAAAGAACCAACATGGTCAAGCGCCACACCAAGCCGCGCGGCCCGCAACAGCCCGGCGGGATCGTGGAGAAGGAGGCGGGTATTCATGCTTCCAATCTCATGATCATGTGCGACAAGTGTAACGCGCCGGTGCGCATCGGCCACAAGACGCTGGCGGATGGCAAGAAGATCCGCATCTGCCGGCGCTGCAACGAAGCCCTAGATTGACAAGGTTGGCAAGGCTAGCGAGACCATTGAAACGACCATGGCACGATTAAAAACTAAATATCAGCAGGATGTAGTGCCGGCCATGATGCAGGAGTTTGGCTACAAGAACCCCATGCAGGTGCCGCGGCTGGAAAAAATCACTCTCAACGTCGGCGTGGGCGAGGCGACCCAGAATGCCAAAGCGATCGACAGCACGGTGGCCGATATTACCGCCATCGCCGGCCAGAGACCGGTGGTGACCAAATCGAAAAAGGCGATCGCCAATTTCAAACTGCGCGAAGGCATACCGATCGGCTGCATGGTTACGCTTAGGCGCGACCATATGTTTGAATTTTTGGACCGTTTGATCACGGTGGCGCTACCGCGGGTGCGCGATTTCAAGGGCATCTCGGATCGTTCCTTCGATGGCCGGGGCAACTACTCTTTGGGATTGCGAGAGCAAATTATTTTCCCCGAGATTCATGCCGACAAAGTCGAAAAAGCCCGGGGCATGACGATCACCATTACCACGACAGCGAAGACCGATCAGGAAGGGCGCGTGCTGCTTAGACTGATGGGAATGCCATTCGCCAGTTAGCCGAGAGGGAGAAGACCATTGGCCAAGACTTGTCTCAGAATTAAAGCCGAGAGGCCGAATAAGTTCAAAGTGCGGGAATATAATCGTTGTCCGCTGTGCGGCCGGTCGCGGGCGTTTTACCGGCGTTTTCGCATGTGCCGGCTTTGCCTGCGCGATCACGCCCGCAAAGGGCATATTCCGGGACTGACTAAGGCCAGTTGGTAAGCGGAGCAAATTATGGGAATGACCGATCCAATCGCGGACATGCTAACTAGGATTCGCAACGCCTCCTCGGCGCGCCATCAAAAGGTCGCCGTGCCGTGGTCGCGCTTGAAAGAAAGCATTGTCAAGGTATTAATCGCCGAAGGCTATCTGAAGGACCAAAAGAAAGTGAAAGCTGCCATCGGTGCGGGCGACGAATTGATCATCCAGCTCAAGTTCGACCGCGAGAACCGGCCGATCATCGGCGGCATGAAGCGGGTGAGCAGTCCTGGGCGCCGGGTTTATGTCGGTGCCAATGAGGCCATTCCGATTCGCAAGGGTTTGGGCATCAATGTTTTGTCAACGCCCAAGGGAATTCTTGTCGACCGGGAAGCGCAGCGCGCCAAGGTTGGCGGTGAACTTATTTGTTCGGTTTGGTAGTCGAGATAGAGGTGTAATGTGTCACGAATCGGAAAGCTGCCCGTACCGCTCCCTGCCGGCGTGAAGGTTGCCGTGGACTCCAGCGCGGTCAGGTTCGAAGGGCCCAAGGGCAAGCTGCAAGCGCCGATTCCGGCGGGCGTGCAGGTCACGGTCGAGGACAACATCGTGCACGTCACGCGCGACAACGAACAGCGCAAGCTGCGCGCGCTGCACGGTCTCACGCGTAAACTGATCGCCAACATGGCTCAGGGAGTCAGCCTGGGTTTTACTCGAGTGCTCGATATCAACGGCGTCGGTTACCGCGCCGAGGTTAAGGGTCAAGAGATACATATGACCTTGGGCTATTCCCATCCGGTGGTCTTTCCGTTACCGCAAGGCGTGACGGCAGCGGTGGAGCGCCAGATCATCATCACTCTCAGTGGCGCCGATCGCCAATTACTCGGCGAGACGGCAGCGAAGATTCGCGGTCTCCGGCCGCCCGAGCCGTACAAGGGTAAGGGAATCAAGTATCGCGAAGAGTTTATCAAGCGCAAAGCCGGCAAAGCGGTCGGTTCGGCCGGTGGAAAATAGTCGATTTGAGAATGACCACGCTGCTTTTAGTGAGGACGACAGATGGCGATTAAACGAGCAGACATTGGTAGACGGCGGCGCCAAGAGCGCGTGCGCAAGAAAGTTCTTGGCAGCGACGCGCGGCCGCGGATTTGTGTGTTTCGCAGCAACAAGCATATTTACGCGCAGGTGATCTCCGACAATCAGGGCAAGACCTTGGCGGCGGTATCGACATTGTCCGGCGCGCTGGCCGAAGCGGCCAAGCAAACCAAAGGCGTCGAGACCGCGAAACAAGTCGGCCTGGCGCTGGCCAAAGCGTGCAAGGAAAAAAATATCACGAGAGTAGTTTTTGACCGCAACGGTTTTCTTTTTCACGGCCGGGTTAAGGCGGTAGCGGACGGCGCCCGCGAGGGCGGATTAGAGTTCTAGCGGCGTATTGAAACGCGAGGTAACTTTGGAACGGATCGATCCTCAGGGATTAGAACTAAAAGAGAAAGTGGTTAACATCGCCCGGGTGGCCAAGGTCGTCAAGGGCGGACGGCGCTTCAGCTTTAGCGCCTTGATCGTGGTTGGCGATAACCATTCGTTGGTCGGTTACGGCATGGGCAAAGCCAAAGAGGTGCCCGAGGCGATCCGCAAAGGGCTGGAGCAAGCCAAGAAAAACTTGATTCGCGTACCGGTGATTGAAGGCACGATTCCGTTTGAAGTGACCGGCCGTTACGGCGCCGGATATGTCATTCTCAAACCGGCGTCGAACGGTACCGGCGTGATCGCCGGTGGCGGCGTGCGCGCGGTGGTTGAAGCCTCCGGTATTCAGAATGTGTTGACCAAATGTCTGGGCTCCAACAACCCGCACAACATGGTCAAAGCGACGATTGAAGCGTTGCGCGAACTGCGCACGCCGGAAGAGATCGCCGAACGGCGCGGTAAATCGTTGGCGGAGATTCGATAGTCATGAGACTCGATGAATTAAAACCGGCGCCCGGCTCGAACAAGAAGCGCAAGCGGGTCGGTCGCGGCGACGGCTCCGGCCATGGCAAGACGTCCGGCCGTGGTCACAAGGGCCAAGGCGCGCGCTCCGGTGGCAATGTCCAACCGGGATTCGAAGGCGGCCAGATGCCGTTGCAGCGGCGGCTGCCCAAGCGCGGTTTTCACAATATCAATCGCGTCGAGATGACGGTGGTCAATCTCGGCCAATTGGAAGCACTGCTGGACGGCACTGAGGCGACACCGGAGACCTTGGTTGCGCAGGGGTTGGTCAACGGTAAGAATCGACGGATCAAGATTCTCGGCGAAGGTTCGCTGTCGAAAGCGTTAACGGTACGGGCCCATGGTTTTTCCGCCAAGGCGAAGGAAAAGATTGAAGCCGCCGGCGGCAAAGCGGAGCTGATCGCACTTCATGCTTAGCGGTTTTCAAAATGCCTCGCGAATCCCCGAGCTGCGCCGGCGCGGCTTGTTCGTTTTAGGGATGCTGGCGGTATACCGCTTGGGCGTCCATGTGCCGACGCCGGGCATCGACCGCCAAGCGATGGCGGCGTTTTTCGAATCGCAGAAGAATACTCTATTCGGCTTTCTCAATTTATTCTCCGGCGGCGCGCTGGAACAATTTTCAGTTTTCTCCTTGGGGATCATGCCCTATATCAGCGCGTCAATTATTCTTCAGCTGTTAACCGTGGTCTTTCCGTATTTAGAAAGGCTGTCGAAGGAAGGCGAAATCGGCCGGCGCAAGATTACCCAGTATACCCGTTACGGCACCGTGGTGCTGTCGATCGTTCAGGGGATCATGATCAGCATCGGTCTGGAGGGCACGCAGGGGCCGGGAGGCCTTAACTTGGTTTTGCATCCCGGTTGGACCTTTCGCATCATGACCGTGATAACGCTAACCTCCGGTACCGCGTTTATCATGTGGTTGGGCGAGCAGATCACCGAGCGTGGCATCGGCAACGGTATCTCGCTGATCATATTCGCCGGTATCGTCGCCAGTTTGCCGTCGGCGGTCATGACCACGTTGCAGTTCATGCGTGAAGGCGAGCTCGGCCCATTGGTGGCCTTGCTGATTTTGGTGTTGAGCGTGATCGTGGTCGGCGCGATTATCTTCGTCGAACGGGGCCAGCGGCGCATTCCCGTCCAATACGCCAAGCGGGTGGTCGGCCGGAAAATGTATCAGGGCATGACTTCGCATTTGCCGCTCAAGATCAATACCGCGAACGTGATTCCGCCGATTTTTGCTTCGTCGATTTTGATTTTCCCGGCCACCCTGGCGCAGTTCGCCAATCATCCCTGGATTCAGACGTTTTCCGGGGCGCTGGCGCCGGGCAGCTGGTTGCATGATTTGGTTTACATTATTTTGATTATTTTCTTCGCGTTCTTCTACACCGCCGTGGTGTTCAACCCTAGTGACGTCGCGGAAAACATGAAAAAGGCCGGCGGCTATGTGCCGGGAATTCGCCCCGGACAAAAAACCGCTGAGTATATCGAACGCGTCTTGTCGCGTATCACGCTGAGTGGCGCGATCTATCTGTGCATCGTTTCATTATTGCCGACGATCTTGGTGCGCCAGTTCAACGTGCCATTTTACTTTGGGGGCACCGCGCTATTGATCGTTGTTGGAGTAGCGTTGGACACCGTGGCGCAGATGGAAACCCATTTGATCTCCCGCAACTACGAGGGCTTCATGAAGCGGGGGCGGCTGCGCGGCAGAAGGGGTTGAACCTTGGCGGCGGCACCACGGGTTGTTCTGCTGGGTCCTCCAGGCGCCGGAAAGGGAACCCAAGCGAAACTGCTCCAAGAGATGCTTGGCGCGGCGCAGATCTCGACTGGCGATATTCTGCGCAAGGCCGTGGCGGAACAAACACCACTTGGCCAGCAGGCGGCGGGATTCATCAATAGCGGCGCTTTGGTGCCGGACAGCGTGATCGTCAACCTAGTCGTCGAGCGCTTGAAAGAACCGGACTGCGCCAAGGGATTTCTCCTCGACGGCTTTCCGCGGACGATTCCGCAGGCCGAGAGTCTGGATGAGATTCTCAAGAACTCGGGGCAAAACTTGAACTGTGTGTTGTCGGTTCAAGTAGCGCAGGCCATTGTCGTCGAAAGGCTGGCGGGCCGGCGTACCTGCCGCCAATGCGGCGCACTGTGTCATGTCGCTTTCAATCCTCCCAAGGCGGAGGGGGTTTGCGACCGTTGCGGCGGCGAACTGTACCAGCGCGATGACGATAAAGAGCAGACGATCGCCCATCGTCTGCAGGTGTACGAAAAGCAAACCGCGCCACTGGTGCAGTACTACCGCGAGCGCGGTCTATTGCGAACGATCGACGGGGTTGGCGAGATCGACCAGATTCGCGCTCGGGTCATCGACGCTTTGGGAGATTCGCTTCGGTGATATCGCTCAAGTCGGCTCGAGAAATCGAGATCATGAGGCGAGCGAACGTGATCGTTGCCGAGGTCTTGCAAGAGCTCAAGCAGCGGGTGGCGCCAGGGGTAACGACTTTAGAGTTGGATACGCTGGCTGAAGAGCAGACGCTAAGGCGAAAGGCGATTCCGGCGTTTAAAGGCTACAACGTTGCCGGCCGAGTGTATCGCCATTGCCTGTGCGCTTCGGTCAATGATGAGATCGTGCACGGCATACCGTCGAACCGGGCGCTGCGTGACGGAGACATCATCGGCCTCGACTACGGAGTCATTTACGAGGGCTTCTACGGCGACTCGGCGGTGACCGTGGGCATTGGCAGAGTCAGTAAAGAAGCGCAGCGCTTGATGGAGGTCACCGAGGAGTCGCTTTACAAGGGCATCGAGCAACTCCACGACGGCAAGCGGCTCGGTGATCTGGGTTCGGTGGTGCAGAAAATTGCCGAGAACGCAGGCTACTCCGTGGTGCGAGCCTTTGTCGGTCATGGCATCGGCAAGAAGCTCCACGAAGAGCCGCCGGTGCCAAACTATGGCGAGCCGGATCGCGGCCTGCGATTAAGAGAAGGCATGGTGCTAGCGATTGAGCCGATGGTCAACGTCGGCGGTTACGAAGTCGAGATCAAGGACGATGGCTGGACGGCGGTGACCAAAGATGGTAGCTTAGCCGCCCACTTCGAACATTCGGTGGCGATAACTAAAAACGGCCCGTATATTTTGAGTCAACTCTAAACACGGCGAGATTTTAACTCGGCTGGGCAAATTATGCCAAAAGAAGACGCCATTGAAGTGACCGGTACCGTTTTGGAAACCCTGCCCAACGCGATGTTTCGAGTCACGCTGGACAACGGCCACAAGGTGCTGGCTCATATATCGGGTAAGATGCGCATGCATTACATCAAGATCCTACCGGGGGACAAGGTCAAAATCGAGCTGTCGCCGTACGACTTGGCGCGCGGACGGATCGTTTTCCGGGAGCGTTAAAAAGAGGAGCGGTCGTGAAGGTTAGAGCATCGGTCAAAAAGATTTGTAACAAGTGTAAAGTGATCAGACGCAAGGGCGTAGTGCGTGTCTTGTGTGAAAACACCAAACACAAACAGCGCCAGGGGTAATCGATTTTATTGGTAATCTGGAATTGGCATTTTGAAATTCCGAACGGAGTGAGGACCTATGGCACGTATCGCAGGTGTGGATCTTCCCAGAGCCAAGCGCATTGAAATCGCGCTGACTTATATTTACGGCATCGGGCGCAACTCTTCGCGGGATATCTTGAAGCAGGCGGGGGTCTCCTTAAATGTGAAAACGGATGACCTCAGCGACGATGACGTAGCCAAAATTCGCCAGGTGCTCGATCAGGGCGTAAAGGTCGAGGGCGACTTGCGCCGCGACGTGACCGCGAACATCAAACGGCACTTGGACATGGGTTCCTATCGCGGCATGCGCCACCGGAGAAATTTGCCGGTGCACGGACAGCGCACCCACACCAACGCGCGCACGCGCAAAGGGCCGCGCAAGACGGTCGCCGGCAAGAAAACGTCGCCATCCAAGGGTTAAAAGTGGGGTTAATGGGGTTAACAAGAGGGTAATTAGGAGTACAAAATGGCCGACGCCACGGACGAGAAACAGCAAGCCGATCAGAAAGCCGCCGATCGGGCGGCGCGCAAGAAACGCGGGCGCAAAAACATTGCCGAAGGGGTGGTGCACATTCACTCGACCTTCAACAACACCATCGTGACGATCAGCGACTATCAGGGCAACGTGATCTCCTGGTCCAGCGCCGGCGCGATGGGCTTTAAGGGCTCGCGCAAGGGCACGCCGTTCGCGGCGCAGCAGGCGGCCGATAGCGCCGCGCGCAAGGCCATGGATCACGGGCTGCGCACTGTGCAAATTTTCGTGCGTGGGCCAGGAGCGGGACGCGAGTCGGCGCTGCGCGCGCTGCAGTCCGCGGGCATCAACATCAGTTTAATCAAGGACGTCACGCCGATCCCGCATAACGGCTGCCGTCCGCCCAAGCGCCGACGCGTTTGATCTGTAGAGGAGGAATTAGGTTTGGCTAGAAATACCGATTCTGTGTGCCGGCTTTGCAGGCGCGAAAATATGAAGCTCTTTCTTAAAGGAGAGCGCTGTTATACCGACAAGTGCGCCATCGAACGGCGCAACTATCCGCCCGGGGAGCATGGCCAGGGCCGGCCGAAGTTCTCCGAGTATAGCTTGCAACTGCGCGAGAAACAGAAGGTCAAGCGCATGTACGGCTTGTTGGAAAATCAGTTTCGCCGCACCTTCACCGAGGCGGCGCGCACCAAGGGCATCACCGGCGAGACTTTGTTGGTCTTGCTCGAACGGCGTCTCGACAACGTGGCCTACCGTCTGGGCTTCGCCAGCTCACGCGCCGAAGCGCGCTTGTTGGTGCGGCACGGTCATATTTTAGTCAATGGCCGAAGAGTGAATATCCCGTCGTTCACCGTCCGGGTCGGCGATGTGGTGTCGGTGAAAGAATCGAGCCGCCAGATCAGCCGGGTGGCTTCCGCCGTGGAAGGCGCGCAACGGCGCGGCGTGCCTGACTGGGCCGACGTCGACCGCGACGCCTGCAGCGGACGGATCAAGATCTTACCGGCGCGCAGCGATATTACGATGCCGATCAACGAAAAACTCATCGTTGAATTATATTCGAAGTAAGCTTCGAAATTTGGGGAGATACTATGTCGACAGTGTACAGACATTGGACGGATTTGATTAAGCCTAAAAAGCTGGAGGTAGAAGAAAAAACCTTGACCTCGACCTACGGCCGGTTTTCCGCCGAGCCTTTCGAGCGCGGTTTCGGCCAAACCATCGGCAATTCGCTCCGGCGCATTTTGCTTTCCTCGCTCATGGGCGGGTCGATTGTCGCGGTGCGGATCAAAAATATCCTCCATGAATTCTCCACCGTGGCGGGCGTCACCGAAGATGTCGCCGACATCATTCTTAATCTAAAAGAAGTGCGTTTGCGTCTCAATGAGTCCGAGCAGCAGACGCTCAAGATCGACGCCAAAGGGCCGGCCGTCATTTACGCCAAGGATATCATCGCGCCGCCGGCAGTCGAGATCTTAAACCCGGACCACAAGATCGCCACCTTGTCGCGCGACGCCAGGCTCGACATGGAAATGCTGGTCAAGCTCGGCCGCGGCTACGTGCCGGCAGAGAGAAACAAGGAAGAGGGCGCGCCAGTCGACACGATTTTTATTGACGCGGTTTTCGCGCCGGTGCAGAAAGTCAATTTCACGGTGACCAACGCGCGGGTCGGCCAGCGCACGGATTACGACCGGCTGGTTTTCGAGGTGCATACCGACGGCAGCGTCAAGCCGGACGACGCGATGGCCTTTGCCGCGAAAATCTTGCAGGACCAAGTCAGCATCTACGTGAACTTCCAAGAAGAGCCGCGCCCGGAAAAGAACGACAACGGCCCGGCGATCCCGCTCAATGACAATCTGTTCCGCAGCGTCGACGAGCTCGAATTCTCGGTGCGTTCGCAAAATTGTCTGCAGAACGCCGACATCAAATACATCGGCGAGCTGGTGCAGAAGAGCGAGCAGGAGATGCTCCAGACGAAAAATTTCGGCCATAAATCGTTAAACGAAATCAAAGAGATCCTCAGGGAAATGGGCCTCGAGCTGGGCATGAAGGTCGATCATTTCCCGACGCGCGATGAGATCGACGCGCGCAAGCGCGCCGCTGAGAAAGAACAGGTCTAGACCATGCGCCATCTGAAGTCAGGAAGACAACTGAGTCGCAACTCCAGCCATCGCTGGGCGCTGATGCGCAACCTGATCACCGCGCTCCTGCGCGAGGAGAAGATTCAAACCACCGATCCCAAAGCCAAAGAATTGCGCCGCTGGGTCGAGCGCGTGATCACGCTGGGCAAACGCGGCGATCTGCACGCGCGCCGCCAAGCGGCGGCCATCGTCCAAGACAAAACCGTAGTGCAAAAACTGTTCGACACCATCGGCCCGCGCTTCAAGGAACGTCCCGGCGGCTATACCCGAATCATCAAGCTCGGCGTGCGCCACGGCGACGCCGCAAAGATGGCGCTCATCGAATTGGTCGGCAATGAAAGCGCCAGCGCAGCCGCGGGCGGTGAGAAAAAGGGCCGCCGAGCGCGCCGCCGCGAACGCCAGCAACAGCAGCAGCAAGTCGCCGCCGCGTAGAATTCAGCTCGACATAATCATCTCACGAAACAGCCCGCGCGCGATCTCAAAGATCCGGCGGGCTGTCGTATTATTGTATCGGATCGGGGCGCAAGATCTTTCAAAAATTTGTCGGACAGTCATCGAGCGGATGCCGCTCCGGCTTAGCGGCCGCGAAATAGTCCTTTAAAAAACGAGCCGAGGCCTTTCTCCGCGCCTTTCGGTACGCCGGACTCCAGCAATTTTTCGCTGTGCAAATTCATCGCTGGATTCTCCAACGGGCCGCTGACTTTGAGCGGCACGACGACCCGGCCTTGGCTGTCTTTGAAAAAGGCCGCGGCTCGGCCGCGGCCGAGCCGCGCCGAGGTTTGCGCTGAAAGTGTGGTGCGAAGTTCCATGCTCAATGTCGGCTGCTCCAGCGTCAGGGTACCGTTGCCATCGACTTCCATTTGCGGATTGATTAAAAAGACCCGGGAAAAATCGGCGAGGCCGTCGTGTACGGTAAAGTCCGCTTCGAGCCGCTGGAATGTGGTGACCTCACGCCGCTCATCCTTCGAAAGACCGATCATGCCGGTGACACGCTGAATTTTTTTGATCAGGTCGACGTTGGTCAGCTCGCCGTCGCGAGCCGCCAGTTTACCGCTGCCTTGCAAACGGCGCGTGATCGCACCGGCGCCGAGCGGCAAGCGAAGCTCCACCGTGCCGCTCAAGATGCCCTTGAGGGCGCGCTTGCCTTGGACTCTAACGTCCTTGAACAGTCCACGCACTTGGGTGACCAGACTATTCGACGGTCCGGTGACACTCATGTAGAGCGCCATGGGGCCGGCAATCTCGATGTCGCGCGGTGCCAGACCGAAGGTCGCCAGGATCGGCAACACCGATTTGACCTCGACACGGTCGCTGTTGAGGCTCAAACTGAGCCGTGGCGTGGTCGCCAGATTGCTCACATGTCCCTCTACGGGAAAGGTCAGGTCCGAAACTTTCAGACGATTGTTCTTGAGCTCGAGGAGCGCCTTTTCTTCTTGATAATTGAGCTGGCCCTCCAGCGAAATGGTTTTGAGGCCGGGGTAATTGAACGCGAGCCGGAACGGAAAGGGGTCCGCGCCGGCAAATTCTTGCAGCGTTAAGTCGATGCCTTTGATGTTGACTGGGGCGAGCCCCTTGGTGATCACATTGATCTCGCCATCTTGAACCCGCACGCGATTGGGAATCGCCACATAGGCGGCTGCGGTGTCGGTCGGCTTAGCGGTCTCGGTGTTCTTTCTGACCTCGCGCCGGACAATGACGGGGGTTTTCTTGCTGCCGATGTCGGCATAGTTGAAAGAGCCGTCCGGCTGCTTGAGCAAGTTGAAAATCGGTTTGTCGAGCACCAGCTCGGTGATTTCGAAGCGGCCGCGCAATAGCGGCAGGAATCTCAACTTCAAGCGAATTTGCCGCGCCGAGAAAAAAGTATTGTCGGCGAAGGCGGCGCTGTCGGAGACGGTTAATTTCGACAAGCTAATCGCCGGTGTTGGCACTAGACTCAGATGCACCTCGTCGACATCGATGCGGCGGTTAAGAGCTTCCTCCAGCAACGGCAGATAGGTGCGTTTGAATAATCCCAGGTCGACGAAGTGCGGCGCGACCAGAATCAGCGCGAGTAAGCAACCTAGGACGCCCAAACCGATCCAGGCGGCTTTCTTAATTAACCGGCGGCGCGGTGGGGCGCTTTCGGTCGGTGATGAGACAACTTCCGGCATGGCATCGACCCAACAGGTAAATGAATATACGTAATCGCCGCCGCTTGCCAATGGAAGATTGGCCGCAAAGAACGCAAAGACCGCAAAAGGGATTTAGGGGTGACCGGCTTGTCGCCCTTCCGCTCGGCGGAGCAGACAACTTATTCAAGTCGCGGCAAATATCGCGGAAAGTGCAGTAGCCAGAGTAAAAACTATTTGTTAGCATGCCAAGCGTAAAGGCATCGACTTGGAACTAGCACTGGAAATTTTTCCTCAAGTTCTGCTGGACGGCATTGTTCTCGGCTTCATGTATGCTCTGATCGCCTTGGGCTACACGATGGTCTATGGCGTTTTGGAGTTTATCAATTTTGCTCATAGCGAGATTTTCGTTCTGGGCGCCTTCGTCGGCGTTGAAGTGTTGCTCTTGCTCGAAAGCGCCGGCCAGTTGGCGACTTTGCACCCTGTGGTGATTCTCTCTCTTGTGATCGTTACCGGCATGGTCATCAGCGGCCTGGCGGCGATGGCGTTGGAGCGCATCGCCTACCGTCCGCTGATGGGCGGGCCGCGACTAGTCGCGTTGATCTCCGCCATCGGCGCGTCGTTTTTTCTCCAAGACGGCTTGCGTCTGTTCGAAAGCTTATGGCGCAACACTTTTTATCTCAATTACCCGAGTCTGGAGTTTCTCGACAAAAATATCCCCATCGCCGCGGCGCTGGTGATCCCGGTGAAATCGCTGCTGGTGATCATCACCGCGCTGTTGACGCTGGTCGGGCTGCACGTCTTCGTCAACATGACCAAGATGGGCACGGCGATTCGCGCCGTGGCGCAGGATCCCGACACGGCGTCGCTGATGGGCGTGCCGGTCAAGAGAGTAATCGCGTTGACCTTTTTCGTCGGCGGCGCGCTCGGCGGCTTGGCCGGCGTGTTGTTCGGCATTCACTACAGCTTGGTCAATCCCTACAGCGGTTTTGTCCCCGGCATGAAGGCGTTTACCGCCGCGGTGCTTGGCGGCATCGGCAATATCCCCGGCGCCATGGTGGGCGGCATGCTGCTCGGCTTGCTCGAAGCCTTCGCGGCTTCTTATCTATCGCTCATGACCGATGGCGCTTTCGGCGCGGAGTACAAAGACGTCGTGGCATTCCTGGTGCTGATCCTGATTCTGATCTTTCGCCCGAAGGGGCTGCTCGGCGAGACCGTGCGCGAGAGCAAAGCATGAACCAGCCACTGGCGGTCATCGGCTTGTCCGTCTATATCATCGCGAGCTGTGTGCTCGCTTATCTCTTTCCGCAGTCGGTGCTCGCCTTCTTACTCGTCGAAGCTTCGTTGCTGTTGCTTTACTATGCCCCGGTCAGCGACAGAGCTAAGACAGTTCTCGGCGCGACGGTGCTGTTGGTGCTGCTGCCGGCGCTCGGCACGCTGAACGCCTATTATTTAGAAATCGCCGTGCAGATCGGCATCTTCGTCGCCCTGGCGCTCGGCCTCAACATCGTCGTCGGCTTTGTCGGTTTGCTCAATCTCGGCTTCGTTGCGTTTTTCGCCATCGGCGCTTATCTTTGGGCGATTTTCGGCTCGCCGCACGCTAATCAATTTATTGCCGGCGGGCTGTTTCCGCTTTCGCCCAATTGGTTTTTTGTTTTTTTGCTTCTCAGTATTGTCGTCGGCGCGTTGACCGGCGCTTTGCTGGGTTTACCGGTATTACGTCTGCGCGGCGATTATCTCGCCATCGTCACCCTCGGCTTCGCCGAAGTAGTGCGCGCGCTAGCGAATAATCTCGACAAGCCGATTAACTTAACAAACGGTCCCCGCGGCATCACGCCGATCGCCAAGCCGCCGCTGTTCTTTAAGCCGCTGCTGGAATACTTCGGCCTGGAGATCGCCGACGCGGCGCTCTATCCGCTGTACTTTTACTTTCTCGTGCTGGTGATGGTATTTTTCATTATCTTGGTTACTCGACGTCTGGAAAACTCGCATGTCGGGCGGGCCTGGAAAGCGATCCGCGAAGACGAGATCGCCGCCATCGCCATGGGTGTGCCGGTGGTGCGCATGAAACTTTTAGGTTTCGCCGTCGGCGCCTCGTTTGCTTCCGCCGTCGGCGTCTTGTTCGCCGCCAAGCAAGTATTTATCAACCCTGAAAGCTTCACTTTCATGGAATCCATCGGCGTGCTCGCCATGGTCATCCTCGGCGGCATGGGCTCGGTCCCCGGCGCCATCCTCGGCGCCACCGGCGTGACGATTCTTAACTTACAACTGCTCAAAGGTTTGTCGCTGTGGCTCAACGGCTTGCGCCAATCGGGGGCGGTGCTGACGCTGCCTTTCTTGGGCGACTTGCCGCTGGCCAATCTGCCGGCGCAGTTCGAGCCGGCGAAGTACGAGCGCATGGTGTTCGGCTTGATTCTGATTCTCATGATGATCTTTCGCCCGCAGGGAATCTTGCCGCCCAAGCAGGAGAATAAGAAATGACTCCCGCAAA
>CAYZJE010000094.1:0-2745 GCA_964478485.1 uncultured Syntrophobacter sp. | reverse complement strand
CGCTTCGCTTGGTACGGCACCACACAGCTGTTCGAGTGTCTGAGCTTAACCTTCCGCGCCAACCAAGACGGCCATTTTGTCGCGCACCACTATCGCCATAGCCCGGCCATGAGCACCTTCGTCGTCGAATGCGACGAGGCTACCTGGCGCCGCGCCGGATTGGATCAAAGATCCGATGAAGCGAGCCGCGCTTATTGCGAGCGGGTTTTCGCGCGCGATCTAGGCGGCCATACGCTGGTGTCGAACAAATCGATCTGGCGCCAATTTCCATTGCTCGTCACCAACCGATGGTCCGTTGGCAACTGCGTGCTGTTGGGCGACGCCCAACGCACCGTGCATTTTTCCATCGGCTCGGGCACTCGGCTCGCCTTCGAAGACGCTATCGCGCTCGATCGCGCCTTCGGCGAAGCGGGCACGGATGTGCCGGGCGCGCTAAATTGCTTCGAGCGCGAACGGCGGCCAATCGTCGAAAAAATCGTCGCCGCCGCCACCGCCAGTTCCTACTGGTACGAGCGCCTGCCGGAAAAAATGCAGTTAAAGCCCTGGGAACTAGCTTACGATTATATGACTCGGAGTGGTCGCATGACCGACGAGCGGCTGCGCGAGCTGTCGCCGAAGTTCATGGCACGAGTGGAGAAAGAGCGGCAGCAGACTTCCTAGCCAGGATTATTCATGGTCACGGGAAAACCGCGACATTTTTTGAAACTCAACCCTTTTCTTTGATCGCTTCGCAAACGATCGTCCCATCGGCGCCGGTTTGAGCCAGGAAACGTTCGCACGGGAAGGTTTCGGTTGGGTGTTTAACACAGGCGCCCGTCCGGATATCGAACTGGCCGCCATGATAAGCGCAGGTGATCTCGTAGCCATCCAACTTGCCGTTATGATGAATTGGAAAACCGCGGTGGGGGCATTTATTGCTGAGGGCGAAAATTTCTCCTTGGACCTTGGCCAATAAAATTGGGCGGCCATCCAATGACGCGCCCATCAGCTCCCCCTCGCCGAGATCGCCGGGTGTAACTGCTTTATCCGGCATGCGCGTCCAGAACTCGTCGATAAAATAGTGTCGGACCTTTTTAATCTCTTCGTCTTCTTCCGCCAGCTCGGCGGCTAGCTCGCTCAACTCGTCGAAACTGAACTTTCCCAACTCGGCCCTGGTTGCTGTCTTCATAATTCATCCCCAATTCTGACCGCACCGTCATCGGCACGCTCAACGCGAAACCGCTTGATCGGCTTCATCTCGCGTCCCACGGCGAGCACCGCTCCGCTGCGCAGGTCAAATTGGGCATCGTGCCAACGGCAGGTCACTACGAACCCGTCCAAGCTCCCCCTGTCGAGCGGATAGCCTGAATGACCGCAAGCGTTATCGATGGCGTAAATCTGTCCCGCCACTTTCGCCAAGAGAACTTCCCTCGTTGCCATTTTTGTCGCCCTCATGCCGCCTTCAGGAATTTCTTCAGGCTTGACGCATGGCGCAACAGATTTCTTGCGCATCATTCGTTGGACCTCCTCGCGCAGGCGCTGTCGCTGGTTGGAAAAGGCCATGTACAGCTTCCATTCAGCCTCCAACTGATCGTCGGCAAGCTGAGCAACTTCTTCATGGGTATATTCGAGCATATTCGGTTTCATCGCTAGCTCCCCTAAAGTTTAACCCTTATTTTCATTGAACGTTCTTCAGGCTTTTGTGTGAACTAGGAATCGGAGAGTGCACCGCGGCGGCGCGGAGAACACGGAGTAAACAGTTTTTGATAAAAAATACTCCGAACTCTGCGAACTCTGCGCCTCTGTGGTGAATACTTCTTCACAAGAAACCCGGAAGAACCTCATCAAAATTGACGCTCGCCGCCGTCATGGCACGCCGAAGATGTCCCGGTACTCCTTGGCGTAACGGGTGAAGTTGGCGATTTCTTTATCGAACTCAACACTCATAAGCTTGACCTGCGCGAGCCGTGGGACCGGTTGGGGCGCATCGATTCGACTGGGGATTCTTTTGAGCTGGTAGAGCAGTTCTTGAGCAGGCCGCGAGAGAATGAAATCGATAAACAATTTTCCGGCGTTGGGGCGCGGTGCGTTCTTCGGCAAGCTGACACAAACCGGCGGTTCGGGCGCCAACGGTTCGATCGCAGTCCAATCGACCGGCGCGCCGTCTTTTTTTGCCTGTTCAACCCGGTGCACGCGGGCGGTCGGCACCAAAGCGAATTCGCCGGCGACCAAGAGCGAAGCAACCAGGTTATAGCCGCTGCGCAGCTGGGGCTGCTGGCGCGCCAGTTGCGCCATGAACGCCTTGCCGTTCTGATTCCCCATCAGCTTCAGCATGAATATGTACCAGGTCATGTCCTCTGCTTCTAAACCGATGAGTCCTTTCCATCGCGGCTGCAATAAATCTTCCCAGCGCTTCGGAACCGAATCTGCCGTCACCATCCGCGTGTTATAGCCCAAGACGCCGAGATTCCACAGTATGCCGGTCCAATAACCCTCGCGATCCATCAGCGACGGTCGGATTCTTGATCGCTCCGGTGAGGCATAGGGGGCCAAAAATCCCATGTCCTTGACCAGCCAGGTCTCTGCGCCACTGATCACGTAGGCATCCGCCAAATTGCGTCCTGCGCGCACCTCGCTGACGATCCTCTGCATTAACTTCGGGCTGTTCAATCGATGGTTCTCGACCAGTAGGAATGGGTACCGTTTGCGAAACAGATCGATAATTTGCAGCGTGTCCTCGATGCCGGTGCTGTGATAAAGCACCAG
>CAYZJE010000093.1:0-8711 GCA_964478485.1 uncultured Syntrophobacter sp. | reverse complement strand
TCACGGCGAGAATAACTTGTCGCCGCGCCGGGTCATGAACAGTTCGAGCGGCAATTCAGTGCCAATGCCTTTTGCTTTTGCCTTTTCATACATCAAGTGTGCCGTGGCCGCGAACTGGATGCCCATGCCGGTGTTGTTTTTGAAGAAGGTGATTTCTTTGTCGTCCTGGCGGCCGCGGCATTTGCCGTTGAGCAATTCGCCCAGTTCATGCAGGTCTTCCGCCTTGACGATGCCGCGTTCCAGGCGATCATGAAATTCCGCCTGCTTGTCGAGAAAAATTTGCGGCTTGTAGCCGACGACGATGAGGTTGGACTTAATCACTGCTTCGTCGTCAAGTTCTTTGCGCGGCAGAAAACCATCGCCGCCGACGATGCTGTTCAAATGCATGCCGGGCTCCACCCATTTGCCTTGGATGACCGGATCGACCGTATTGGTTGCCGCGGTGACGATATCGCTACCGCGGATCGCTTCTTCGGCGGAGCTTACCGGCACGACTTCGATGCCGGTTTGTGCACTCATCTCTTTGGCGAATTTCTCGCGGTTGGCTTTGGTCGGGCTGAAAACTTTGACCTTGGTCAACTGGCGCACGCAGGCGTGTGCCGTCACTTGGGTCTTGGCCTGCTCGCCGGAGCCCAGAAGCCCCATGACTTTGGCGTCTTTGCGCGCGAGATATTTGCTTGCCACGGCGCTGGTGGCGCCGACGCGCATGGTGGAGATATTGTGATCGTCCATGATCGCGAGAATGTTGCAGCTATCCATGTCGAAGAGCATGACGAGGCCGATGAAATCGCCGGGATAAACGCGCCGTTTGCTACCGTCAACTGAGATTTCTTTGGAGAAGCTCGAGTCGATGCGCAGCGCCATCGACTTCACGCCCGGCACCAGGCCCATGATGTTGTTGAAATAGTACTGGCCGCCTTCTTCCTTCCACGGCGTGCGCAGCCGCGCGCGCGGCGCATTCATCGCTTTGCCTTGCCCGAGTTCAACAAAGGCGTGCTCGATGGCGGCGATTTCCTCAGACATCGGCAGCAAGTTTTCCATCTGATGGTTTTTTAAAACCAGAACCATGGGCAGTCCTCCTATGGATTGCGTATAACGGTTGATGGAGTTGAGTCAAGCCGGCAAAAACACGAAGGGCCGAGGATAATTCCTCAGCCCTTGGTAAAGCTTCACGATTGCAGATGGGTGGTTAGCCTTTTTTCGCCTTGAACCAGTCGGCGTCGATCTGAATAAATTGTTTCCACTTGTCGGGAGTCGCCGCTTCTTCGAAGATCGCCTCCACGGGGCAGACCGGCTCGCAAGCCCCACAGTCGATGCATTCTTCAGGATCGATATAGAGTTTCTTTTCTTTGTCGAATTCTTCCGCCTCATTTTTTGTCGGATGAATGCAGTCCACCGGACAGACATCCACACAAGCGGTATCCTTTACGTCGATGCAAGGTTCAGCAATGATATAGGTCATCTCATTCCTCCTAGAGTAAGACTTCAATTCTCCTAGCAAATCAACTAAGCCAAGTCAATTAATCCGGCTCAGAATCGCAATCGCGAGGGTTTTCTCGACTTCGCTTGGCTCCACAACCTGAACGAACCGATCGCCTCCTAATCAGCCGATTTACAACGTGCGGTCGCCCCTACGATTCGCAACTGTCCGGCGGAAACGTTACTCTCCAGCGATGCCAGTGGAGTTGGTCCGGCGCGCCGCCGGGAGAAAGATTTCCAGCCGTAGGCTCAAGCTAGTCGCGCTGGCGCTGCTCCAGTTGGCCAAGCGGGAAGAGGCCGAGCTGAGCTTGGCGCTCGTCGGCAACGCCGAGATGCAAAAACTCAACGCGCGCTACCGCCATAAGGACTACCCCACCGACGTGCTGTCTTTTCCCGCGGCGAAAAACCTGCCGAGGGAGACGCCGCTGCTGGGCGACGTGATCATATCCGTCGATAAGGCCGCCGAACAGGCGAAGGAACAGCAGCGCACGTTGGATCAGGAAATCGCGACGTTGCTCATTCATGGCATCGTGCACCTGTTGGGTTACGATCATGAACGCTCGGCCAAGGACGCTCGAATCATGACGCGCATGGAAAAGAAAATGGCCCGCCAGCTTTGTGACCTAGGGATATTGAAGGTATAATTATCATGCGCCGATGTTTGCGGGCCATCGAGCGGTTTAAGCCGACCGCTCTTGCTTGGCGGCTTAACCGCGTCGGCGATGCGGTTATTTCGAGTTGGCCACGCTGCTCGCAGCGTGGAACCTTTAAATGGGGTTTCCAAAGGGGGCGAGCATCCCCTTTGCAATCATTTTAATTGGTGGCGGGGTCAAAACCCCGCCCGCGAAGGGGCTTCGTTTATTGCGCACCGGGAGCGCAGCGAGCGAGAATCTAAATATCCAAGAGAACAAAAGAAATGTTAGAAGAAACTTCAGAACAACTTACCCACCTCGAAGCACGGCTTGAACAGTTGCGGAGGCGGCTTTGACGTTGACAACAAGCAGAAGCGCGTCGAGGAGCTGAACCAAATTACCGCGCAGCCGGACTTTTGGAACGACGCCGACAAAGCCCAAACCATAATCAAAGAACAGTCTACCCTCAAAAACGTTCTCGATAGTTGGGAAAAACATCACGCCGATCTTGAAGAGGCGCGGTTTTTTCTCGATGTCGCCAAAGACGAGAAGAGCGAAGAAGCGCTCGGCGAAGCGGCCGGCAAAGTCGCGGTGGTCGCCAAAGAGATGGCGCAGACCGAGCTCACGCAGTTGCTCGGCGGGCCGGATGACCGGCGCAATGCCATCGTCACGCTTCATCCGGGCGCCGGCGGCACCGAGGCGCAGGACTGGGCGGAGATTCTTCTCCGCATGTATCTGCGCTGGTGCGACCGGCGTGGTTACCGCAAAGAGATTCTCGACTATCAGCCGGGCGAAGAAGCGGGGGTCAAAAGCGTTACTTTTAACGTCGAGGGCGACTACGCTTACGGGTACTTAAAAGCCGAAGCCGGCATCCATCGCTTGGTACGTATCTCACCGTTCGATGCCAATTCCAGACGCCACACTTCATTTGCTTCGGTGTTTGTTTATCCGGAGGTCGACGACGATATTAAAATCGAAATCAACGACGACGATCTGCGCGTCGACACTTACCGCTCCAGCGGCGCCGGCGGCCAGCATGTCAACAAAACCGATTCGGCGGTGCGCCTGACCCATCTGCCGACCAATATTGTGGTTGCCTGCCAAAACGAACGCTCGCAGCATAAAAACCGGGCGATGGCGATGAAGATTCTCAAATCGCGGCTCTACGACCTGGAGCTGGCCAAGCAAAAAGAAAAAATGGAGAGCTACCACAAAACCAAGAAAGACATCGCCTGGGGCAGCCAGATCCGCTCCTACGTGCTCGCTCCCTACCGCCTGGTCAAAGACCACCGCACCAACGTCGAAGTCGGCAACGCCGACGGCGTGCTCGACGGCGATCTCGATCAGTTTATCGAAGCGTATTTGATGATGGCGGACGAGCCGGCGTAAGGCGGAAAAGGGTAAGAGACGGTGAAGGGTAAAGGGTTAGGGTGAGGAGTCCCCGCTCATCCCCGCCGCATCGAGTCGCGCACCGCGCGGAACTTTTCCGCAACTTTATTCGTTAACAAATCATCTCATCGGCATCGATGCGTAGTTGTGCCGATTTTTCATCTTGCGCCGGTTCTTTGAAGATGATCTTCTCGGAATCGCGCAAGCTAGCACTGGATCGCGAGGGGATTATGGAAACGGAAATTTCAAACGCCGCCAACGGTAATGGACAGGTCACTAACCTTGAAGCGGCGGTCTTACGGCGCTACGGCGACGCCGCGCAAGAAGTCGAATCTTGCCTGTGCCTGCCGGTGGGCTACGACAAAGTGTTGTTGAGAGTGATCCCGGACGAGATCGTCGAGAAAGATTATGGCTGCGGCGACCCGTCGCGATATATCCGCGAAGGTGAAACGGTTCTCGATCTAGGTTCCGGCAGCGGCAAGGCTTGTTACATCATCGCGCAGATCGTCGGCCCGAAGGGAAAAGTGATCGGCGTCGACTTCAATCCGCCGATGCTCGGGCTGGCGCGCAAGTATCAGCAATCGATCGGTGACCGGCTCGGCTATCACAATGTCGATTTCAAGCGTGGCAAAATCCAAGACTTACGTACCGACTTGGAATTGGTCGATAATTATCTCAAACAAAATCCTATAATGTCGGTCAGCGATTTGGCCAAGCTGGAAGATTTCGAAAATTCAATCCGCCGCGAGCAGCCGCTGATTGCCGACGAGTCGATTGACGTGATCGTGTCCAACTGCGTGCTCAATTTAGTTCGGCCGGAAGACAAGCACCAGTTGTTCGCCGAGATGTACCGCGTGCTCAAGCGCGGCGGGCGGATCGCCATTTCCGATATCGTCAGCGACGAAGCCGTGCCAGAGCATTTGGCCAACGACCCCGAGCTTTGGAGCGCCTGCGTCTCCGGGGCATTCCAAGAAGAGGGCTTCTTGCGCGCCTTCGAAGACGCCAAGTTTCACGGCATTCAAATCGAAGAACTGCGCGCGGAAGCTTACCAAACGGTCGAAGGCATCGAGTTTCGCGCCGTGACGGTGATCGCGTACAAAGGCAAAGAAGGTCCCTGCATCGAGCGCAATCACGCGGTGATCTACCGCGGCCCGTGGAAACAAGTTATCGACGATGATGGCCATACCTTGGAGCGCGGCGCGCGCATGGCGGTGTGCGACAAGACTTTTAAGCTTTATGCGCAGGCGCCCTACGCTGGGCAATTCATTTTGCTTCCGCCGCGCGAAGAGGTTGTGATTGAGAACGCGGGAGTCTTCGATTGCTCGCGCGATCACAAGCGCCATCCGCGCGAGACCAAGGGATTGGAGTACAACGTGACGAAAGTTTCCGGCGCCGTGTGCGGGCCGGATTCAAATTGCTGCCCGTAGCGGGAAACAATGCGCCCTCACCTCAGTCCTCTCCCAGAGGGAGAGGAGGTAAGAATCGAACCGCAAACTTTTTCTGACACTGCCATGCAACCTTTCGCTCACAGACTGCATCTGAACGGCAACGGCCTTAAGCGCCGTGCCATCGATGCCTTGCAGGTCAATTTGGGGCGTTACTGCAATCTGGCTTGCATTCACTGCCATGTCGAGGCGGGGCCGACACGGACGGAGATGATGAGCCGGGAGAATGTCGACGCGGTGTTGCGCTTTCTCGCCGCGACTAGCATTCCGAACCTCGATATTACCGGCGGCGCGCCGGAGTTGCATGCCGATTTCGACTACTTAGTCGAATCCGCGCGGCGCCTCGGACGCCACGTGATGGACCGCTGCAACCTGACGGTGATCTTCGAGCCGGGCAAGGATTATCTGCCGGAGTTTTTTCGCCGCCATCAAGTCGAGCTAGTCTGTTCGCTGCCTTGCCATTCGATCGAGAACGTCGACAAGCAGCGCGGCAAAGGGACCTTTGACGGCAGCATTCGCGCGCTGCAAATTTTTAACCAGCTGGGTTACGGCAAGCCGGAGAGCAGCTTGACGTTGAATCTGGTTTACAACCCGGTCGGTCCGCACTTGCCGCCGCCGCAGGAGAAGCTGGAGCAGGATTACAGACGCATACTGCGCCAACAGTTCGGCATCGAGTTCAATCGTTTGTTCTGCCTCACGAACATGCCGATCACGCGCTATGCGACGCATCTCAAGCTGCGCGGCGAGTACGATCACTATACGGAGTTGCTCGAAGCCAACTTCAACGCCGGTACGGTCGATCAAGTGATGTGCCGCAATTTGATCAGCATCGGCTGGGACGGTTGGGTCTATGATTGCGATTTTAATCAAATGCTCGATTTGCCGATTAGCAATGACGGCGGCGAACGTTTGCATATTTCATCGCTGACACTCGATCAGCTTGCCAAGCCGGCGATCACCGTCGGTGATCACTGTTACGCGTGCACCGCCGGGGCCGGCAGCAGTTGCGGCGGCGCGTTAATCTGAGATTATTTGTTAGTCCCACTAGACTTTTATCTTCGACGGAGTGACCTCGCAACTCAACAAAGGCGTCTTACATCTAACGACCGTCATGAAAAGAAGCAAAGCTTTTCTCATTGTGTTGGGGCTCGCAGCGCTGTTTGTCGGTTTTCTTTTCCTTCCGGTGCGCGCTTGGTTTATGCAGTTCGAGGGCTATGTGCAATCTCTCGGCGCCATCGGGCCGGCCGTCGTTGTGTTAGCTTATGTTCTTTGCACCGTACTTTTCGTTCCTGGCAGCGCAATAACTATTGGGTCAGGAACTCTCTTCGGTTTGCAGACCGGCTTCATCGTCGTGGTGCTGGGCGCGAATTTGGGAGCGCTTTGTGCTTTTCTGCTGGCGCGATCGTTGCTGCGGGAAAAGGTCACGAGCTGGGCCAATGGCAACGCGAAGTTTCGCTCCCTCGATCAAGCGATCGGCAAGCAGGGTTTCAAGATGGTTCTGCTGACGCGCTTAAGCCCGGTTTTTCCGTTCGTGCTGCTGAATTATCTCCTCGGTCTCACCGCGGTGCGGGCGGGCGCTTACGTGCTGGCGAATCTGCTCGGCATGCTGCCGGCGACTTTTCTTTTTGTCTACATCGGCGCCGCCGCGCGCGACGCCATCGCCGGGCAGGTTGACGCCTCTGCCGGTTTCTACCAGCAGATTCTTAAATACGTCGGTCTACTGGCAACGGTCGCGGTTGTCGTGATCGTCACGCGCGTCGCGCGCAAGGCTTTGCGCGACGCGGAGCTGCAACAAGAAGGCAGCGTCGCGGCGGGCATGGCGCGCTTGGACGCCAATCATCGGCCGACGACGTTCGATAAAATGATGTTGGTCGACGACGCGCATGATCGGCAGTTGATCGAGAACTGCCATCCTGCGAAACGAATCAATCCAACACCGGCGGGCAAATATAATTTAGTCGTCATCGGCGCCGGCACGGCGGGTTTGGTGAGCGCCGCCGGCGCTGCGGGACTCGGCGCCAAGGTCGCGTTGATCGAACGGAATCTGATGGGCGGCGATTGTCTCAACGTCGGTTGCGTGCCGTCGAAAGCAATCATTCGCGCCGGGCGCGCGGCTTATGACGCGCGTGGCGGCGCGGAGTTCGGCATTCGACATATTGCTCAACCTGAGATCGGCTTTGCCGCGGCGATGGAGCGCATGCGCAAACTGCGCGCCGGCATCAGCCAGCACGATTCGGTAGAACGTTTCAGCAAACTCGGCGTCAATGTGTTCATCGGCGACGGGCGATTCGTCGGAAAGAGCGCCGTCGAAGTCGACGGCAAACGGCTGAAGTTCGATCGCGCCGTGATCGCCACCGGCGCGCGGGCGGCGGAGCCGCCGATTCCTGGGCTGAAGGAAACCGGTTTTTACACCAACGAAACTATTTTCACTTTAACCGAGCTGCCGCGCCGTTTGGCGGTGATCGGCGCCGGGCCGATCGGCTGCGAGCTGGGGCAGAGTTTTCAACGCTTCGGCAGCGCGGTGACGCTCATGACCGACGGCGCGGAGATTCTCCCTAGAGAAGATCGCGACGCGGCGGCGATCGTGCGCAAGCAGATTGAAGCGGACGGCGTGAAGATTATTACAAGCGCGAAGATTCAGCGTGCGTCAAGTCAGAACGGGGCGAAGAGTCTGGCCTTCACCGTCGGTGACAAGTCTATGGAGCTCGCTTGCGATGCGATTCTCGTTTCGGTTGGGCGCACGCCCAATTTGGAAAATCTCGGCTTGGACGCAGCGGGGGTTCGTTATGGACTGCGCGGCGTCGATGTCGATGAGAGATTGCGCACGTCCAATGGGAAAATTTTCGCCGCCGGCGACATCTGCTCGCGCTATCAGTTTACCCACGCCGCTGATGCCATGGCGCGCATCGTGATCGCCAATGCTTTATTTATGGCGCGGCGCAAAGTGACCGACCTGGTCATGCCCTGGTGTACCTACACCGATCCGGAGATCGCTCATGTGGGTTATTATGAAAAAGACGCGCAGGCTGCCGGCTGTGCTGTCGCGACAATCACGCAATCGCTCGGCGACGTCGACCGGGCGATTCTCGACGGCGAGACTGATGGGTTCGCGCGAGTGCACTACAATCGGAAAACTGGCAAAATTCTCGGCGGCACGATCGTCGCGCGCCACGGCGGCGAGATGCTCGGCGAATTGACGCTGGCGATCACGGCAAAGCAGAGCGTCGCCGTGCTGTCGTCGACGATTCATTCCTATCCGACCCAGGCCGAGGCGTTGCGCAAGATCGGCGACGCTTACATGCGCACCAAGCTGACGCCGACGGTGCAGAAGGTTTTCGTAAAATGGTTGGAGTGGCGGAGGTAGTCCGCGCCATCTCCACCAGCGGATTCGGCGGACAAAATCAGCCGCAATGAACATCTCGGTTATCGTGCCAGTTCTCAACGAAGAGAAAAGCATCGCGGCGACACTTGACGCGCTGCAAGCGCTAGCGCCGTACGAAATAATTATCGTCGACGGCGGCAGCTCGGATCGGACGCGGGAGATTGCGGCACGATTTCAAGTAAAAGTCATGGTATCGGAGCGTGGCCGAGCGCGGCAAATGAATCGCGGTGCCGGCGAGGCGAGCGGAGACGTTTTGCTATTTCTTCATGCCGACACGCGCTTGCCGCCGACGGCATTTGCCGACATTGCCAGTGCCCTGGGCGATCCGCGCTATCTCGGCGGCCGTTTCAATGTCGAGCTCGATGGCGAACATTGGCTGCTTCC
>CAYZJE010000092.1:0-10388 GCA_964478485.1 uncultured Syntrophobacter sp. | reverse complement strand
ACCACTCCAACATTCCATTACTCCATCACTCCAGTTCCCAGAAGTTTATTCCCATTCCACCCGCACGCCCAACACTTCGCCCGTTGCACAAATCTCCCCCGCCGCGCTGAGCGTGCAACTGACCCACGCCTTGCGCCCTTCAATTCTAGCAATGCGCGCGCGCAATTGAATCGTTTCGTTGAGCGGCGTTGGCTTGAGATAGGAAACGTTCATGTTCGCCGTGACGTAACCAATGCGCGGCGCGCTGCCGATGGGGCGCGCCTCAAGACGATAAGCATTGGCGATGGCGAGATTCAAGCTATGGCAATCGATCAGCGAGGCGATAATACCGCCGTTAAGATTCTCCTTAGTTCCGCCGCAGTGATGCGGCTCGGCCCGCCAAGCCGCGATCGACTCATCGCCGTCCCAGTAGCTCTTTAGCCGTAGCCCCTTGTCGTTGGCTGCGCCGCAGCCATGGCAATGATGCACCGAGCCTTGATCCTGAAATGCGATACGGGTCACAAGCGCTACCAGGTTTTTGAGAAAATCTCTCGGAATCCTTCGACAAGCTCAGGACGAACGGAGAGGAGCTTCAAATGATTGAAGCAATTCCGTTCATGCTGAGCTTGTCGAAGCATGTTCCACCTATTTTTTGCCGGCCTGCTATTTATTCTTCTCGAACTTGAGCGACGCGGAGTTGATGCAATAGCGCAGGTTCGTCGGTTTAGGGCCGTCTTCGAAAACATGGCCGAGGTGCGCGTCGCATTTGCTGCACATCGCTTCGGTGCGCCGCATGCCGTAGCTGTTGTCGCCTTCGGCCTCGACATTCTCCTTCGCGATCGGCGCCCAGAAACTCGGCCAACCGGTGCCCGAATCGAATTTGGTCTCCGAACTGAACAGCTCGTTGCCGCAGCAAATGCAGCGGTACATGCCCGGTTCGTGATTGTCCCAGTACTGGCCGGTAAACGCCCGCTCCGTGCCCTTCTTACGGGCGACGTGGAATTGCTCGTCGGTCAGTTGCCGCTTCCACTCGTCATCCGATTTTTTGATCTTCTCCATGATTGTCTCCAACTAAACCAAAGGCGCTGGCCCGGATTGTTCACGCTCCGAGGAAAACCGCTGACATTGTGTCGATCGAGGGGTGACCCTGTAGGAGCGATGGCATCAGCGCCAATGTTTCATCGTATGGTTCGCCGCTCGGCAAAATGTTTGAACTTTTCACTGGTAATTGCATGATTCACTCGGTCGTTCGCGGCTTCAAGGCACAACTGCTTTGCCATCGCTCCGGAAGGGTTACACCTCGATCGCTACTTGGCGTGAATAATCCGGGCTGGGTAATTCATCGGCTCTGCATGTTGATGAACTGCAACGGAATCTCGATCTTCGCACTGCGCAGCATCTGGATCACTTCCTGCAAGTCATCGATTTTTTTTCCGGTCACGCGCACTTGACCGTCTTGAATCGCCGCTTGCACCTTGAGCTTCTTGTCTTTGATCATTTTAACGATACTGCGCGCGTTATCCGAATCGACACCCTCTTTAATCGCGATCTCGCGCCGCAGCATGCCGTGGGCCGCGGGCTCCGTGCCCTTGGGATCTAAACACCGACGGTCAACTTTCCGTTTGACCAGATTTTCGATCAGCGTGTCCTGGATCGCGCGCATCTTCATGTCGTCTTCAGTGGTCACAGCGATCTTTTTCTCTTTCTTGTCCAAGCTGATCTCGGTTTTCGATCCGCGGAAATCGTAGCGCGTCAGTATGGTCTTGGTCGTGATGTTGACGGCATTGTCGACCTCCTGCATGTCGATGCGGCTGACGATATCGAACGAAGGCATGGAACGGTTTCCTTATTCGGATCGGATATTTTCTCGCAAAGACGCAAAGTTCGGAGCGCGAGACTCCTTGTCATTTCGACCCCTTCGACAAAGCTCAGGACAAGCTCCGGGAGAAATCTTTCTCAGATCCCTCGCATTCGCTCGGGATGACGGGCCTCGGCCCGTCACCTTTGCGCCTTAGCGCCTTTGCGAGAGATATTCCGAATGCCTTTCTTTGGTCTTTCCGGTCCCGCCCCCCGCTTTGCGCGCCGGCCGGTAGCGCTTAAAACGAAATCAAGAATATCGCTGCGCGTAATAATGCCCACCAGTTGCTGGTTTTTGACCACCGGCAAGGAACCGATGCGATGCTTGCGCAGCAGACTAACCGCCTGCACCAGCGGCGTTTCCGGCCGCACGACAAAGATGTCGCGGCTCATGACTTCCTCGACGGTGATCTTTTCGGCGAACTGGTCGATCGCTTTGGCGTGGTTGATCATCATGCTGGTCGGATAGGCGTCGCGAATATCGCGATCGGTAACGATGCCGATCAAGCGATCCTCGTCGAGCACCGGCAACTGATTCACCCGATGCTTGGCTATCAGCTGGCGGGCGACGGCGATACTGTCAAAGATCTCGACCGCCAACACACCTTCGCTCATCCAGTCCGCCACTCGAATCGATTGCACCTTGGTTTTTTCTTGCGCCATCACATCTGCTCCAATCTATAGCCGCGTCCTTTGAGCAACTCAATAACACCGTTCTTGCCGACCAAATGGGCCGCCCCGACCACCACCAATGTGTCTTCACCGCTGTCAATGAATTTTTCGATCTGCGGTAGCCAGTTGCGGTTACGTTCATCGAGCAGTTTCTCGCGCAGTTCAGGATACGCCGCCATGCTTTCTAAGAACAATTTCTCCGCCGCGGCAACATCACCGTCGCGCCAGACGCGCACGAGGCTCTCAACCATTTTGTTGATCTGTTCAATTTCACTGATCGAATAACGCAACATCATCTCTTGTAATCCGGCGGGCAACTGATCCAAAAGATCGAATTGCGACTCGACGCTTTCCAACCCACTGACCGGCTTATTCGCCAACTGCGCGCGGCGGGCCAACTGGCGATCGACGCCGGAGTTGGGGTCGTAACCAAGCTTCTGCAAATGCAGGACCGTCATCGTCAAGCCGGCCAACCAGGGTTTGAGCGGCGTTAACGTCTTGATATCGATGCCCAGCTCGTTCGCCCAGATCGTCGCCCATTGGAAAGTCTCGCGCGAGACTTTTTGCTGTAGCATCTTGCCGTCCAGATTGATGCCTTTTTGCAGAATCAGTTTCTGCATCTTTTCCGGACTCTCATTCAGCAGGTCGACCTCGAAGACCAACCGTTTGGCCTTGTTGAAAGTTTCGTCGATGATCGTCTTGAGAGCCATATCTTCTCGCTTGAGCATATGGATCGAACCGAGAAGATAAACAGTCCCTTTGCCCGACTCCGCTTTCCACAAAAAGCTTTTTTCTTGGGCCCAAAGATCGAAGCTTCCGGTTAGGAGCCCGGCAGAAAGCAACACTTGCAACACATATAACTGGGCGAGTGATTTCCCCATGCGACAGCTCACGATGAGGCAGAGCAGGTTGCTGAAAAAAAGTGGAACATGCTTCGACACGCTCAGCATGAACGGATTTATTTCAATCATTTTCATCTCCTTTCCGTTCGTCCTGAGCCTGTCGAAGGACTCCGAGAGGGTTTTTCAGCAACCTGATAGGACAACCTCTCTGGAAAGAAATGTCTTTCGCCGAGGAATTGAAATAAAGTCGGCGCTGCGTGGAGCTTTTACCATTCGAGACGAACGTAAACCTCTTCGCCCCGTTCCTCGGTGGGCAGAACCGTCAGCGGCGCGCCGCCCTTGGGCAGACTGCATTCGCCGGACTTCAAATCGAAGCAGTAGCTATGGTTGTTGCAACGGATTTGCCCGCCGGCGAGAAACTGCCCGGCCTCTTTGAGATCGGCTTCCTCGTGAGGACATTGCCGCGAGAAGCAGAAGTATTTCCCCTCGACGAACGCCAAGAGCACTGGGCGTCCGCCGAGGTCGACCTCTTTCATGACACCTGGGTTTAGTTCACCAACGTGGGCGACGGGAATGTAGCTCACTCCCATCGTTTACGCCGCCGCCTTATGTTGACGGTAGAGCGGCCCGCGCATTACCTGCCCCGGCAGATCGCCGGTCATGCGCCCCCGATCGTTGATCACGGTGCCGTTGACGATGGTGTAATGCAAGCCAATTGATTTTTGAATCATCCGCTTGGTGTTGGCGGGAAAATCGGTCGCCCACTCCGGCTCCTCGGCATGGACCGTCTTGGGATCGAAGATCGTGATGTCAGCGGCGTACCCCGGCCGCAACAGGCCGCGGCCTGGTAAGCCGAAAATCGATGCCGGATGAAAAGTCAGTTTGTGAATCGCCTGCTCCAAACTCATCACCTGGCGCTCGCGCACCCAGAGGCCCAAGAGAATCGTGCCATAGCCAAAATCGGCGCCGAACAACACATGGGCGCCGGCGTCAGAAGTACCGATGAGAACGTAGGGGCTACGCAGAATCTCACCCATGGCGTCCCAGTCACCGCCATTGTTGGCGTTCCAAAAAATCGCCTCCAAGTTCTCGTCAAGAGCGAGGTCGAGGAAAGCGTCAATTGGCTTTTGATTGCGCATGGCCGCCATCTCGGCGATGGTCTTGCCGACAAATTTTTGATTTTCCGGCTTGAAGCATTTCTCGACCTTGGGGATATCCCAGCGCTTGTGAAAGTTGGTCGGGCGCGAGTCGCTAAGCTCCGCTTGGAGTTTGCTCCGGGTGTCAGCGGCGGCGAACGCCTGCTTGCGCACATCCACCGGCAGAAACATCAAATTTTTCCAAGTCGGGAACTCGTCGAAGATTTGGCAGTCCTTCAAAGTAAAATGGCGCACCAACGGCACCGTGTGCGACAAGCCATAGGCTTGATATCCGGCTTTGAAGATCGGCTCCACCGCTGCCAATTGCTCGCGCCACAGATTGGGCTCAGCCCAACGATGTTGCAGGCTCTGCCACAGAATCGGTCTTTGCGTACGCTTGGCCAGCTCATGGTACCACTGAAAATGTTCGACCTTGTTGCGGCCCAGGATGGTTTCGATGACGCCGGCGTTGCGCTCGCCCAACACATCACAGAGAGCAAAGAATTCGTCGTCGTCTGCCAAGCGGCTCGCCACCGGCTTGCCGTCTTCGCGCATATGGCGGTCGTTGCGGTTGGTCGACATGCCCAAGGCACCGCCTTCCATCGCGTCGAGCACCAAGGCTTTCATCTTTTGCACTTCCGTGCCGGTCGCCTTGCGCTCCACCGCTTCTTCGCCCATGGCATGATGGCGCACGGCGATGTGACCGACCAAGCCGCCAACGTTTATGCCGACCTTGCCCTCGAAATTATCGAGATACTCGCCGTAGCTATGCCAGTTCCATTTGACGCCCTGTTCCAGCGCCATGCGCGGGATCGCTTCGACGCGCACGAAGCTTTTGACGATGGCGTCTTCGATGCCCGGCCTAACCGGCGCCAGAGACAAGCCGCAGTTGCCCATCACCACGGAGGTCACTCCATGTTGCGGCTCACAGGTACCGTAAGGATCCCAGAGCATCTGCGCATCCAAATGGGTGTGATGATCGATGAAACCCGGCGACACCGCGAGGCCGCTGGCGTCGATAGTCTTCGCCGCGCCGTCTTTGAGCTTACCCACCTCGACCACTTTGCCTTCGTTAACCCCGACATCCGCCACGTACGACGGCAAGCCGGAACCGTCGACAACGCGTCCACCGCGTATCACCAGATCATAAGCCATGGGAGTTCTCCTTTTTGACTACAGAGGATTGATAACATCGCTGATTGCCGCTAACGATACGACGAGCGACAGGCAACTGTCAAATCAGCTCGCGAAATCAACGTCATGGACTAACTAATTGAGAAACAGCCGCGCGTAAGTCTCCAAACCCAAGCCGAGCAGGATCAGTGACAATCCCCGAATGAACGCTCTGATCGCGGGATCCTCCGGCTCGCGGCCGATCATTTTGAGCTCAGGCTGTTCTCTGCGTTCGCGCGCCAGGTTCATGGAGCTTTTCAGCCAGATCGCGCCGATGATGCCAATGACAAAGCCGATTCCTTCTAAATCCATGCGGCGAACTCCCGACGTTAAAATTTTCGTCCAAGGGCAATTGACGAAGTCACTTCGCGGGCGGGGTAATAAAGAAAGATGATTACTTATTTCTCCGGGTCATTCCGGGTTTCCTGTGAAGAGGAATTCACCACAGAGGCACAGAGTTCGCAGAGTTCGGAGAATTTTTTAATCAAAAACTCTTTACTCCGCGCCCTCCGCGTCTCGGCGGTGCAATCTCCGAGCCGTGCTCCACAGGCAAGCCTGAAGAACCTTTCTCCGTACCTTGGTGCCTTTGCGCGAGACAGGTCTTTCCGATCTCTTCTTCATCCGAAAATTTCAAAAATTTCTGGCTAGAATTTAGTGCAGTTTTCGATCCGGCAATTCGAGCTCGATTTGCCGTTGCTCCAAGAATTCCTCAACCTGTTTTCGCTCCGTGACATCGTGAAAATTGATGACGATACCGCGAATCGCCGGATGCTTCACGCGATTGTCGCCAAACATTTCCACCAAGCTCCAGTCCCCGTTAGCGCGCCGGATGCGCACTTCCACCATATAAGTCGAGCCGTTGCTGTAAGCGCAGTTAGCCAGAAAACGCTGCATGGCCGATGTATCACTTGGATGGACGAGTTTACCGAAGTCGCTGCCGATCAAATCGGCCGGCCGATGGCCCAAGATGCGCCGGATCGAATCGCTGACGAACTGGATCGTCGGCGGCAACGGCGCGAGGATCGCGATGATATCCGAAGTGTTGTGGACCAACGCGCGAAAACGTTCTTCACTGGTGCGTAACGCGTTCTGCTCCGCCAACAAAACTTGCTTGACCCGTCGGATTTGTTCGAAGCGCGAAAAAAGAAATCCGATGGAGATCGCCGCGACGATCAGCACTAACGACGTGCCGATATCCACTAAAAAAATTGTCCAGCGCGATCCGGCGCCGTAGCGAATTTGCGCCTGAGCGATGGCATCGATCAGAGCATCGTATTGTGGATTGACCTTCTCGTCGTCGACGCGGCGCGCCTCTGCGAATAGCTGGGCATCGAGTAAACGGAACTCCTCGTCGATGGCGCGCAGGTATTCGCGGTAAGCGATGCGCAACTCGAGCAAATCATTGTTGTCGACCAGCTTGATGATGTCGGCGAACGTGCGGTCCATTTGATGGCGGGCAAACTGTTGCGACCGGCGCAGCTCCGAGATCAAGTCTTGGCGCGCCAAGACTTGCCATTCCAACGCGCTCAAACGGTTCGCCTGAGCCTCGACGGAGCTGAGCAGACCGACGATTCGATGGCTTTCGCCGGACCAGCGATGCAGCGTCAAGATGCCGCCGATCGCCGACACGGTGATAAAAATCGCCACCGACCAGATCAACCACTCCTTGCGCGACTCCAGTTTCTCGATGATGTCCATACCACGAACTCTCAGCGCCGCAAGCGCCGTCTTCGACCTCGAATCTCGGCATCCAGCCGACCCGAAGTTCCATATCAAAGACAAGCGGGGGCCACAAGTCCTCAAAAATGACCTGTGGCCCCCGCAAGTTTCAAAGATTCGGGGAGCGATTAGGAAAGGACAGCTACGCGGCCTCTTCCATTTTCTTGGTGTAGCTGCCGCTGCGCGCCGCGCTGTTCATCTTGGCGCGATGGTAGAAGATCGTTTGCGCCGCGGCGACATTGGCGGCTTCGCCCCTCCAGGCCTTGAGCGCTGGGTCTTGCAGGGCGCGGGCGTAAGAGAAGCTTACTTGCCAGGGGTGCGGCCCCATGGTGTTCATTGCATTCAGATGCTCGGTCGCGCTCACTGCGCTCTGACCGCCCGATAGAAATGCGATGCCAGGCACGGCGCCGGGCACGGTCCGCTTCAAACAACGAATCGTCCGCTCGGCAACCTCGGCGACGCCCGCTTGCCGCGCATTGTCTTTGCCCGAGACCACCATGCTCGGCTTGAGAATCATGCCTTCCAGGTGCACGCGCTGTTCTAGCAAGGTCGAAAAGGTGATGCGTAAAGTCGCTTCGGTCACTTCCTCGCAGCGTTCGATGGTGTGATTGCCGTCGAGCAAGACTTCCGGCTCGACGATCGGCACGATGCCGCCTTCCTGGCAAAGCGCCGCGTAGCGCGCTAAAGCGTGGGCATTCTCTACTAGACAGTTACGCGTTGGGATGCCGTCGCCGATGGTGATCACGGCGCGCCACTTGGCGAACTTGGCGCCAAGATCTTTGTACTCTTTGACTCTGGCGCGCAGTCCATCCAGACCCTCGGTCACCGTTTCTCCGGGAAAACCGGGAATGTCAATCGGGCCTTTGTCGACTTTTATTCCCGGCATAATGCCCTTCTTGGATAGGACTTGGGGAAATGGCGTACCATCGAGGGCCGCCGTGCGTATAGTCTCATCGAAAAGGATCACGCCGCTGATCGCTTCTTCGATCCCTCGGGTCGTAAGCAGCATGTCACGGTAGGCTTGGCGATTTTTCTCGTTCGACTCAATCTTGATGCTATCAAAACGCCGCTTGATCGTGCCCGCGCTTTCATCGGCAGCGAGTATCCCTTTACCCTTAGCCACCATGGCTTGAGCGATCGTTTCGAGTTCCTGCTTTGACATGGCCATCACGCCTCCTTTGCTGGTTTGAACGGGCCTATTGTACATTCTAGCCGACTGGTGACAAGGGGATAATGATCAACAATTGTGAATTTAGCGGCGCTCTGCTATCAAGGCAATCAGGAGAATCATGCAGAGCTTGTTTTTTCACTGGGCGATTAGCGCCGCCAGTCTCGCTATCGTCGCCTACCTTTTCCCAGGCATCGAGTTACGCGGCGTCGGACCAGCGGTGATCGCGCCGATCATCATCGGCTTGATCAATGCGACCATTGGCTTCATTCTGAAAATTATCACCTTTCCAATCTCAATCTTGTCCTTCGGTCTGTTTCTCTTGGTCATCAACGCCCTGATGCTGCAACTCGCCGCCACCCTCATTCCGGGTTTCCACATCGCCGGTTTCTGGTCTGCCTTCTTCGGCGCCATCGTGCTGAGCATCATCAGCATGATTTTTCGTTCGCTATTCAAGTAATTTCGTGAGCGGCCTACCGACTCAAACTTTGCCAGCCAACAAATGCCGCGCTCCATCAGCCACGGCCTTTAAACTAACCCGCGCGACGCAATTTCTGCTTCGATTCGAACTCGACGGCCGCTGCCTCATATAACGTCTCAGGCGCGATGTCGGCGCCGTTCGGCCAAGCGACGGTCGGCCCGTCGACGAAAAATTTCTTAAAGTAGTTTTTGTTCTTCAATGGTTTGAAAACTGGTCCGGAAAGCCAATCTTCGAAATTAATGATTTTCTTTGTTCCGTCATTGAATCTTACTTCAATGAGATAGTCTTTGACGTACTTTGCTTTCGTAACTGAGGGAAGCATCTGACCTCCTACTTCAACGGCTCGATCCTGATGAACGCTCTTTGTTGTCGCATGTTGTCCCAATTCTTATTCAATTCGGTTCTGTGCATTCGGGCCCACTTCCTGATAAGGATCTTCGCGGTCCGAGAGTCAAATTTACCTTGGAGAACCTGTCCATCAAAATCGAAAGTCGCATCTTGTCCGTGGTATTCAGCATGAAAATGCGGCGGACCATGGTCACGGTAAAACATGCGAATGATTATACCAAAAAACACACTGATCGTCGGCATGACAAAACCCCGTCTATAGACCCCTTCTCGAATCGTTCGGATCAAGTTGATCGATTCCAACCAGCAGACCGTGAAAACACGATTCGCCAAATATCATGCGATCGAAACTTAGCGGTCCCCAGTCCGCTATTTATTTAGCCAACGGATCGGGCCTGAGCTGGAAGTGGACGGCGAGTGGCTTGGAGCCTTTGCCGTTCTCCATCAGCCATGGCGCTCGGTCGCCGCTCGAGCTCCACAATCCACGGCCTTTCCAGCCGGCTTTAGGATCGTCGATGCGTCCGTCAAATCCCTTGGCGTAGAAGCCGAGGGGATACGGCACTCGCAGCAGGATCATCTTGCCGTCCTTCAGCGCGACCAGGCCATTGTGTAAGTTGGCAGTCGACATCGGCACGTCCTCGCCTAGGCCGAACGTGTTGTGCTGATCGACCCAGGAGTAATAGCTCGACTCCGCGCTATTTTCGCCGATGCCCTGAAAGCCGGGACCGGGATATTGAAAAAACGACCAGCCCTCGGGACAGTGATCGCCGGTCGCCTTGGGCCCGTTGAGGGGACCGTTGCATTTTCTCCTATCGAAGCTGGCGAGGTGCCCGCTCGATAGCGACGCCCATACCACGCCCTGCTTGTCGATGTCGGCGCCGCGAATGCCGAACCCCGGCAGTGGCACGTTGTAGATCTCGGCTAGCGCCGTCTCCGCGGGATTGGCTCCCGGGGCAATGCGCACGACGGCGCCGGGAAAAGTCCGCACCGATCCCCAGACCGATCCGTCAGCC
>CAYZJE010000091.1:0-13577 GCA_964478485.1 uncultured Syntrophobacter sp. | reverse complement strand
TGTGTCGCAATACCGTTCATGGTTCGAGAACCTCACCACGAACGGTATTGCTCGATCGCGAATTCAACTACTTATCCGTTCGCCCTGAGCGTGTCGAAGGGCTCCGAGTGAATTGCGACACAGTCTCTTGCGGGAGAAGGCTAGGATGAGGGGAAAAATCCATTCGGCACCCTCACCTTTATCCTCTCCCGTCAAGGGAGAGGAAATTCGGAAGGTCTCGTTTTTCAAAACTGCAACAGTTTCAAATAAACTGGCCGATTGTAGACCTGCTGAAAGAGGTTGAAACGAATTTGGACAGCAGTGATTTGCGCAAAAAATTAATGCGCCGGTTGATCTGGAAAGTGCCGCTGATCATCGCTTTGGTTGCCTTCGCCGTGTGGTGGCAGCTCAACCACAATACTGAACGGAGCGCGGGCAAAGAATCGATGGCAGCAAATTCGCAGCTGTTCGCCATGCTCGCCGGCAGTTGGGCCGCTGACGTTACCTACGGCTCGGGTGAGCGGCACAGGGAACAGTTTTTCTTTCAACCGGAGGGCGACAAGCTTTTTGGCACGGCTTCTTTCCTCGGCACTAAGCGCGGCATTGAGGACGGCAAGATCGGCGGATCGACCATTTCGTTTCAGGCTAGTTTCGAAGAGATTGTGAATGGCGCGACGCAGCTGCGTCGAAACCGTTATGAGGGCGGGCTCGTTGGTGATGTCATTCACCTCAAACTCTTTGACGACGCGGGCAATCCAGCGGTGGAATTCAGCTTGGCTAAGAGCCGTGGCGCGAACGGCGCAAGCGCTGCCGGTAAATGATAAATTCACTGCCGGGTTTCGGCATTGCGCTTGACGCTCCGCTGACCAGCCGATATTCTCGCAGGCAAATCAATTGAATTCGCGAACGGGGTTTGAACCCCCTCGCGACCAAAGGGGATGCTCGCCCCCTTTGGAAACCCCATTTAATTGTGCCCGCCTCTTGAGGCGGGGTTTGATTAGAATCCAATGGACCGAGAAATCATCTCGCGGCTACGCAAGCGGATCGTCAGTGACGGACTGGACGCGATTATTGCGATGTCACCGGAGAACGTGACCTACGTTTGCGGTTTCGTCGTGCCGTCGCAGTCGTTGATGCGCTGGCGCCATGCGGCGTGTATCGTGACGGCTGATGGAAAGATCTGCATGGTCGCCATCGACATGGAAGCGACCACGGTCAAGGCGCACACGGGGATCGACGATCTGCGGATATATCGGGAATTCAGCGACGATCCGATGGACAAGCTTGCGCTGGCGTTGACGGATCTCAAGCTCGATCGTAGCAAAGTCGCCATCGAGATGGAGTTTCTGCCGGCGAAGGATTTTGCGACGTTGCAGAAGCGTTTGCCGACCACGCAATGGGTGGCTGCGGACGAGATTTTCAATAAGGCCCGGCAGATCAAGACGCCGAGTGAACTGGCGTTGCTCCGTTCGCTGAGCAAGCTTACCGACAAGGCGATTGGCACAGCGCTGCGCTCGGCGCAAGTTGGCATGAGCGAAATGGATCTGGCTGGCAGCTTGCTCACGTCGTTGTTTGGCAGCGGCGCGGAGAGTTACAAATTGATGATTATCGCGTCGGGCGAGCGCAGCCAGTATCCCAACGTTGGGCCGACCGATCGCAAACTTAAGCATGGTGACATCATTCGCATGGAAATCTTCGGCCAGAAGAGCGGCTATCTCACCGGCGTTTGCCGCACCGCAGTGGTCGGCGACGCGACCCGGGAGCAGTATAAGATTTGGTCGAATCTGATCGAATGCAAGTATTTAGTCATGGACTTGATCAAGCCGGGCGCCAGTTGTCCGGAGGTTTATCGCAAATTTTTGCAAAAATTCGGCGAGCTCGGCTTCGAGCCGATCAGTTTTGTCGCCCATGGCATCGGCTTGCATCTGCACGAAGAGCCTTACATGGGGCGCTACGGCGATGAAATCGTTGAAACCGGCATGGTCGGCGCCTTCGAGCCGCTGGTTTATATTCCCGGACGATTCGGCATGCAGAACAAAGACATGTTTTGCGTGACCGAAACAGGCTGCGAGTTGCTTTCGGACGTGACACCGACGGATAATTTGTTAAGAGTTGGCTAAAAAGTACGGCCCTCACCCTTGCCCTCTCCCAGCGGAATGGGCGAGGGTATTCGGAGTCAAATGAAAATTACCAAGATTGAAACAATTCCAATTCGCCTGCCGACGCGGCGGGTGCACCAATGGGCGAATCTCACGACCCCCATCGGTGTTTACGTCATCGTCAAGCTTTACACCGACCAAGGCTTGATCGGTCTTGGCGAAGCGCCGGTGCTGAAAGATTGGGGCGGCGATCATGGCAAATATTTTGGCGAGACGCCGCAGACCACGGCGCATATCATCAACGACATTCTCGCGCCGGCGTTGAGCGGCCAAGATCCCAGCCGTTTCGAAATTATTCACGCGCTGATGGACAAGGCGGTGAAAGGTTATCCCTATTGCAAAGCGGCCATCGATGGCGCGCTCTACGATGTTGTGGGCAAGGCGTTGAAGGCGCCAGCGTATCAATTGCTCGGCGGTTTGTTTCGCGAAAGGATTCCGATCGCCCACAGCCTCGGTCTGATGGAAATAGAAAAAGCGGTGGATGAAGCGCTCCAGGCAAAAGCGGAAGGGGTGAAGACGATCAAGCTCAAGGGCGGCGTCGAGCACAAGCGCGACGTTGAATTGGTCAAACAGATTCGCCGCGCCATCGGACCGGACTTAAATATTTGCGTCGATGCCAACCAGGGTTATCCGACGGCCAAGGCCGCAGTAAAAATCATTGGGGAGATGGAAGAATATAACCTGCTTTACATGGAGCAGCCGGTGGAAGGCATCGATCAGATGGCCGAGGTGGCGCGCCGTGTCGACACGCCGATCATGGCCGATGAAAGCGCCTGGACAGCGCAGGATGTGATCGAAATCGTCCAGAAAAAAGCGGCGGACCTGATTTCGATTTATACGACCAAACCGGGCGGCATGTTCAAAGCGAAGAAAGTCGCCGCGGTGGCGGAAGCGGCGGGACTCAAGTGCAACGTCAACGGCTCGGTAGAAACCGGTGTCGGCAACGCAGCGAACATTCATCTCGCGGCTTCGACAGGCGTGGTTACTTACGGTTGCGTTGTGCCGGTGTCGACGCCGAAAGGAACGGGTAAAGGCGGCATCGCCGGAATTTATTATCAGGACGATATCATCACCGAGCCGTTTGAATACGCTGACGGCGACGTGATTGTTTCCTCTAAGCCTGGGCTGGGGATCGAGCTGGACGAGGATAAGATCAAGCACTATCGTGTTTCGTAATTTGCATTTTCGACAATGATCCAACTCACTTACCTGCAGGCGAAAAGAAACTTCCGTCATTCCCGCGCACGCGGGAATCCAGGTTTGCTGCCATTATCCCGCCACCCGTGGATACCGGCTTGCGCCGGTATGACGACAACGGGACAAACCGGAGCGGGCGTAACATGTTACGCCCCTACGGGGATTCGAAAATAAATGACCATTAAGAAAATTGCGATCCTGGGCGCCGGCAACGGCGGTTGCGCCGCGGCCGCCGATCTGACACTGCGCGGCTTTCAAGTCCGGCTTTTTTCCCGGTCTGAAAGCACGATGGTCAAACTTGGCAAGCTCGGCGAGATCGAACTGGTCGAGAGCGGAGTAAGCAAAAAGGCCGCGCCCTTTTTTATGAGCCCGCATTTGCCGCCGGTGGTGCAGGGCGTCGATCTGATTGTAATCGCGACGCCGGCTGTCGGGCACGAGTATTTGGCCAAGGGCATCGCGAACTATTTAACTGACGGTCAGAAGGTTCTTCTCAATCCCGGTCACACCGGCGGCGCGCTCCATTTCGCTAACTTGTTGCGCAACCTCGGCTGCAAGGCGGAAGTGCAGCTCTGCGAGACCGTGACGCTCACCTATATCTGCCGCATGCCTCAGCTCGGCCGTGTCGAAGTTTATCGGCGCACGACCAACTTGCGCTGCGCGGCATTTCCAGGGAGATATACGGCTAACCTCGTCAAAGAAATTCAGCAAGTGTTTCCGAACGTCATTCCTGCGGCGAATGTGCTGGAGACCGGCTTCTCGAACATCAACGCGATCATGCATCCGGCGGGAATCCTCGGTAACGCGGGTTGGATCGAGAAGAGCGGCGGCGATTTTCTCTACTACCGTGATGGAATCACGCCATCGATCGGTGCTTGGATCGACGCGGTGGATCGGGAGCGGTTATCGATCGTTGAGCTGCTTGGACTGAAGTCGCAGCGCTTCGTTGATATCTTTTATCAAGCGGGACTGACTACAACTGCCGCGCGCGATTCTGGATCGGCCTATCAGGCGATTCATGAAAGCGAGCCGAACTTCACGATCAAGTCGCCGCCGGCGCTCGATCACCGCTATATTCGCGAAGACGTTGGTTACGGTCTGGTGCCGATGGCGGAGATCGGCAAGCTGCTCGGCGTGAACACGCCGGTGATGGACTCTTTGATCACGCTAGCATCCGTCGCGCTGGCTGTTGAATTTCGAAAAGAAGGTTTGACACTGGAAAAGATGGGGTTGGCGGGTGTTGCGCCGGCGAGTCTGCCGAAGATTCTAGCCGAAGGTTTTTAGGAGCGAGATTATGCGCGTGGGTCTTTGCTTTGATGGTTTCTATTCGATTCAAGATATGATCGAACTCGCCCAGTTGGCGGATGAGATTGGCATGGACTCGATCTGGATGTCGGATCATCTCTGTTTCCGCGACTCGCTGACGACGGCTATGGCCTTGCTCGCGTCGACCAAGAAGATCAAGGTCGCCGCGGCGCCCATGAGTCCCTATTCGCGCAATCCGATTATTACCGCCATGTCGATTGCCACTATGGAGGAATTCGCTCCCGGCCGTGTGATCGCTGGCCCAGGAACCGGTAATGCCGCTGCTTTGAAAGAAGCCGGCATCGAGTCGCCCCATCCGCTGCAAACGATGCGTGAGTATGTCGACGTCCTGCGGCGCTATCTGAAAGGTGATACGGTTAATTTCCAGGGCAAGATGATTCACGTGAACGGCGCCAAGATGGGAGTTTTGCCCGCGGCGACCATCAAGATGTATATTACCGCGGTGCGCTCGCAGATGCTCCAGTTGGCCGGCGAGATTGGCGACGGCGTGTTGCTATCCGGCGGCTGCTCGCCCGGTTACATCGCTCAGTGCACCAGGGAAATCGCCAAAGGGGCCGTAAAGGGCGGAAAATCGCCCGCGCAAGTTGACGTCGCCGGATTCGTAACCGCGGCGGTGGCGGACAGCGCCAAAGAGGCGATCGAAGCGAACAAGATGTTTCTCGCCTATATCTTTCGCAACGTTCATCACGCGGAGAATATCCGTTTAGGCGGTGGCAGGGTTGATCAAGAGGGACTCGGCGTGGCGGTGGGCAAACGCGATTGGGAGGCGGCGAAGCAATTCATCAGTGACGAAGTCGTCTTCGCCCACTCGGTTGCCGGCAAACCGAGCGACTGCGCCAGGCAGCTCGAATCGTTCACCAAAGGCGGGCTCGATTTGCCGATCGTTTTGCCGACGGGAACGCAGGAGGCGCGTAAGCGGGTGGTGCGCATGGTGCGCGAGATCGTCGGTTAAGCCATTGTTTCACGCGGAGATTTACTTTACAGAGTCTTCATTTTAATTCGTCTAAATCCCAAGGGAGGTCGTTGCCATGTCGCAATTCAAAGTATTCGCCTTGTTTGCTGCTCTCCTAGTTGTACCGTTCCAAGTCGCGGCGCAAGGCGTGAGTCTTGAAGCCGCCAAGAAAGAAGGCAAGGTTTTCGTCTACGGCACGGTCATTCCGCAAGTGATGAAGCTGATCGAAGCCGGCTTCGAGGCCAAGTACGGCGTCAATATCGAATACTGGCGCGCCGACGCGACCAAGGTGATCGATCGAGTCTTGACGGAATGGCGTGCCGGCAAGCCTGGCTTCGATATGGTGATCGGCGCGCGCGGGCCGCTGTCGTTGGGCAAGGCCGATGGCGTTTACGCCAAGTTCACGCCGCCCAGCGCGGCGAATTTTCCGGCCAAGTTCCGCGACAAGGACGGTCAACTGACTGCATGGCGCGTCACCCCCGTGGGAATTCTCACCAATACCGACTTGGTAAAAGCCAACGACGTTCCGAAGAGCTGGGATGATTTGCTCGATCCCAAGTGGCAGGGAAAAATCACCATGCCCGATCCCTCGCGCCACGCCAGCACGGCGACGTTTCTGTGGAATCTACAGAAGATCAAAGGTGATAAGTGGCTCGACTTCGTGCGCGCGCTAGCGAAACAAAAGCCGCTCTTGGTGGAATCCTATTCTTCAGTGCCCAACGCGATCGTGCGCGGCGAAGCTTCGCTGGGAATCTCCTATATTCAGTATGTGCCGCAAACCAAAGGTCCGATCGGGTTTGCTCCCATTGACCAGGTGTTTGCCGATCCGAGCGATGCCGCGATCAGTGCCAAGGCGGTCAATCCCAATGCGGCGCGCTTCTTGATCGACTATCTCTGTTCGCCCGATGGCCAGAAAAAAGTCGCCGAGACCCATGAGTTCGTGCTGTCGCCGGGCGTCTACCCGGCGATCAAGGGCGCCGACCGGATTATGGCCAATCTGACCTTGCTCGACGATCCGAGCGCCGAGCAACTGCAGAAGCTACTTAGTGACTTTCGCCTACTTTTCCTCACCAAATGAGCGCCGGCAAACGAGCTCATGCTTGACTTAGCTAGGGACGGTCGGTAACTTTTGAGCGGTTCAGATAGATCGGAGGAATTGATGAAATCCGTGAAATTATTCTTGGCTTTGCTAGCTGGTTTTGTCGCAGTCACGCTGTGTGTGGCCTCGCTGTGGGCGCAGGCGGTCAATGTCGAGGCGGCCAAAAAGGAAGGCAAAGTCGTCGTTTACGGAGCCCAGGTACCTCAAGCCATGAAATCGCTCCATGCGGCATTTGAAAAAAAATATGCTATTTCGGCCGAATATTGGCGCGGGTCGTCGACACAAGTTTCAGAACGAGCGCTGACCGAATGGCGCGCTGGTAAACCCGGCTTCGATGTCATCGAAGGCAATCGCGGTGTGCAGCTGATCATGCGGGACGATGGGCTATTTCAAAAATTCATCCCGCCATCGTCTGAGAAGTTTCCGGCCCAGTTCAAGGAAAAAGACGGCATGATCACGCCCTGGCGGGTGCTGCCAATCAGCATTTTGTATAACACGGATATGGTCAAGTCTGGCGATGCCCCGAAAACCTTCGATGAGCTTGCGAGTCCCAAATGGACCCGCAAAATGACTATGCCCGATCCTACCCGCCACACGACGACGGCGCAGTTTTTGTGGAATCTGAGCAAATTCAAAGGCGACAAGTGGCTGGATCTCGTCAGAGCACTGGCCAAGCAACAACCGCTCCTTGTCGAATCTTTAGCTCCGGTTACGACCACGATTATCAAGGGCGAGGCGCCGGTGGGCATTACCTACATCAAATACGTAAAACAGTACAAAGGGCCGGTTGCATACGTGTTGATGGACAAATATTTGACCGATCCGAACTATATGAGTCTCGGTGCCAAAGCGCCTCATCCAAACGCGGCGAAGTTATATCTTGAATTTATATGCTCGGAGGAGGGCCAAAAACTAGTCGCCGAGGAAGGGGAGTTCGTGATGTATCCGGGAGTTTTTCCCTCGATCAAGGACGCGGAAAAAGTCGCTCCCAGTATGATTTTTATGGATAACCCATCCGAGGATGAGTTTAAAAAGTTGATGAGCGGTACTTTCCGCGATATCTTCTTCGCCAAGTAATTCTTGGAAAGCGTAATTTAAGTTGGCTTATTGAGGGCCGGCCGTTTGACCGGCCCTCATTATTTGGCTCGATGGACAGACCCTGCGAAGGAGCATTGAGACGTCGATGGTAACTCGGGTTCTGGAGATATTTCGGCGCAATCCGCAACTTTCAGTCGTGCTGTTTGTGGGTGTGATCATTGCGTACTTGAGCCTGTCGCCGACGCTGATGCTCTTCTACGGCAGCTTTCGCAGCAAGCCGCTCGGCGTGCCAGGGGATTTTACCTTGGCCCACTACATCAGCGCTTACGGCGATCCGCTGACCTATCAGCTGCTGTTCAATTCGTTTATCTTCGCCGGCGGCTCGGCGGTTTTAGCGACCGCGCTGGCGGCGACCCTGGCGTGGATATCGATTCGCACCAATGCCCCCGGTCGAAGATTATTCGAGCTCACCGCCATTGTGCCGAATATCTTTCCGCCGGTCATGCTAGCGGTGTCGTGGACCGTGCTCCTAAGCCCGCGCACCGGTTTGATCAATCGGTTCTTCATGCAGATACTCGATCTGTCGGAAGCGCCGCTCAATCTCTACTCTTTGTGGGGCATGATTTACGTTGAGGCTTTGATCACCGTGCCGCTGGCCTTTTTGATGGTGTCGGCGTCGCTTTATTCGATGGACCCTGCGCTGGAAGAATCGGCGCGAGTGGCCGGATCGAGTAACATGCAGATCGCCTGGCGCATCACCCTGCCGATCGTGCGGCCGGCGCTCTTAGCTTCGGCCATGCTGAATTTCGTCCGCGCCATTGAAAGCTTCGACACGCCGGCGATTATCGCCCTGCCGGCGCGCATCGAAGTGTTTACGACGAAAATTTATCGCGAGGCGATTGGCGCCTTTCCTCCGAACCAGAATCTCGCCGCGGCCTACGGCGTGTCGTTGCTGGCCGTGACGATGCTGTTCGTTTATTTCTACCGACGCCTGACGGCGCACTCGGAACGCTATGTGACTGTGACCGGGCGCGGTTATCGACCGATGATCATCGATCTTGGCAGATGGCGTTACGCCGCTTCGGGACTAGCGAGTGTGATTCTAATCCTGATCGTCGTGCTGCCGTTCATGGTTTTAATCTATGTATCTTTCATCACCTATATTCATGTGCCCGGCGCCAAGACTTGGGAACTGCTGACGCTGGATAACTATCGGACCAATTTGACGGACGCGCGCACCTACCGTGCTTTACAAAACAGCCTGTTCCTCGCCGTCGGCGGCGCGACACTCTGCATGTTGCTTGCCGCGCTCACTGCTTGGGTAACGACGAAGACCAAGGCCGCGGGCCGTGGGTTGATCGAGGCGTTGACATTCATCCCCTGGGCGTTCCCTGGAACCGCGCTCGCCATCGGTTTGCTCTGGACCTATGTTTACATACCGCTGCCGATCTACGGCACCTTGTGGATCTTGCTGATCGGTTATATTACACGCTTTCTGCCTTACGGCTTACGCACAATGACGAGCACCATCGTGCAGCTGCACGATGATTTGCAGCAGGCGTCGATGGCCTGCGGCGCGAGTTTTTTTACGACCTTTCGGCGCATACTTTTGCCCTTACTGCGGCCAGGATTCATCGCCGGCTGGATTATCCTCGCGACGATCTATTTGCGCGAGTTCAGTACGTCGATCTTTCTCTACTCACCGGGCGCGGAGCCGTTGGGGCCGCTGCTCTATCATTTTTACGTCGACGGCAACTTGGGACCGATGTGCTCGTTGGCTTTGATCGTCAGCGTGGTATGTATCGTGTTGATTTTGATCGCGAGAAAAATCGGCACGGTAGGCGGCGCGTTCGAGGGACATTGAAGAAGGCAATAGGCAATAGGCAGAAAAGACGGTGGCGCGAGTAAAATGGATGACGGCACGGCGAAAAAATTGATCGAGAAGAACTTGTCCTATGACGAGGTGAAACGGCTTACGGTAAAGCTCGTTCAGCATGCCAGTCCGCAGACGCGGCTGCTCGAGGCTGAGCCGCAGGTGCTGGCGCTGATTCGCGATGTCGTCAAACCGGAGCTTGAGCAGGCCGGCCTTCATCCCGCCATCGATAAGATGGGCAATCTAATTTTACGTCTCAACGGGCGGTCGTCCGAGGGCCGGCTGATGCTGGTGGGCTACGCCATGTGCGCCGCGCCGAGCACCATGCAGAATCCCTATTCCGGCGAGATCCTCGACGGCGCGCCGTACAAGCTCGCCGGCGAATGTGTCTGGGGCCGTGGCGCTTGCGAACAGAAGGGGAGCTTGGCGGCGATGATGGCGGCGATGCGCTTTCTCGGCGCCAACAAAGTCGAGCTGCCGAGCGATCTCTATTTTGTTGTCAGCACTGCCGGTGAGACCGGCAAGCATGATTCGCTTGCCCATGTGCTCGACCACGGCAGCGTCGATGCTGATTGGTGCATCCTCGACGGCCCGCCGGAGATTCAACTGGGCAACAAAGGGCGCGTCGATGTGTTGGTCACGGTGCGCGGCAAGCAGGCGCATAGCAGCCGGCCCTGGGAGGGCATCAATGCCATCGAAGGCGCGATGCAGGTGCTCGAACGGCTCAAGGCCTTGATGCCGTTTCCAGAAAATCGCTCCCATCCCGATCTCGGAGACGTGAGTTTGACGACCAATTCAATTGAGAGTTTTCCCAAGGCGACGCACACGATTCAGAGCGAGTGCCGCATCATGTTCGACCGCCGCTTGCTGCCCGGCGACGATCCGGCGAAAGCGATCCTGCAGATGAAAGACGCCATCGGCGCCATCGAACCGTTCGAGATCGAAGTTTCGCCGCGCGACTTCATGTATCCGAGCGAAGTAAAAAAAGACGCCGAAGTGGTGCAAGTGCTAGAGCAGGGGATCCGGACGATGCTCAACTACGAGCCCAAGTTTTGCTATTCCACGGCCGCCAACGACACCGGCTTATTTAATCATCGCGGCATCCAAGCGATCAACTACGGCGCGCGCGATATCCGCTTTCAGCACACCGACCACGATCTAGTCGCGCTCGACAGCGTCTTCAACGCGGCGAAGGTGTTTGCGTTTCTGGCGATACACCGGTAATCGCAGAATTGGAATGATGGAGTGTTGGAGTACTGGAGTATTGGGTGGGGAGGTAGGTCTTCCCATCACTCCAATACTCCATCACTCCAATTTGTCGCTCCTACCCCTCTTTTGCTCTGAGCTGTCTGACAAAGTATTCCCACAGATTAAGCATTGCGTCAGGGCGATAAATCCGTTTTCTCTTTAATAGCGCTTCGGCATCGGTGGCCCAGGAAATGGCGCCCAGGGGGGCGGCGGTCACTTGAGTCTTGGCGCTGTGTTCGAGCAGGACGCCGCGGATGCAGGCTTCCTCGATCGATGTGCCAGCGACGACGATGCCGTGATTGCGCAGTAGCACGATCTTGTGTTCGCCCAGCAGTTTCGCCACCGAGGCGCCTTGCTCGGCGCTGACGATCAAGTCGGAGGACTCTTCGAACTTATTGATCGCCGGCGGATAAAAGGCGCAGCTCAAGTTAGTGATCGGCAAGAGCCGATGCTCGGACGACGCGATGATCGTTGAGTAGGTCGGGTGCGTGTGGATGACGCATTTGATTTCCGGATTGCTTCGGTAGACTTCGCTGTGAATCGGAAACTCGTTGTGCCGTTTGCGCTTGCCGGCGAGAGTGTTGCCGGCAAAATCGATTAACACCATGTCGTCCGCGGTCGCTTCTTCCAGGCCAATGCCCGAGCCCTTGATCCAGTATTGATTGGGTTGGTCCGTGAGCGCCGACACATGGCCGTAGATCATGTCGTTGTGGCCTTGCATGGCGAGGATGCGGCAGGCCAAGGCGAGCTTCTCTTGTAAGGTCATGCCGTGCTCTCCGTTCTTAAATTGTCAAAATCAGGTTAGCGCCGTGAGTGAGGCGGAGGTCCAACAGGCCAGTTGAAGCCTGAGCCGTCTTCAGCACGGCGGAGTAGGGCGACGGACCGTACGCACGCAGCCAGTCGATGAGCGGGCTGTTGGCGTCAATGGGGCTGACGAAGTCGAAGTTGTGCGGACCGACTTGGTAGCGCAGTCCGGCGGCGCCAAGACTCGCGTCGGCGATCGGCTGTCCTGGGATGCCCAACAGCGCACCGTGCCATTTCTTGATTTGATCCAACTCGCCAACTGCTACGGTGACCTTGTCAATCCCGGTAATTTGATTCTTGTGGCTGAATGCCTGGGGAATGCGCTCGCTGCGCGGCGTGACGTCTTCAATCAGAAAGGGCGCCACGCCGCGATGGCTGCCGGTCGCCAAGGAAAGGAGCCATCTGAGTTCGAAACCGTCCGGCCGCTTGCGTGACCAGGGTACCGGATTGTTAATCGCCACGCCGGCATCTTGCAACTTCTTGGTGTCGCCGCGCAGGTCGTCGGTCTGGAAGCAGAAATCGACGAATCGTTCGCCCTTTTGCAGTGGGTCCCACCAGCGATGATCGATGGCGTCGCGATAGAAGGCGATGATTTCTAGATAGGAACCGTCCCGAAACGAGATCAGGACATTGTGGCTGCCAACCGGGTGCTGCCCGCCTGGGACCACCGTGAAGCCGAGTTGCTCGAAATCGCGCGCCGCTTTTTCAAGATCATTGACCACTATGACCAGATGATCGATTCCGTGAATCATAAAAGATGGCTGGTGTAATGGAGTGATGGAGTAATGGAGTGTTGGTTCAAAGTGTTTTCCGATTTACCCATTACTCCATAACTCCAACACTCCAGTACCCCATTCTTCACTTGAACGCTGGCGCGACTTCCTCAAGAAATCGTTTAAGCTGCCCAGTTTGATCCCACGAAGTCATTCGGAGCGTAATATGCTCGATGCCTGCGGCAAAATACGCTTTGAATTCCTCGATGCACTGCTGCGGACTGCCGGCCGTGGTAAAGCCCTCGACAAACTTCATGCTGAAGTTCGAGGTGTAGTACTTGTCGAGAAACGCTTTGCTCTCTTCGAGAGCGGCGTTGCGGTTTTCGTTGATCGTAATGTTGTGGTAAAGCGAGCTGCCAAGTTTCGCCGGATCGCGCCCTTCCTCCTTGGCCATCGCCAAGATGCGCGTCCACTGCGACTTGAATTCTTCCGGCGTCACCTTGTTGGTCATCCAGCCGTCGGCATATTTTGCCACCCGCCGCAGTCCCTTCTCGACGGCAGGCGAGGGTGCGCTCGCGCCGTCTTTCCAGGTGAGACCGGTGGGGTTGCTGGCGATCCAGATCGGCAGGGGGTTTTGCACCGGGCGCGGCTGAATCGTCACGCCCTCGAATTCGTAGAACCGGCCTTTGTGCGATGCCTTCTCTTCGTGGAATAGCTTTCTCAAGATCACGATACCCTCTTCAAGCCGGGCCACGCGTTCGCTGTCTTTGATGCCCATAACTTTATGTTCTAACGCTTGGGCCGGACTCTGCTCGTTGGGTCCACCGAGACAAACTGCGAGCCACGAACGGCCGCCGGAAATCACATCCAAGCTCGCCCACTGCTGCGCGAGCAGGGCTGGATGACGGTGCGGAAAGGTCGCCATGCAGCCAACCGCGAGTTTAACTTTTTTGGTCACGGCCGCGAGCGCGGACAGTAGGGTGATGGATTCCAAGCGCGGTTTGGCGAGCAAGCTATCGCCGACCCAGACGGCGCTGAATGCGCCAGAGTCTTCGCCCCGCCTCGCCATATCGAATAGTTGCGGCACCGTCACCGCGCCGATGATCACGCCGCGGTTCGCGAGAGTCAGTCCAAATGAAGCCATAGAAAGCCTTTCAAGAGAGGAAAGATTTGCCCGCGTTTATAGCACATG
>CAYZJE010000090.1:0-2379 GCA_964478485.1 uncultured Syntrophobacter sp. | reverse complement strand
CGGGGCAACCGAGCGCTCGCCGCTCGCTTCCTCGGCATTAGTCGCGCAACGCTTTATCGTCGTTTGGCCGACCTTAAGATCAATCCGGATAATAGTTAGATCGTCCTGTTTCACTTGATACAACCTTGAGACACTGTTGAGACATATTACCGTCTCAAACTTCCTGCGCAGTTTTCTTCTTCCTTTTTTACAACAGTAAAAATCGAGTTAAATCAACGCGGCATCGAGTGTGTGCGATTTGGCACCGCAGTTGCTCTACTAGTTTGTAGTTCGGAAAATTAACAAACAAGTAGGAGGAGAGAAAATGAAAAAGATTAATGCAGCAGTATTGGCGTTGGCTCTAAGCGTGGGGTTGGGGGGATCCGCGACGGCAGAATCGATGCCCGATAAGGACATCGTACAAATCGCCGTTTCAGCCGGCTCGTTCAAAACTCTGGTAGCCGCGGTGCAAGCGGCGGGTTTGGTGGATGTGCTCAAGAGTGACGGACCTTTCACAGTTTTTGCGCCCACCGATGAGGCCTTTGGCAAACTTCCGGCTGGAACCGTCGAAAATCTGCTGAAGCCAGAAAATAAAGAAAAGCTGGTCGCGATTTTAACCTATCATGTGGTAGCGGGCCGGGTGACTGCTGAGGAAGTCGTGAGTCTCAGTTCGGCGAAGACGGTCAATGGTCAAGATTTGAGCATCAGCGCCAAGGATGGGTCGGTGATGGTCGATAAGGCCCATGTGACTGGGACTGACATTATGGCCAGCAATGGAATCATCCATGTGATCGATTCGGTAATATTGCCGAGATAAGTAAACAGGGAAAGCGGGGTTGGGTTTGCCAGCCCCGCTTGTTTTTGGTAGACGGGAAAGACTAATGCGCAATCAAGGATTGCAACAAAAGGTTAGGATCTGCGAAGCATGTGACGAACACATATCCCGCCGAGTGATAATTGGTATTGAGATAAACTGGTTCGGTCAGATGCCAATATTTCTTTGCAAAAACTGCGGTCCAATAGACTCGGATTTAATGCAGTTGTGCCGCGAATTAACGATAGGTTGCAGCAATAACTAAATTGGCAAGGGCCAGATTAACCAGTGTCTGGCGAAAAGAGATTTGATATGAATTCGATTATAATCGCAAGTCAAATGCCAAGCGCTCTGGGGTTAGTGAATGTTTGGTTGATGAGGACTGGTAAGGCGTCGTCTTGGTGCGGCGGCGAGGCAAGGATAATGCGCGAGGATTTCGCGGTCTATCGGTTGCTCCGATGTCAGGCGCGGTTCTTTCGGAAGGTTTAAACCCCTTAAGCTGAGTGGCAGAGAAACTAATTCTCCAAGCGAAGGTTCATCACCAGCGATGAAAAATCGATTTAAGAACATGGAGGGTGAATATGCTTAAGTGGGAATACTGTATTTTAAGTGGCTTGGAGACATCACTAAAAAGAAAAATGTCCGTAACCATGACATTTTCCAATACCAAGCAGAACGATCAGAACTTCGAGATCCAACTCAATAGCGATCGAAGTGAGGAAATGCTCACGACTCAGTACTTAGGCGATTTAGGCCGTGAGGGCTGGGAGGTTGTGGCATTTCATCGGTCGGCGCCAAAATTTGAAGCGGTGTTAAAACGGCCAGTGGACTTGAACGAAGCGCAATCGGCAGGTTAATCCCGAATCTAGTAAACCGAGGCGAGCCTGCCGGTGCTGTGACCTACTTTAGACGAGTGAAACTTAAGAAGCGGTGAAATATTCCGCGGCTTTTAGGTGCGAGACACGTTTTGTTGCTGGCAGGTTCCCTAGATGTCTTGGAAATTGCATGCCCGAATGTCTTGGTGATAGTTCAGTGTTCCGGCGTGGTTTTCGCCGGATTGAATAATTCCTCTAGGATTTTGTGGCGATACTCAAAAATCCGCTCGAGGTCGGGAGCGACCAAAAACTTCTGCACAATAGTACCGCCAGGTACGGCATATTCGACGTTGTCTCCAACCAGCGTGCCATGGTCACGCTCCTCAAAGGTATGTTCGTGAACCCAGAGCGAGTAGGGACCTTTGGTCTGCCGGTCGACGAATCGGCGCGGCGGCTCCCAGATGGCGATCTCGCTTTGCCAGCGGATCGGGATGCCGCGAATGCGTAGCCGATAGTCTAACAACGCTCCCTGTTTGATTGGGCTCGTCGTCGGCGTCAAAATCTCGAAGTTGAGCCATGTTGGCGTGAGGCGATCGAGGTTGCCGGGGTTGGAAAAGAACTCGAATACTTTGGCGCGGGGTTGGGCTAGCCAAACGGATTTTCTCAGCCAGTAAGTCTGCATGATGCTTTTTGTTTTGGCTTAGGCAAACGCTGTCGCTCAGACGTGGTTTCGCAGCATCAGTTCTTTAGGATTGGGTTCCAGGTAAAGCT
>CAYZJE010000089.1:0-36536 GCA_964478485.1 uncultured Syntrophobacter sp. | reverse complement strand
AGCCGCAACCGAAGAAGATTGGCCGCAAAGAACGCAAAGGCCACAAAAGGGACGTAGGGGCGACCGGCTGGTCGCCCTTCGGACCGGCGACGCAGAAGTTTTGCGCAGGCCGCGCAAATTTTGAGCTATAGTAGTACAGAGAACACAGAGAAAAAATCATTTCCTAATCCTCTGTGATCTCTGTGTGCTCTGTGGTGAGACCTTCTCTTATCTTCTCGGTAAAACTCCATAGTTCACCGCGACGGCAGATGTCGAAAATTGAAGTTCTTCTGGGGATAGTGTGAAGGAGTATTCACCACGAAGGACAAGAAGAGCACGAAGTTCGGTCATAAAGTTTCCGAAACCTTCGTGTCCTTCGTGATCTTCGTGGCGAGTAAAATCTACGTGACAGTGTCTCGTTGCCCACACGCAAACCTGAAAAGCCCAAATTGCATTATCGAGTAACTATTTTCAACGGACGTCGCCGGCCATTTTCATTGACATAAAACGACCACGATGATAACCGCAAGGAAAATCTTGAAAATTTCGGACGTTGTCATGGGTCATCTGCAAAGATTCGTCGTCATCCCGGCGTTGTTGATACTCGCAATTAGCAGTGATGTGTTGGCCGTCGAGCAGAGCGGCTTTATCAAGTCTCTGTATAAGCGATAGAGCCGTATGTCGGAAACCAGCGAAATTCTCTACGAAAAACAGCGCGGCGGCGTACTGATTACGCTCAACCGGCCGGACGCGATGAATGCCGCGACGCGGCCGATGCTGCACAAGTTAGCATCCGCCCTCGACGATGCCGTGGCCGATCCCGAAGTTCGCGCCATCGTGTTGACCGGAGCTGGCGACCGGGCATTTTCCACCGGCATGGATCAAGGGGGTGGATCCGGCCGACGGCGCGAAATCGACTGGCCCTTTGGCGTGCGCGCGGACAGCACGGCGAGCGAGTTTATCGACAACTTTCGCGGCCACGAAAAGATCTTCATGCGCATCTTCGATTGTACCAAGCCGGTCATTGGCGCGGTCAACGGCTATGCGATGGGCGTGGGATCGTGGATGGCGCTCTTCACCCATATCACGATCGCTTCGGAGCGTGCCGTGTTCGCTCAACCGGAAGTGCGCCATGGCTCGAACACGGGATTTATCTGGACGCTGCTCGCCGGCTTCAAAGACGGACTGCGCTACTCGCTCACTGGCGATCACATCGATGCCGAGGAGGCGTTGCGCATCGGTCTGGTGAATAAGATCGTGCCCGCGGAGCGCTTGCTCGACGAATGTTTTGCTATCGTCGAGCGGATCGCGCAAGTTCCGCCGGAAACGGTGAAGCTGAATCTTGCCGTGGCGACCCTGGGCATGCAGATGATGGGCTTCAAGGACGCCTGGACGATGGACGGCCAGATGTCGGCGGCGGCGCATACGCTGCTGCGCGAAGAGCTGCGCCGGCCCTTGGAAGAAAAGCGCAAGAACGAAGGAACCAGAGCGTACTTGCAGATGCGCGATGGGCCGTTTCAGCCGGAGCCGTTTGGGCCTAGGGCGAAGAAGGGAGGATTGGAGTGATGGAGTATTGGAGTACTGGAGTACTGGAGTAATGGGCCGGACTCCCCACCCAATACTCCACCACTCCATTACTCCAGTACTCCAATTTGAGCGGTACACCGCATGACAAACTTCACGACAATTTTGTTTGAGCCGCAGCGCCATGGCGTTTTGATCACGCTCAATCGGCCGACAGTGCTCAACGCGATGAATCGGCTGCTCAAGGACGAGCTTCAGGCGGCGTTTGAGTTGGCCAGAGACGACGAAGAGATTCGCGCCGTCGTTATCACCGGCGCCGGCTCGGCGTTTTCCGTGGGCGACGATTTGAACGAAACGTTAACAGGCCCGACGGCGTGGCCTTACGGCATTGCGGAAAATAGCGCGCTGGTGGACGTCTACGATCAGGTGCGCGAGGGCGCGCGCAAAGAAAAAATCGACCGGCAGCTCTATCGCTGGCAATATCCGAAACCGGTCATCGCCGCGGTGAGTGGTTGGTGTTTGGGTTCCGCGTCGGCGCTCGCTCTGTCCGCTCATTTGACCATCGCGGCTGAAGACGCCGTTTTTGGCCAGCCACAGGTGCGCCACAGCGACGCCACGGATTTTATCTGGACCCTGTTGGGCAAGTTCAAGAATGCGCTGTGCTACGGCCTAACCGGCGATCCCGTCGATGCCAAGGAAGCGTTGCGGATACGCTTGATTAATAAGATTGTCCCAAAGGAGCAGTTGCTCGAAGAAGCATTTCGTTTAGTCGAAAGGATAGCATTGGTGCCGCCGGATACGGTAAAGATTAACTTACAAAAGGCCACTTCGGGCTACGAGATGATGGGATTGGCGAAAGCCTGGTCGCTTAACGCCGAATTGTCGGCGATGGCGCAACTGACGCGGCGCGAAGCATTTTACCAACCGTTGGAAAGCGCGCGCGAGCAGGGTGGCTGGAAAGCGTTTTTTGCCGCGCGGGATGCCCCGTTTCAAAACAAGAAGGCTTGAGTTAGGTTGGTTTGAGCCGTGCAAATCAATTTGATTTCGCGAACGGGGTTTGAACCCCGCTCGCGACCAAAGGGGATGCTCGCCCCCTTTGGAAACCCCATTTAATTGTGCCCGCCTCAAGAGGCGGGGTTTACTTAAGAATCAATGCGCATTGGCAAAGGAGAAGTTGATGGAATACCGGAAGATTGATTCGCTGTTCATGGTTGTTCTCTTTCTCATATCCTTGGCGAACTTCTGCGGCGCGCAGGCGAGCGATCCGAAAATCGTCGAGGCGGCCAAGAAGGAGGGCGGTGAGATCGAAATGTACGGTTCGCTGCGCCCGGACACCTCCCAGACGATCTGGAAGATGTTCGAGGCCAAATATCCTTTTCTCAAGGTGAAACAATATAAGGCCGACAGCGATAAGATGTTACAGCGATTGCTAACCGAGTACCGGGCTAAAAGATACTTTGTCGACGTGCTTAATTTTGGCGGTGGATTTCATACTCAGGTGCTGCTTGAAAACGGTGTCGCCGGCGCGTATCTATCGCCGGAAACCAAACATTTTGCCCCGGCATTCAAAGACAAGAACGGTCTGTGGACGACGCTCTATTATAATCCGCTGACGATCGTCTATAACACCAAGGTGCTCGCGCCCGCCGATCGACCGAAAGATTGGTTCGATTTGCTGAACCCAAGACTGAAGGGCCACTTGGCGATCGAACAAGAGCAGCTCACCTGGTATGCCGGAATGCTCAAACGCCACGGCGCCGAGAAGGGCCGCTACTTCATGCAGTCGTTGGCAAAGCTCGATCCTCGGCCGGAGCAGTCGTCGCGCGGCAATGCGCTCCTCGCTGCCGGCGAGTTTGGCGCCTATATCGGCCGCGGCCACATCGCAGAGATGTTCAAGAAGAAAGGCGCGCCGGTGGAGTGGATCAAAAATCCCGATCCTCTGGTTGTCTATCCAGTGACCTTGCAGATCGCCAAAAATGCGCCCCATCCCAACTCAGCCAAACTTCTGATCGACTTCATGCTGTCGGAACCGGTTGCGGAAGTCTTGGCCAAGGAACAGCGTTTGCCGGGGCGGAGCAACGCCAGGGGGCTCGATCCGGCGTATAAAGAAATCAACGCCGAGAAAATTTTCCCCGTGCCGATGGAAGAAGTGCAGGCAAATTACCGAAAATATTTGGACGAGTATCGAAACTATTTTGGCAGTTAGGGCGAGAATGAAATCATGGCTAAAGCTACCGACCAATCGAAAACCGGATTCGTCACCGTCGCCACGGTGCGGAGCCGAGCCGAGGCGCGCCAGCTTGCCGCGACTCTGGAGTCCGCGGGCCTTGAAAGCCTCACCACCGTCGAGCGCGCCGTCGAGTCACTGTCGGCAAAGGATCGCGGTTTCAACGGGGTCAAAGTCCAAGTGAGCCGTGCAGATGTGCCGCGCGCTTTGCAGGCTTTGCAGATGTCGCGAGCCGAGGTGGAAGAAAGCATTCCACGACAACGTAAGACTGAGAAGCCAGCCGGTTCGTCGCGCTTTCAACTGAATCTTACTAACTGGCAAGAAGCCGTGCTCGCGGTCGCCGGGATGATTGGGGTTGCAGCTTTGTTGGCTCTGTGGTTATTTTGACCGATTCGGCTTTATTCAATCGATTTGGAAAGGGGAGACAACATGCTAGACGGCAAACTGAGGATCGCGCCGACTTGTTATCACATGCTGCACCAGGTGCCGGTGCGGGCGGCGCACGAGATGAATTACTTTTACGACGAGGGGCTTAAGACCGCGGATGGCTCGCTGGCTTATGAGTTGCTCACCGATTCGATGGTGCCCTTTGGCCTTGAGAAGCTCGGCATCTCGCAGGCGATGAAGGAAAAGTCGGTGGACATCGCGCTCGACGTGCAGTCGCGAACGATCTTCTACCAGCGCGCCCGTGGCGCCGATCTTTATATTATCGCCGGCTGGCGCAACCAGCACACCAACGTTTGGGTTGGCCCGCCGCATATCAAGTCGTTGCAGGACCTCAAAGGCAAGCGCGTCGGCATCAGCGACTTTAACAGCATTCGCCATTGGGCGATCCAGATTCAACTGGTCAAAGCCGGTTTGAATTTGGAAAAAGACGTCGAGTGGGTGCGCATCGGTGTCAATTCCCAGCTGCACAAAGATGCGATTCGCGCCGGGCGGGTTGAATGCGCGCCGGTGCCGCCCTGGTATGCCGAGGATTTGATCGCGGAAGGTTGTAACATCCTGGTATCGCCGGCGGATCAATATCCCGATGGCCGGCCGGAAAGAGTCATTGTTTCTACTGGGCGTATACTCGAGGAACGGCCGGATATGGTCAAAGCATTCCTGCGGGGTTTGCTCCGCTCCTATTGGTTCGTGCGCGATATTCCAAAAAATTACGAATATCTCGTCAATCTGGAAAAACGCGTTCGCTTGACTAGTCCGGACCCAGAAGAGCGTAAAGTCCAAGCGCCACGCTCGGAGCGGGACTTGGAAGCGATGCCCTTTCCGCTCGACGGCAGAGCGACAGGTTTTGAGGACATGCTCAAAGAAGAAGCCAAGCTCGGCGAGCTTAATTATGACGTCCCGCCGATCAAAGATGTGGTCGCGCAGGATCTGGTCGACGAGGCATTTAAAGAATTGCGCTCGCGGCCGGAATTGCAAGAGGAATTTGCCCGACTGAAAAAGGCTGAGGCGCGCTGGGGCTACTAGTCCACGCCGCGCTGCGGCGTGGAATTACAGATTTCAAATTTCAGATTTCACAGTTCGGATAGCTCGGCGAACAGCGCGTAGGTTTTTTGAAAGGGATAGACCGTGAAGAAATTCGGTTTTACGCGAATGTTTTTCTCAATGGCATTTCTCAGTGGGCTAACGTTGGCTTCGCCGCTTCATGCCCAAGCAGATAAGAATTTTTTTGAAGGCAAGACGATGTCCTATCTCGTCGGTTCGACGCCCGGAGGCGGTAGCGATGTTACGGCACGGCTCGTCGGCCGGCATTTGGAACGGCATATTCCGGGCAAGCCGCGCATCGACATCATCAATAAGCCGGGCGCCGGCGGTTTGATCGCTGCCAACGAGCTGTATAATTTGCGCAAGCCTGACGGTTTGAGCTTTGTCGCAGTCAATGTAAGCGCGCTCTTCGCGATTGCGAGCGGGAACGATGCGATCAAATTCGACTTGACGAAGTTCATCTGGATGGGCCAAGCCTTCGACGACACTCAAACGCTCTTGATGCGAACATCGACGCCCTACACCAGCTTCGAGGCGATCCGCAAAGCTAACAAGGAAGGTAAACTACCGAAGATGGGCGCGCAATCGCTCGATCACACGAGCAATGTCGTGGTCAAGATCGTCGGCCATATTCTCGGCTTGGATTTTCAGGTTATTCCCGGATATCCCGGCACGCCGCAAATCTTGCTCGATATCGAACGCGGCGCCCTTGATGGCCGAGCGTTCAGTACGGGTTCGTTTTTCGCCACCAAACGCGAGTGGCTAAAGACCGGCTTCATCAAACCCCTGGTCACCTCAGGGAAGGAGCGGGATAAGCGTTTGCCCGAGGTGCCGAGCATCGAAGAGATCGCGCCTGCCGGAAGCAAGGGGTTGCTCTCGGCGCTCTACTCGTCACAGGATTTATCCCGCTCGCTGGCTCTGCCGCCGGGCACGCCGCCGGACCGAGTCAAGGTTTTGCGCGATGCTGTCGCCAGGATGACCAAAGATGAGATGTTCCTCAAAGAAGCCGATAAAATGGGCTTGGAGATAAGTTTGATTCGCGGCGAAGAGATGAATCGAAACATCGAGGCGACCGTTCGCGACAAGCGGTTGATGGATATGTATAAGCAGATTACGGAAGTTAAGTAAAAATGAAAAAGTAAAAGGGCAAAATCGGGCTGCGGGTTTTTTTGCTTTCAGCGCGAAATTGTGTTTAGGGCGAGGAGCGATGAGTTGAGAAAACGAAGAAAATGAAAAAGATGGGCTGTTTGGCAATGATGGTTTTTTTGATTCCGCTATTTTTCGGCTCACCGCCTGCCACTGCGCCGCTTCATGCCCAGGCGAACAAAAATTTCTACGAGGGGAAAGCCATTTCTTACTACGTCGGGTCAACCCCCGGCGGCGGCAACGATATCACCTCCAGGCATCTCGCGCGCCACTTTGAAAGGTATATCCCCGGTAAGCCGCGCATCGATATCATCAACAAGCCGGGGGCCGGCGGTTTGATCGCCATGAATGAAGTTTACAACCTACGCAAGCCGGACGGTCTCAGCATGGTCTCGGTCAATCCCAGCAGTCTGTTTGCCTCGGCCGGCGGGGATGAAGCGATCAAGTTTCAGTTGCAGAAATTCATCTGGGTGGGACAGGCGTTTGACGATGCCCAAACACTCTTTGTGAAATCATCGACGCCCTACACCAGTTTTGACGCAATCAGAAAGGCCAACAAGGAAGGCAAGCTACCGAAGATGGGCGCCCAGTCGCTGGACCACCCAAGCAGCGTTGTCGTGCGCATTGTCGGCTTCATACTGGGCCTGGACTTTCACGTGATTCCGGGTTATCCGGGCACGCCGCAAATCTTGCTCGACATCGAACGCGGCGCGCTGGATGGACGGGCGTTTAGCACGGGGTCGCTATTCGCAACCAAGCGCGAATGGCTCAAATCCGGCTACATCAAGACCCTGGTGACTTCGAAGAATGTTCGCGACTCGCGCTTGCCTGATGTGCCCAGCATCGACGAAATTGCCCCGGCTGGGAGCAAGGGTTTGCTTGCCGCGCTATACGCGTCGCAGAATCTTTCGCGCTCAGTCGCGATGAATCCTGGCGTGCCGGCTGATCGGGTGAAAATCATGCGCGATGCCTTCGCCGCGATGACCAAGGATGAACTGTTTATTAAAGAGTCGGAAAAAATGGGCTTGGAGATCGACTTGATTCGCGGCGAAGTGATGAACCGGGACATCGAGGCGACCATGGGCGACAAGCGGCTTATGGACATGTATAAAACGATTACGGCAGTCAAATAGGAAATTAAAAATTAAAAAGGAAAAATTAAAAATTCAACTTGCACCGGAGATCGATTCAGACTGTTTTCAATTTTTCATTTTGAATTTATAACTTTTAATTCACAACGTGGATTCTCTCGCCATACTGATCGATTTCGGCAGCACCTTTACCAAGGTTACGGCCGTTGATTTAGCCAAAGCGGAAGTTCTTGGGCGCAGCCAAGCGCCGTCGACCGTGTTGACGGACGTGCGCGAAGGCTTGCTCCAAGGGTTAAGAAACTTGCACGAGCGCCATGCTCTATTCAAAGCGCTCCCGACCGATCTCAGCGTTCTCAATGACAAGGTCGTGCTCGCTTCGAGCAGCGCCGCGGGCGGTCTCCGCATCGTCGTGGTCGGCAACGTGCCGGGGCTCACCGTGGAAGCGGCGAGTCAAGCCGCCCTCGGTGCCGGCGCGAAGATCGTTGGCTCGTCGTCGTTCAAATTGACTGACGCCAAGATCAAAGAAGTCGAAGCGCTTAAGCCCGACATGATTTTGCTCACCGGCGGGGTGGATGGTGGCGATTCGGAAACGATTCTGCACAACGCTCGCTCGCTCGCCCAGACCAGCCTTGCCATGCCGATCGTGGTCGGCGGCAACCGGGCGGTGGTCGACGAAGTGGTCGGCATTCTCAAACAAGCCGGTAAAGAAGTTCGCGTCGTCGACAACGTCATGCCGCAGGCCGGAAAACTCGCGGTGGAGTCGGCCCGCGAAGCGATCCGCGAACTCTTCATGGAGCGCATCACTCACGCCAAGGGACTCGATGCGCTACAGGGCATCGTCCCGGTGGTGTTGCCGACGCCGATGGCCGTGATCCAAGGGGTTAGGCTCGGCGCCGACGGCACGGCGGATGTAAAAGGTTGGGGCGACATGTTGCTCGTCGATGTCGGCGGTGCGACGACCGATGTCCATTCGATCGGCTACGGTCATCCCGCTGGCGAGAACGTCATCGCCCAGGGATTGGCCGAACCCTACGCCAAGCGTACGGTGGAGGGCGATCTCGGCATTCGCTTCAACGCGGCGACGATTGTTGCGCGCGTAGGCTTGGAAAAGCTAACTGAAGATTTACGATGTGACTTTCCGAGCTTCGCAGTCGAACAGGAACGGCTTGGCGCTTACATTCAACAAATCGGCGAGGAGACCGACACGGTGCCGCAAGAGCCGTGGCATCTCGCCGCCGACGCGGTGTTGGCGCGTACGGCGGTCGATCTGGCAGTGGACCGCCACGTCGGGAGGCGCGAAAGAATCGTCGCGCGCGAAGGCGAAGCGTGGGTGCACTCCGGCAAAGACATGCGCGACACCCATACGCTGATTGGCACCGGCGGTGTGTTCGTGCATAATGCTCACGCGGCCTACATTCTAACCCAGCGGCCGAACCACGATGAGCGCGTCCAAGCGCTGCGGCCGCGCGATCCCAAGAGATTTTTGGATGCTTCCTATCAACTGTACGCTGTTGGCCTGCTCTCCGAGAGCCGCCCGGATGTCGCGCTCAAGTTGTTTCAGCGCTATGTGACACCGGTCGGCTAACGGGGAGAGGGAATTCGGAACAACCACGAAATACACGAAAGGCAAGAAAGTTCGGAAATCGGTTCGTTTGGGTCGTGGTTAAGAATCATTCTTCGAAATGATCCGCGTACATGACCAAGGTTCGGAATGAACCACGAGACGGACGAACGTGTTTTGTTTCGAGATGAAAGCTACGCGATCCAGGGCGCCGTCTTCGAAGTCTATCGCGAGATGGGCAGCGGTTTTCTTGAGGCAGTCTATCAGGAATGTCTCGCGCTGGAGTTTTGCCGGCGTAAAATTCTATTTACGGCGCAGAAAGATTTGCCACTTGTCTACAAAGGCGAACGATTGCAGCAAATCTATCGCCCCGATTTTGTCTGCTTCGGCAAGATAATAGTTGAGATCAAGGCAGCGAAGGCGCTCGTACCGGAACATCGGGCGCAACTGTTGAATTACTTAAAGGCGACGGAATTCAAGTTGGGACTGCTAGTCAACTTCGGGCATTATCCAAAGGTACAAGTGGAGCGATTGGTGTTTTGACGCTAAGAACAGAAAACCAAACCTCGAAAAACAAAAGCCACACGAAAATCTTTTCCGAAACTTTCGTGTGTTTCGTGGTTTGACTTGTCTTTTCCTTATCTTGCGGCCACTTCGGCTAGTCGTTCCATTTGGTCGATCTCTTCGGCGCAGGGGCGAAGGATGAATTCATCGACGCCCATGTCGGCTTGGCGCTTGATCGACTCTTCAAGCGCTGCCGATGAAGTGGGCAAAGAGCTTAGCCGGCGCGCGGCGAGATCGGGATTATAGCCGTAGCTGGCGTTGATATAGCTTGTCGCTTGTTCGACAGCCTTTGGCCCGAGGGCGAAATAGCTGGCGCCGACCCAGCGCGGTTGGCCTGGGCGATTGTTTTGCTTCCACGCTTTTAAAATGTCACGCCACATTTTTTGCATCGCTTGCGGTTCGCCGCCGCCGGGCGCCATGTAGCCGTCGCCCCATTTGCCGATGCGCGCTGCGATCGCCGGCACATAGCCGCCGATGAGCAATTCAGGGCCGCCGGATTGGAGCGCCGCCGGTCCGATGGCGCCCACGTCGTTGGACATCGCTTCGCCTGCCCACAGACGGCGCAGCAGGGCGAATTGCTCTTCCGATCGCCGGCCGCGCCGATGAAAATCTTCGCCCGTGGCCAGATAATCGTTCTTGCGCACGCCGATGCCGACGCCCAGAGTGAGCCGGCCGTTGGAAAGCACATCGATGGTCGCCGCTTGTCTGGCGAGCAGCGTGGTTTCTCTTGTCGGTCCGATGATGACGCTGGTCATTAGCCGGATCCGTTTGGTCGCGCCCGCGGCCATGGCGAGCACCGAGAGCGGTTCAAGCGCTTTCGAGACGACTCGGTCAGTGACGACCAGACTGGAGAATGGTCCCTGCTCGGCACGGGTGGCCCATTCAAGCATCAGCTCGCCGGTCGCCGCGGCGACACGGCTGGGAAGTCCAACGGCGATACGCATGAATCCTCCGATAAAGTTTTTCGGTTCTTCCGGGTTTTTTGTGAAGAAGTATTCACCACAGAGGCACAGAGTTCGCATGGTTCGACCGTTCGAGAAGCCTCACGGCTGGCTTCCTCGACGGCCTTCAGTTCCGAGCCCGTCGAGGAATCACCATGAGCGGAATTTCTTCATAGCCGCGCATCCTGAGCCTAGTCGAAGGGCGCGCCTCCGCGGTGCAATCTCCGAGCCCTGGTTCACAGGTATGCCTGAAGACCCAGTTTTTCTTACGGTGCGCTGCCGTGAAGCGAATTTCAACCTAACAGAGGCGTCACTCATCTTGCCAGGTTTCGCTGAATCTTATAAAGAACATGGCTTCGGGAGAATAAAATGAAATTTCGTGGCTATGGTTACACCTTGTCAGAATTTCTTCGACGGGTTTCGTTGACGATGCTGGTGACTGGCACACTGTTGTGTTGTAGTCATTTGCTACAGGGCGTTGCCACGGCGCAGACGGTTAGCAAGGCGGATTCGCGAACCGTCACCTTGGGGCTGATTTCCGAGATCAACCATGCCGCCATCGAGGAGCACTTCCTTGATCTGGTCCGCTACGTCGGGCGCCGGCTTTCGACGGGACCGGAAATCGTCGGCAAGGTCGTGGTGGCGCGGACGCCCTTCGAGCTAGTAAAGCTCTTGGAGCAGCGACAAGTCGATTTCTACATGGAGAGCGTTTATTCGACCTACTCGATCAACTATGTGCATGGCGCCGGCAAGATGATTTTACGGCGTTGGAAAAGCGGCATGGCCGAGTACCAAAGCCTTTTGTTCACCAAGCGCGACAGCGGGATCAAACGGCTGGACGATCTGCGCGGTAAAACCATGGTCTTCGAAGATCCCGGCTCAACATCGGGATATCTTCTGCCCAAGTTTTTTCTCCAGCGTAACGGTTTCAAACTGGCGGAGAAAAAGGATTTTGACGCCAATGCGACCCCAGGACAGATCAGCTATGTCTTCGCCTATCGACCAGAGAAACTCCTCGACATGGTGTATACCAAACAAGCTGCGGCGGGAGCCCTCAGTGACGACGCTCACGCCAGGCTAAGCAACGACCAAAAGTCCGATATCACCGTGCTGGCGCAGACCGAGCGGCTACCGCGCCACTTGGTCTCGGTGCGCGCGGACTGGTCGCCGCAAACGGTTGCCCGTTTGACGGACATCTTGGTTGCCATGCACGACGATCCCGAAGGCCAGAAGATTCTCAAGAAGACCGATCGGACGACCAAGTTCGACCGCTTACCGGGCGGCGAAGAAGGGCTGCGCAAGCGGCTGTTGGATAGCTTTTACTCTGCGGACCGAAGGTAACTGCTGCCCGGATTACTCGCGGTAAGCTACGATCGAGGTGCAACCCTTCCGGAACGAAGGCAAAACATTTGTGCCTTGAAGATGCAAGCGTGGCAATTTGCTTATGAGATCAGCAGTGAAAAGGTCAAACATCGTGCCAAGTGACGAGCACAAAATGAAACATTTGCGCCGGTGCCTTCGTCCCTCCAGGGTCACACCTCGATCGACGGAGCGTGGCCAGGTTTGCTCGTAGCATGAATAATCCTGGCTAGCGGCACCGCTTGCCTACCCCAGTGCGCCAATCTCCGCCATGCTGGCGTCGAAGCTGATCCGGTCATTTTGCTCCGCTTGGCGCAGGGTCCAGAATGGATCTTTGCCGGCGCGCACCGCTTCAATTGACTCCATGATCAAATTGCGCAATAGAATTACGCCTTCGTCGGCCGCGCCCAAGTGTTCTTTGCTACGATCGTAGATCTCGCCTTGGCTTTCTTGAGCGACGCGGTCTTGGTCGTGCGATGCGACACCCCACCAGCCGTCGTCGACACGAGCGTACACGCCCGGTTTGTCGTCTTCGAAGCCGATGGTTTTTTGCACCAATGGACTACCCCGCTCGGCTTCCGAGTACGGCGTGAAGCGCAACCAGAAAGTGGCCGTCTTGGTATCGTCGATGGGGACGCGGAAGCGGATCGCATGATCGGGAATGCGCCCCTTGCGCGCGGTGGTGTGGCGCGTGTGCGAGGGAAAAACCCAGTGCGAATGTTTAGGTTTGGACACTCCCGGCACATGCATGGTGATCTTGGCGCCGTAGGCGGTTTTCTCCCAGCCGATCTCGGGCCGCTTGAGCGCCATCTGCGGATATTCCGGCGCGTGCAATGCGATCAGATGAGTTTGGTCCACCGAATTCTCCGCGCGCTGAAGCCAGTTACAATATTCCGTGCCGGCGCCGAGGACGCGCTCGCCGTTTATTTCGAGCAGCAAATCGTAGCGCGGCATGAGCGGCGCGGGGTCGGGGCCAAGGTAAGCGAAGATGAAGCCACCCAGCTCCTGAACTTTGTAGGTCGGATGTTTGATGCGCTCTTTGAATGTGCTGTCCGCCGGTTCGGCCGGCTGTTCCAAACATTTGCCGTTAATATCGTAGAGCCAGCCGTGGTAGCAGCAGCGAATGCCGCGCTCTTCAACACGGCCGAATTCCAACGAGGTGCCGCGATGCGAGCAGTGCAGATCGGCCATGCCAAGCCGTCCGCCGCCATCGCGAAAAAGCACGAAGTCTTCGCCCAACAGACGCGCGCGCACCGGACTCCCTTTGGTTTTCACATGCTCGGTGAATCCCACCGGCCACCAATAGCGCCGGAGCATTGCACCGGCCGGCGTGCCGGGGCCGACTCTTGTTATGGTTTCGTTATCTTCTGCCGATAGCATCTCATTCGCTCCTGAGGCAATCAGTTCAAGCCGTTCAATTCGTTCAACCGCTGCGCTCCGTTCAAGTCGTTCAAACCGTTCAAAACATTGGATTCAGTAAACGCCGACAAGGGGCGGGTTTGAAACCCGCCCTTGCTGGATTCCCGCGTGCGCGGGAATGACGGAATTGCGAGTGGCTTGTGGCGGTATTGAGACCAGTGAATCGCGAAAGCAGCAGCATCTAGCGGACTCCTTTCCGTTCCAAAAACGCCTTGAACCCCTCGCGCGGCGAGTTGGCTTTCATCTTGCCTTTGCGCGCGTTGTGCTCGGCGTCGAAGCGGTCGCGATAGCCGCTGCCGACGCCGTCGTCGAGCAGTGTCTTGATGCCCTGCACCATGCGCGGGTCGTTTTCGCTGATTTGTTTCGCCATGGCGATCGAGACGGCGAGCAGTTCTCCGCTGGGGACAACTTGATTGAGCAGACCAATGCGCTCGGCTTCTTCGGCCCGGATCGGGCGGCCGGTGTAGAGCAGCTCCTTGGCCTTCGGCATGCCGACGACCAGCGGCAGTGACCAGGTAGAATTCGCTCTGCCATACTTGGCGGCGAGAAATTGGATTTCGGTGTTCTCGCAGCCGATGCGGAGATCGAGCATGGTCGTCAACTGCGCGCCGGCGCCGTAAGCGATGCCATTGATGGCGCCGACGATCGGTTTGACAAAAGTCGCCAGGTGCCAATTCATCTCGCGCCGTTTGTCGGTGCGCGCGGCCATCTCTTCGGGTGTCGACTTGACCATTTGCATGATGTCGCCGCCAGCGGAAAAAGCGCGCGGCCCGGCGCCGGTGAGAACGACGCAGCGCACCTCGTCATCGGCTTCGATCTTGGTCAATTCTTCGTCCAGCTCCGAGGCGAGCTCGTAGCTCATGGCGTTGAGTTTTTCCGGCCGGTTCAATGTGATGAGCGCAACCTTGCCGTCGCGCTCAGCGAGTATGTTTTGATAGCTCATTCGTTTCTCCTTTAGTCCTGGGCGCATTAGAACAAAAAGGCGTGCCGGGAGCAAATGAATGAAAGCTCGTATTCACCGCAGAGACGCGGAGAACACAGAGAACAGAAACGAAAAAATTTGCCTCTGCGAACTCTGTGCCTCTGCGGTGATAATATCTATGTTTGCGCGCTAAGTCCGCACCGGTTCGTAAACCAGCGCTTGTTTGACGGCGGCGTCGATCCATCGCGGTCGGTTTATTTCCAGAGATTTTCTGCGTAGAATGCCTCGAAGTAAAGATGAGGTAGCAAGTATTCATGGCTGACTACATCAAGGAACACTACGATTTTACTCTGAGCAAAAAGAGCGAGCATAAGCCGCTCAAAGGCGTGCGCGTGATTGACGCCGGCAACATGGTGGCGGCGCCGTTCGCCACCGTGCTGCTCGCCGACTTCGGCGCCGAAGTGATCAAGATCGAGCATCCAAAATACGGCGACGGCCAGCGCAAGCTCGAACCGATCATGAACGGCATCCCGCTGTGGTGGAAGTCGGTGTCGCGCAACAAGCGCTGCATTACGCTTGACCTCGGCAAGCCGGAGGGCGCGGAGATTTTCAAGCAGATCGTCAAAGGCCAGGATGTCGTTGTCGAAAACTACCGGCCGGGGACTTTTGAAAAATGGGGCATCGGCCCTGAGGTGCTGCGCGCCATCGATCCGCGCATCATCCTGCTGCGTATCTCCGGCTTCGGCCAGACCGGACCCTACAAGAATCGCGCCGGCTTCGGCCGCGTCGCCGAGGCGATGAGCGGGCTGACTAATTTGATCGGCGAGCCGGATGGCCCGCCGATGTCACCGGGATATCCGCTGGGCGATCTGATCGCCGGGATTTTTGGCTCGTTGTCGATCATGATGGCGCTCTATCACCGCGATTTGCGCGGCGGCGAAGGGCAAGTGATCGATCTCGCGTTGTTCGAGGCGGTGTTTCGCTTTTTAGATTTCGATCCGATTCAATACGATCAGATGAAGACCGTGCATAGGCGCACCGGCAACCGGGTAGCCTACGTGGCGCCGAGCTCGATGTTCAAAACCAAGGACGGCAAATATTTGACCCTTGCCGCAAGCACGCAGAGCGTCTGGTTGCGCCTGGCCGAAGCGATCGAGCGCAAAGACATGACCACCGATCCTAAATTCATCGACAATCCGGCGCGGGTGGAAAATTCCGTCGAGTGTAACGGTGTCGTTGGCGCCTGGATCGAACAGCACACGCGCGACGAAGTGATCGAGCATTTCGACAAGCATGGCGTGGCCTATTCTGCGGTCTTCGACATGGAAGATGCCTTTCGCGATATTCAATACCGCGCCCGGGAAGCGATGGTGCGGGTGCCCGATGCCGATCTCGGCGAAGCGATCGTACAGAACGTTGTCCCAAAATTTTCCGCCACACCCGGCTCGGTCGATTTTCTCGGCCGCAAGTTGGGCGAAGACAACGAAGCGATCTACTGCGGCGAGTTGGGGCTCTCCAAGGAAAAGTTGCAGGAACTCAAAGCGGCAGGAATTGTTTAAAGTTTGGAAATGAAGCCCGATGGGCAATCTTCGGCCAGACATGTGGAGGTTGTTATTTGCTTGCCGTGATTGCTCCCTACCGCCGTAGGGGAGTTTGGAGCTGTGACAGCACGCAGCATGGAGCGGCAAACACAACGGAAGTATCAGCAATGGCGCAGAAGTTGACCGCGGCGCAAACACGGGCTTTGAGAGGCGAAGCCGCCGGATGGGACAAACTTTCCGATGAGGACTTTGCGCGATTATTCGGCGAAGCTCAGCCCGTGAAGCTCCGTCTTCGGCGGCCACCGCCAAAAACACTCACTGTCGTCCTCGACGAGCAGACGCTGAACCGCTTGAAGCGCATAGCTCGACACAAACAAATCCACGCGCGCCATCTCGTCGCCATGTGGATCGCCGAGCGACTCACTCAAGAGCGTGCGGTCCAGAAATAATCGTTCGCGCTAACCTCACGCTTTCGCCTGGTCGCTCAGAAATTTCTTTTCAACCACGAAATACACGAAAAGGGTTTCCGTAGCTGGGGCGAGGCCTCGCTATATTACAATTTCAATACATTCGTTAATTCTTTCGGTGGGATGGCGTGATGCAATGGTCAGTCATCCAGCGCCGCCGGCAGTAGGATCGCGCTAGGGCCTTCATTTGTGCCCAAAGCCGGCGATCAATCCATCAACGTTGACGTTTATATCCATACGGTTATACTATGCCGGTGAAAGTCACGTTCTACAGAACGGCCACTGGCAGGTCTCCCGCGTTGGATTACGTTCAGAATCTCAGCAAACCGGAACGTGCGCGGATCTTTGAAGCGCTTGAACAGGTGGAACGACGGGGGCTGGATGCCATACGTGTCGAGTTCCGGCAGATCGACGGTAAGCTGTGGGAAATCAAAATTGGCTCTCATCGGGTGTTTTATGTCTTGATCGAGAGAGATGAGATGGTACTGCTCCATGCGTACAAGAAGCAACGACAGAAACTGCCGGTCAGGGAGCGAGACATCGCTATTCGAAGAATGAAGGAGTTGTTGCCATGAAAGCAAAACGCAAAAGAATCGCGTTGAAGGATGTGCTCAAACGGGAGCTGAGAGATCCAGAGTTTAGTATTTACTATCAGAGGGAAAAGGCCATCAGTGAAATTGCTCAGCTGGTGCGGGCTGGGCGACTCAGAGCAGGGCTCACACAGGCTCAGCTTGCTGAAAAAGCGCAGAGTGGCCAAGTGGTGATCGCTCGGTTGGAGTCGGGGACCGATGATCGAGTTCCGTCACTCGATTTACTAGAGCGAATTGCCAGCGCGCTGAAGGCCAAGCTGCTGGTGCGCTTTGAGTACAAGAAGGTTGCTTAACCGGTTGCTAGCCCTACACGGAGCGAATATCGATTATCCAGGCCACGCCAAAGTCTGCCCCACTGCCCTGTGGCCGGGTTGTTCGGATGAAATTCTTTTAACCACGAAAAACACCAACCACACGAAAAAGATTTTCGGAGTTTCGTGTGTTTCGCGTTGGATATTCTTCCACACTAAACCCCGAAGAAACAAAAAAGTTTGTCTCGGTTCGTCGGCAATCGCCTGATAAGCTTGTAAATGTTATTCGGCTAATGGCGGCACGGTGATCGCCGCTTTCACACCATCGATCCAATCGACGTCGTCGGCGACAAGCATTGACGTGCCGCGCACTCGATAGACGCTTGGATCGCGGGCGCCGGGCGGTGGCGTGCCGGTTTCGCGCAGCGCTTTGGCCGCGTTCAAGAGTTTTAAGCGTGCCTTCATTGTGCTGATGTCGCCGGCGCACAGATGTTCTTTGCTGCGGTCCATGATCGGCGTCGGTCCCTCGTTCTCGGTGACGCAGACATCCTGCAAGTTGACGCCGGTGATGCCGATGCGCCGGCTTTGGTGGGTCTGCCAGTTGATGAGATAATCATTCGATCGTTTGGCTTTCATGCGAATATGGCCGAAGGGAGCGCCATTGGTCGGCGGGTCGTAGGCTTCTTCGGCGAAGTATTCGCGGATCTTCTCCTGGGTGTTCGCCGCGATTTCGGCGTTGGGATACCAGCGGATTTGCCACTTGACGCAGTTCTCGTCGTCCACGGGAACAAAGGCGCGGGCGGCCTTTTGGTCGGCGCCGGGCGGCATGGTGTAGCAGGGCATGATGAATTGATTGACGCGCCACAGGCTCTTGCCGCCGCCGACCGATCGTTTGGCGCCGTAGGTAAATCCCGCATCATGCTCGACCAGCTCGACATCTTCCGGCGTTTTGCCGACGCCCAGCTGGTTGGCCAGCCGTTGCTGCGCCGGCTGTTGCGCGGTCATCTCTTCGTCGGCGAGATCGTAGGGCGAGTGCAACCACATGACGTGAGTCGGATCGATGCCGCCTTCGAGCACCTGGAGATAATTCGCTTCCTGAAAAAACAGCCGGAAGGCGCGATGTTCGTCGGCGACGCGCATGAACTCAAAATCCGGCAGCTCGGGCAAAGTTTTCGCGCGCCCCATGTAGGTCCAAATAACGCCGCCCTTCTCGACGCAGGGATAAGCGGGTTGCTCGACTTCGTCTTTGAATTGCAAGTCCGGCGGGATATTGGGCATCTCCAGACATTTTCCCGTCGGGGCAAACTTCCAGCCGTGATAGGGACAGCGCAAGCCGTCCTGTTCGACGCGGCCGAAGTAGAGCGGCGCCAGGCGATGCGGACAGTAGGCCGCGATCAAGCCGACCTTGCCGCCGTAGGTGCGGAACAAAACCAAATCTTCGCCGAGCAATTTTACCCGCATGGGTCTGCCGCCAGGCTCGCTCAGATGGGCAATCGGCACCACCGGCAGCCAGTATTGGCGAAACAGGTTGCCCATCGGCGTCGCCGGGCCGACGCGGGTTAAAGTTTCGTTTTCTTCACGCGTGAAATGGTGCAGATTGCTGCGGCTAACTTTGAACATGCTTTCGGCTTTCATCGATGGTTTCTCCTTATTCGGTTTTCCCGGTTTACTGTGAAGAGTAAGCTCGGCGTGTCTGCGGATGAAGTCAAGGGTAGCGCAAGACCGGAAGATCGACCGAAGGACTCGAAGAATTGCCGATGCGCCGACAAAAAGCTAAAAGCGGACTTGACCCCTTTTTCCTTTGACATCGATGGTTTCTCCTTATTCGGTTTTCCCGGTTTACTGTGAAGAGTAAGCTCGGCGTGTCTGCGAATGAAGTCAAGGGTAGCGCAAGGCCGGAAAATCGACCGAAGGGCTCGAAGAATTGCCGATGCACCGACAAAAAGCAAAAAGCGGACTTGCCCCCTTTTTCCTTTGCTTTTTCCTTTTTGTGATTCTGCTGAAAAACCCCTGGGAATGCTTCGACGGGCTCAGCATGAACGGAAAAGTCTTAGCGCTATCAATCCATTTCCCGTTCGTCCTGAGGTTCTCGAAGGATGAGCGGGGAGTTTTTCAGTAGACATAGATGGTTATGTTGACCCCATCCTACCCCCATCCTGAGCCATCTGAATCACTGTTTATGGATCGCATTGATTGACAGCGATCATCGGCTCCGTGTAGGTTGCGCAGGAGCCTATTATCCTAGCGCGTGAAAGGACGAGTTGACCACTCATGTTAACCAATCTTGAGCCGCCGCAGATCCGCGCCACGACGGGCCTGGAGCTGGCGACTGGGATCTTTGCTAAATGTTCGGATGGTCTCGCCAGGCAGTTGAGCATTTCACTGACCTCGGGCAAGCGCGAAAAGGGACTGACGGAATTTCGCATCGGCATCAACGGCGACATCTACGGCGGCATGCAAGCGCCCATCGAAGTCGGGACGCGCCGGGTCGACATCGCCTACGTCAATCCATCTGCGATGGTGGCGATGGCCTACCTCGGCAAAGGTTACTACAAACAAAAAATGCACCTGCGGGTGCTTGGCTGCTTCCCTTCCTGGGACCGTATCGCGTTGGTGGTCTCGAAAGATCTTGGCGTGAAGTCGCTGCACGACATCGCGCGGCGAAAAATTCCGCTGCATGTTTCCACCCGTTTCTCCGGCGTCAACAATGCGACCTATTTCACGATCTCGACGATTCTTTCGCTTTACGGATTCAGCTTCGAGCAAATCAAAAAGTGGGGCGGGCAGGTTCAGGAGTGCGGCCGGCCGTTCGCGCCGGAGCGCATGAAAGCGCTCGCCAAGCGGTCGATCAGCGCGGTTTTTGACGAGGGCGTGAGCACGGTGGGCGGCTGGCTTGATTTGGCCCTGGACAATGGCTATGAGATCATTCCTGTCGAGGAGGATATTGTTAAGAAGCTTGAGCAAAAGGGGTATACCCGAACCGTGCTACCGAAACGCCGCTATCGGCAACTGAAAGAAGACGCCCTGACCATTGACTTCAGCGGCTGGGCGCTGGTGACGCACAAGTGGCTGTCGAATCAGGTCGCCTACGCGGCGATCGAAACCATCGACGATCGGAAAAAGTTTATTCCGGTCGACGATGACCGGCCGCTCAACATGCGCGAACTGTGCAACGGCTCGGAAAAATGTCCGCTGCGGGTGCCGCTTCATCCAGGGGCGGCGAAGTACTATCGGGAGAAGGGGTATCTGTAGACATAATTGGAGTGATGGAGTGTTGGAGTATTGGTTTCCGGAACCCCACCACTCCAGTACTCCATCACTCCATTCGAGCAAGGAGGTCATCATGAGCTATCAAGTCGTTGGTCATTCGAGTCCGCGGGTCGATAATACCGGCAAAGTCACCGGCGAGGCGCGTTACACTTCGGATGTGTTCTTGCCTGGGACTTTGTGGGCGAAAACTTTGCGCAGTCCGTACTCCCATGCGCGCATCAAGCGCATGGACGCTTCGCGTGCGGAAAAGGCGCCGGGGGTGCGCGCGGTGCTGACGGGCAATGACGTGCGCGGGATTATTTACGGGCGGCGCTACCGTGACATTACCGTGCTGGCGCAAGACAAAGTCCGCTTCATCGGCGAGCGCGTCGCGGCGGTGGCGGCGGATACGTTGGAACAAGCGGAAGCGGCTCTCGAGCTTATTCAAGTCGACTATGAAGAGCTGCCGGCGGTGTTCGATCCGCTCGCGGCACTCCGAGAGGGCGCGCCGATCATCCATCCGGATTTGAACAGCTATAAAGGGCTGCCGGAGAAATTCGACGCACCGACCAATCAGTTCGTGCGCAATGTTTTCACCCGCGGCGATGTTGCCGTGGGGTTCGCCGAGTCCGATCTGATCGTCGAAAATACTTTCACGGTGCCGCGGGTGCATCAAGCGTTTCTTGAACCGCATTGCTGCCTAGTCTGGGTCGACGAGCAGGAGCGCATTCAAATGTGGTCGCCATGCAAAGTGCCGCAAGGACTTAAAGAAAGCATGTCCGAGGCGTTCAATATTCCCAAGGAAAAAATCCGCGTCAATCCGGTGGCGATCGGCGGCGACTTCGGCGGCAAGGGCGCACCCTTCGACGAACCGATCTGTCTGGTGCTGGCGCAGCGCAGCGGGCGCCCTGTGAAAATGGTGATGGAATATCGCGAAGAATTCATCGCCGGCGCGCCGCGCCATGGCGGGGTGATCCGGCTAAAGACCGGCGTCAAGCGCGACGGCACCATCGTCGCCCATGAGATGGAAGCGTTTCTCGACGCCGGGGCTTACGGCGGATTTCGTCCGGGAGCGGTGGTCGGCGGTATCGCGCACGGCGCCGGCTGTTACCGGGCCAAGCACGCGCGCATTTCGGCATCGCGCGTGTACACCAACAATCTGCCGGGCGGACAGATGCGCGCGCCCGGCGAGCCGCAGGGCTTCTTCGCGGCGGAATCGCACATTGACTGTGTCGCGCGCAAAGTCGGCATGGACCCGGCGGCGTTTCGCCTGAAGAATTTGATGGAAGAGGGGGACATCACGCTCACCGGCGGACATTACAAAGCGATCAGAGCCAAAGAGACGCTAAGAGCGGCGCTGAAAGCGGCCGGCTACGATGCGCCCAAAGCAAAAAACGTCGGCCGCGGCGTTGCCATGGGCTATCGCGGGCCAGGGGGAGGAAATACCGCGCTAAAAATCTCGCTCAACATGGACGGTTCGATCGTGATCCACACCGGCTTGTTCGAGCAGGGTACTGGCACCTACACGACGCTCAGGCAAATCACCGCGGAAGAACTTTCGTGCACGCCGGAGGAAATTAAGATCGACACCCTCGATACCGATGACGGCGTGCCTTTCGATTCCGGTATCGGCGGCAGCCGCGGCACCCGGGTCGCCAGCGGCGCGGCTTACACCGCGGCGTGTGACGCCAGAGAAAAACTCTTCGCCCTGGCGGAGAATCTTTTGGGTTGGGCGAAGGCTGACATCGCTTTGGCGGGCGGCGAATTGCTCAACAAGACAACTAAAAAACGCCAGCCCTGGGACGAATTGCTCGCTGGCGTCGGCCGCGCCATTACGGGTGAAGCGGTCAATCGCGACGACGATCATTCGCCGGTCACCGCGTTCGCGGCTCAGGTCGCCGAAGTTGCCGTCGATCTGGAGACCGGCGCGGTCACCCTCAGAAAACTTACCACCGCCCATGACACCGGCGTGATCATGAATCCGGTCGGTCATCAGGGACAGATCGATGGCGGCGTGGTGCAAGGCGTCGGCTATGGCTTGATTGAATGTTTGCCGGTGCAGGACGGCAAAGTGGAAGTGGCGCACTTCGGCGAGTACAAAATTCCTACGATGCGAGATATCCCGCCGCTCAAGACAGTGCTCCTGCCGGGAGAAAACGGCCTCGGCCCGTACAAAGTCAAAGGCATTGGCGAAAATCCGATCTCGCCGGTGGCGCCGTCGATCGCCAACGCGATCGAAGACGCCGTCGGCGTGCGCATTCGCGACCTGCCGCTCACGGCGGAGAAGGTTTAAGCAGCGCTGCGCGGGCGTAAGTAAAAAGTAAGGTTATTCCGGGTTCCCTGTGAAGAAGGATTCACCACAGAGGCACAGAGTTCGCAGAGTTCGGAGAATTTCGTAATTAAAAACTTTTTACTCTGCGCTCTCCGCGCCTCGGCGGTGCAATCTCCGAGCCCTGCTTCACACGAAAGCCTGAAGACCCAAAAGTAAAAAAGCGAGAGGGTCATTGGAGCGACTGATGGCGTTCGATTCCCTGGGTGATTTTATCAATGCGGCGGACAAGGTCGGTGAAGTGCTGTATGTGAACGGCGCTGACTTGGAAATGGACGTCGGTGGGCTGACGGAACTGACGGCGGAAAAAAATGGCCCGATGATCGTGTTCGATAAGTTCGCCGGCTATCCGGTGGGTTTCCGTGTCGCTGCCAATGCCAATCGCACGCTGCGCCGTTTCGCTTTGGCGATGGACTTGCCCATCGACATTCATCCGCTGGAGTTGCTGCGCCGCTGGCGCGACAAACGCGCCGGGTCGGTGCCCATGGCCGCGAGGGTTGTGAAGGATGGACCGATTCTATCCAACGTGCAGCAGGGCGATGCGGTCAATATTAATAGTTTTCCCGCGCCGCGCTGGCATCCCGGCGACGGCGGGCGCTACATCGGCACCCAAGATATGGTCGTCCTACGCGATCCAGAAGACGGCTGGGTGAATCTCGGTTGCTACCGCGCGATGGTGCAGCGGCGCGACCGCGTCAGTCTGTGGATCAATCCGCAGAAGCATGGGCGCATTCTGGCGCAAAAATATTGGCGCGCCGGCAAAGCGGCGCCGGTGGCCGTCGTGTTCGGTTGCGAGCCGGTCACCTGGATGACGGCGTCGATGTCGCCGCCGTTTGGCACCTCGGAGTACGAACTGGCCGGCGCTTACCGGGGCAGTCCGGTGGACGTGGTCGAATTGCCGTTGACCCAATTGCCAGTGCCGGCGCAAGCCGAGATCGTTATCGAAGGAGAAATTCCGCCGGAGAGCGAAGAGACGGCGATCGAAGGGCCGTTCGGCGAGTGGCCCGGCTACTATACCCATCAAGGACCGGAAGCGGTGGTGCGCATCAAACGCATTTACTACCGCGACAATCCGATCGTCGCCGGCGCGCCGCCGCTGCGCCCGATCAACTGGAGCAATTTTACCAACTACGTGCACCTTTGGGAGCATCTCGAGCGCTCGGGGATCACCGATGTCGCCGGTGTGTGGGGATTTTACAATGGTTTGCTCACGGTCGTGTCGCTCAAGCAGCGCTACGCCGGCCACGCCAAGCAGGCGTTGATCACGGCGGCTGGCTTTCGTCATGGCGATATGAAAACTTATTACGTCACAGTCGACGATGATATCGACCCGACCAATCAGGAAGAGGTGCTGTGGGCGATGTGCACAAGGGTCGATCCAACCACGGCGGTGGATATTGTGCGCGACGCCTGGACGGCGGACCTCGACCCGCGCGTGTCGCCGGCGCGGCGCGCAGTGGGAGATCTAACCGTTGGCAGAATGTTGATCAACGCCTGTAAGCCATTCGCTTGGCGCGAGCAGTTCGCCAAGACCAATGTGTTTGGCGCCGAAGATCGAAAGAAACTTGAGGCCAAGTGGGGCGAGCTGTTGGCGACTATCGGCAAGAATTGAAGGGGAATTATTCACCACGAAGGCACGAAGGGCACGAAGTTCGGAGCGTTGGCCGCAAAGAACGCAAAGGGGCGCAAATAAATCCCAAGACGATATCCGATGTAGGGGCGTATCACGATACGCCCTGGAGGGGTGGCGCGGCGATCGCCCAGCGAAGATCACGAAGTTCGGAGTGTCAGGGCGCGCGGGAAAATTAGCGATTGACCTAGCGTACGGACGGAACTATCAATAGAGACACTGACAAGCGAAAACAGCAACGACACAAGGGGAGGATTCATGGCACAGCGGAGAATCAAAGTTCGGGGAGTTTATCGTTCGGGCAGTCATCTGCCGATTTGGGAAGTAATGGAGAAAGCGAGAATCTGGCAAAAGGCCGGGCTCGATCTCGTCGGATTTGAATACTGCGCGATGCCGCCGGACGCCGAGCGGGCATTGTTCAAGGGGGATATCGATTTCATCTCCGGCGATCATTTGACGCCTTACGCCTTGGTGGTTCAGGGCAAGCCGATCGTCAGCATCGCGTCGCCGGTGAACGGACAGAACGCCAGCATCGCGTCATGGGAACCGATTAAATCGCTGCAAGATCTGCGCGGCAAGCGGATTGTCGACACGCCGATGGAAGGACGCGAAGGCGGCTTTCATCATGGCCGCGGCAACCATATGATGTATCTCATTCGCGCCGGCATGAGCATCGATGATGTTAAATGGGTCGAAAGCGAAAGTGCCGATGAGCAGTTCGAAGCGTTGAAATCGCGTCGTGCCGACGCCCGCTTCGTCTCCGGCGGCGAGCGCTACAAAGAAATGGGCATGCACATCCTGCCTCTCGGCCCGTTGCCGATGATCAACGGACCGACGCTGACGACTTCCTACACGGTGCTGCATAAGAAAAAGGGGTTGGGCGAACGGTTGGTCAAAGCGCTGGTGCTGGGTATTCATTTCGCTAAAACGCAGCGACAGAAGACCCAAAAGATTTTAGACGGCTTAAACAAGCGAACCGGCGAAGACTATCAATACAGCCGGTTGGAGCGCATGCCGCGCAAGCCTTATCCAGATGCCCAGGCGATCATCAACGCCTACGATCTTGGCTGCATCAAGTCGCCCGAAGCCAAACAGCTGAGCCCCATGGCGCTCTGGGACTTGCACTATCTGCGCGAGCTCGACAACTCGGGGTTTATCGATAAACTGTATAAACGAAAAACTGCATCGGCGTAAATTCATGGCAGGGACCAAGTTAGGATTTACCACGAAAATCACGAAACACACGAAAGTTCGGATCAAGGTAGGGGCGAAAAATATTTCGCCCTTACCCGAACCCTTCGTGACCTTCGTGCCTTCGTGGTAAAAAAAGGTTTGTACCCTGGGCTCGAAATGGAGGGTTTATGAAAAGATTAGCGCTGGCGAATTTGTCTTTGATTCTTTTTCTCGGCGCGGTGTCGATTCTCCACGCCGCCTCGGCGCAGCCAAAGCGCGGCGGCACGATCACCTTTGGGATCAGCAAGGAGCTGGCTTTGATGAATCCCTTGATCAACACCAGCTCCACCGAAGCGCGCATTCGCGAGCTCATGTACGAGCCATTGCTGGCCAAAGACTTGAAGGGCGCGCTGCATCCGCGGCTCGCCGAGTCGTGGGAGATTTCTAAAGACCGCAAGGCTTATACGCTCAAGCTGCGCCGCGGCGTGAAATTTCATAACGGCGCCGAGATGACCGCGGACGACATCAAGTTCGCCATCGACTACACTTTGAATCCGAAGAACGGCGCCTATGGCTTGGAAGCTTTGAACACCGTGGAGCGCGCCGAAGTGGTCGATAAGCAAACTTTGCGTATACACTTGAAGCAGCATCATCCGCTGTTCCTCACTATCCTAGCCGATATCGGCACTTTCTCGGCGATCCCCAAAGAGTCTTTGGCTGAGGGACTTAGAAAGCCGCCGACCTTTCCTCCCGGCACGGGTCCATTCAAGTTTGTCGAATGGCTGCCAGGCCAGCGCATCGTTTTCGAGCGCCACGAAGACTACTGGGGCCATAAGGCTTATGTCGACCGCGTTATCATGAAAGAGATCGGTGACGCCACCGTGCGCTTTACCGCGCTGCAGGCCGGCGACGTCGATATCATCGAGCGCACGCCCTACGAGTGGGTTCAGCAGCTCGTCGAGGGCAAACTCAAAGGCGTGGGCTACGCTAAGGCGGCGCGGGCCGGGGCGCGCAACTTGGAGTTCAATGTTTACGACCCGCCGTTTAACAACAAGAAGCTGCGCCTGGCGATCGCTCACGCGCTCGATCGCAAGGAGATCATGCAGGCGGCTTACCATGGATTAGCTGAAACTGGCGATCAGCGTTTCCCCAGAGGGCATACTTGGTATTTCGACTTGCCTGCGCCGCAGTATGACCTCAATAAAGCCCGAGCATTTTTGAAGGAATCGGGTTACAAAGGAGAAACTCTTGAGCTGATGGGCAACCGGGGCGAGGTGGCGGACGTCGAAGGCGCGGTCGTTCAAGCGCAGCTGCGCAAGGTTGGCATTAAAGTCGAGTTAAAAATCCTCGAACGCGCCTCGGCGCTGGAAGCTAGACGCCAGGGCAAATATATGTTCAAGCTCGCCGGCGGCAGCGACTATCCCGATCCGTTACCTGCTTACGAAGAGTATACTTGCGAGGCCGATCAGCGTAAGCGGCGGCTTAATGAGAGCGGCTATTGCGACAAGGAATACGACGCGCTGTTCCGCAAGGCCGAGGCGGAAATCGATATGGACAAGAGGCGCGGCCTGTTTAAACAAGTGGTCGCCAAAGTTCTCGAGGATTTGCCGATCTACCCGATCGGTTTTACGCCGCGCTTTTTTACCTTCCGTGACCATGTAAAGGGTTTCGTGACCAACGGCAGCGGCGACTTTGAACCCTGGGGCGCGGGCCTAAGCCGCGCGTGGATTGACAAATAAATTAGGATTCACCACGAAGGCACGAAGGACACGCCCCCTCCTCTTTCCTCCCCCGCGTCGCGGGGGAGGAAAGAGGAGGGGGATTCCTTGGTGGTGAATCGAACTTCTGCAACGAAGCGCAATTGTCGAACTAACCTCCACAACCACGCCACACCCTCATGCTGTTCCGCTATATCGTCCAGCGCGTCTGGCAGTTGATCCCGGTGCTCATCTTGGTGAGCATCGCGGTATTTCTGATCGTGCGCATCATTCCCGGCGATCCCGTATTGGTGATGATGGGGGTCGATGCCGAGGACCGCACGCGCATCAGCGAAACCCAGTATCAAGTCATGCAACACCAGCTGGGTTTGGACCGGCCGATCTATGTGCAATATTTCAATTGGGTGAGCCGGATCATCCAAGGCGATATGGGAATGTCGCTGCGCTCGCGCCGGCCGATTTTTGAAGTCATCTTCGAACGCTACCCGGCGACGATTTACCTCGCGGTCATCGCGATGTTGATCGGCATCGTCATCGCCATTCCCGCCGGAGTGATCGCGGCGATCCGGCAAAACACCAGCGCCGATTACGCCGCCATGGGATTCGCTCTGTGGGGCATCGCCATGCCCAATTTCTGGCTCGCGTTGATGCTGATCGTCGTGTTCAGCCTGCACCTCGGCTGGCTGCCGTCGATCGGTTACGCGAATCCGTTTGAAGCGCCCTTTCGATTCTTGCAGCATGCCTGCTTGCCGGCGATCGTCATGGGCACCGATCTCGCCGCGCCGCTCACCCGTTACATCCGCGCCGAGATGTTGGAGCAGCTTAAGCAAGATTATGTTCGCACCGCCTGGGCGAAGGGGTTGCCGGGTCGCATGGTCATCGTCCGACACGCGCTGAAAAATTCTCTGATCGCCGCGGTGACCGTGGTCGGCTTGCAAACCGCTCGGCTTTTGGGTGGTTCGACGATCGTCGAGACGGTTTTTTCTTGGCCGGGCGTTGGCCGATTATTGATCGAAGGCATTTACTCGCGCGACTATCCGATCGTGCAGGGCAGCGTGCTGCTCATCGCCGTCACCTATGTGTTCATCAATCTTTTTGTCGACATCGCCTACAAATGGCTCGACCCGCGCATCAAGCTCGAATAAAGAACGCTGAGATGAAACAGGAAGCATTGCCAAAAACTTGGACCGCTGCCGACAGCGCGAACTCGTACCTTCAGCGATTTTTCGGGGCCTGCCAAGTCATCGCGCGCAATCGCATGGCGCTGTTCGGCGTGGTGATCGTCGGCGTCTGGCTTTTAACCGCCTTGCTCGCTCCCTTCATGGCCACTCACGACGCCTATGAAATTAACATCGCCCAGCGCCTCAAAAGCCCAAGCGCCGATCATTGGCTCGGCACGGACTACTTAGGCAGAGACACTTACAGCCGCATCGTGTTCGGCGCGCGCACGGCGTTTCAAGTCGCCTTCGGCGCGGTCTTTCTCGGCGCCTTCTTCGGCATTCCGATCGGCGCGATCGCCGGCTTCGCCGGCCGCTGGGTGGACTCGGCATTGATGCGCGTCATGGACGCGATCATCGCCTTTCCCGGCCGGCTCTTGGCGATCGCGCTGGTGGCCTCGCTCGGCGGCGGGCTTTATTCGCTCTATCTCGCGCTCGGCATCAATGCGATTCCATCCTACGCGCGCATCGTCCGCGGCGTGGTGATGTCGCAGAAGCAAAAAGAGTATGTGGAGGCGGCGCGCATGACCGGCGAATCCAACTGGAACATTTTGTTTCTGCAAGTGCTGCCCAACTGTATGTCGCCGCTGCTGGTGCGGCTCAGTCTCGACTTCGGCCACGCGATCTTGGCGGAGTCGTCGTTGAGTTTTCTCGGCCTCGGTCTGCCGCCGCCGACGGCGAGTTGGGGATTGATGCTGAAAGAGGTCACACCCTTTCTCCAACTCCAGCCCATGGCAGCATTCTTTCCGGGACTGACGATCTCGCTAATCATTTTGGGCTTCAACTTGCTCGGCGACGGCCTGCGCGATGTCTTCGATCCGCGGCAATATGAGCGATAACGATTGGCCGCAAAATACGCAAAAATAGGAGTGTCTCCCGCAAAGGCGCTAGGGCGCAAAGTTCGGAAATTATATTCTTCTTAGCTTTGCGTCTTTGCGCCTTTGCGGGAAATAATCTTCTAGTCCGGCAATCCTAAATCGAAAATCTAAAATGGCAACGCCTCTGCTCGAAGTCAAAAACCTTTCGATCAATTTCAACCTCAGGCGCGGCACGCTGGCGGCGGTGCGCGATCTTTCTTTCTCGCTTTCCGCGAGCGAGACCTTTGGCATCGTCGGCGAAACCGGTTGCGGCAAGAGCGTGACTTCGCTGGCGATCCTCCGCCTCATTCCTTCCCCGCCGGGCGACATCGTCGGCGGCAAAATTCTCTTCGAGGGCCAAGATCTGCTCAAGAAGAGCGAGCGCGAGATGGAGAAGATCCGCGGCCGGCAGATCTCGATGATCTTCCAGGAGCCAATGACGTCGCTCAATCCCTCGTTGACCGTCGGCGAGCAGATCGGCGAATGCTATCGTGTGCACATGGGCCACTCGAAAAAGGTCGCCCGGGATTTTACCGAGCATGTCTTGCAGCTGGTCCGGCTGCCGTCACCGCACACGCTGGCGGATCGCTATCCCCACGAGCTGAGCGGCGGCATGAGGCAGCGGGTGATGATCGCCATGGGGCTCGCTTGCCAGCCCAAATTATTGATCGCCGACGAGCCGACCACGGCGCTCGACGTGACGATTCAAGCGCAAATCTTAGAGCTGCTCAAAGAATTGCAAGAGAAGCTCAAGATGGCGCTGATCTTCATTTCCCATAATCTTGGCGTGGTGGCGCGCTTGTGCGACCGGATCGGCGTGATGTATGCCGGCTCGATGGTCGAGCTGGCTGACACAAAAGCTCTTTTCACGAGACCGCAGCATCCCTACACTATCGCGCTACTCAACGCGATCCCACGCCCGGAGATGCGCCATGAGTCCTTGCATGCGATTCCCGGAAATGTCTGCGATCTCTTCGATCCGCCGCCGGGCTGTAAGTTCCATCCGCGCTGCGCCAAGCGCCAGGAGATTTGCCAAGGCGAGGAGCCGCGCTTGGAAGAAAAATTCGGTACGAGCCGCGCGGCATGCTATTTTCCGGGAGCCCGAAAGGACGAAGAAGATTAGCCGCACCCTTCGACGGTGCTCAGGGCGATCGGAGCGCAAAGGGCACAAAAAAGGAATTGAATTTGTCGTAGGGGCGCAGCATGCTGGGCCCTCAGCCGAACCCTTCGTGACCTTCGTGGTGAAAAGTAATTAACCAACTAATCGACCATGCCGTTGCTCGAAGTCAAAAATCTCACCAAGCATTTCGATGTCACCGAGGGATTGTTTAGCCGTTGGTTTAGCGGTACCAAGACGCTCAAGGCGGTCGACCAGATTTCTTTTACGGTGCCGGAGGGGAAGACTTTTGGCCTGGTGGGGGAGAGCGGCTGTGGCAAGTCAACCACGGCGCGGTTGATTACCAAGCTCTTGCCGGCGACCGGCGGCGAGGTTTTTTTCCAAGGGAGAGATATCTTGCAGCTCCCTAACAGAGATGTCCGCGAACTGCGTAAACATATTCAAATGATCTTTCAGGATCCTTACGCTTCGCTCAATCCGCGCATGCGGGTCGTCGATATCGTTGGCCGGCCGCTCAAGATTTTTTACGGGCTTAAAGGCCGCAAGAAAGTCGACCGGGTCGGCGAATTGCTCGAGCTAGTCGGCCTGAGCACCGACCATCTCTACCGCTATCCCCATGAGTTCAGCGGCGGACAGCGCCAGCGTATCGGCATCGCCCGCGCGCTGGCGGCCAATCCTAAACTGATCGTCGCCGACGAACCGGTCTCGTCGCTTGACGTATCGGTGCAGGCGCAGGTGCTCAATCTCTTGCGCAAGCTGCAGCGCGAGTTGCAATTGACCATGATTTTTATTACCCATGACTTGAACGTGGTCGGCTACCTGGCCGATATCGTCGGCGTCATGTACGCCGGCAAGATGATGGAGATCGCTCCGGTGGAAACTATTTTCAAAAATCCGCTGCACCCTTACACCAAGGCACTCTTGGCTGCGAATCCGACGGTTGGCTCGTTTATGGAGAGCGTGCCACCAACGCTCACAGGGGAAATCTCGCTGCCGGTCAATCCTCCCGCGGCCTGCCGTCTCGAACCGCGCTGTCCGATCCGGGTTGAAAAATGCAAGGCGATAGAGCCACTATTGGCAGAGAAACAGAGCGACCATTGGGTCGCCTGTCATGAAGTGAAGTAAAAGAAAGCCGTTAAGCAGGGCTCGGAGATTGCACCGCGGAGGCGCCGAGGTCGCAGAGTAAAGATTTCTTAATTAAGAAATTCTCCGAACTCTGCGAACTCTATGGTGAGTACTTCTTCACAGGAAAACGGGAATTAGCAAAAGAAAAAACAGGATGGGGAGAAAGTATGGAGATCAAACATAAACTCATTAGCGCCGATTCTCACGCGGGATTCGATCGCGACGACTTTACCCGCCGGATGTCGGTGGCGAAGTGGGGCGAGCGTATTCCGCAGATCGTCGAAACGAACAAAAACGGCAAACGGGTCGATCGCTGGTCGGTGTACGGCGAGCCGAAGAGCAACGACGTGGCGAATTGCCCCGCTTTGATGGGCGAGCCGTTCCCGACCTATCCGAAACTCTACGAAGAGATTCCCAAGGCGTATTACGATCCGCAGGCGCGGTTGGCGATGCTCGACGCCGATGGGGTCGACGCCGAAGTGCTTTTCCCCAACCCTCCCGGTGGAACTTATTTCGAGCCTGGCGATGTCGAATTCGAACTAGACGTGGTGCGTACATACAATGACATCCTCGCCGAGTGGTATCGCACCAGCGACCGCTATCTGCCATTGGCAGCCGTGCCGTACTTGAGTTCGCCTGCAGTGATTAAACGAGAGTTCGAACGCGCCGCAGCGGCGGGTCACCGCGGCGTTAACTTGATGGGGCAGATGCCCAAAGGGCTGCCACACATCACCGATCCTTACTGGTATCCGCTTTGGGATGTTTGTCAGGCGTTGGAATTGCCGATCCATTTTCACGGCTCGGCCGGGCTGAGCGCGGGCGCATCGGTGCGCAAGTGGAGCGGCTATTCGCATCGCCAGGCCCATTCGGCGCAGACCGCTACGTCGGCGGTGACGCCGGCGCAGATCGTGCCGCAATTTATTTTCTCCGGTATCACCGAGCGTTTCCCCGGTTTGATCAGCGTGTTTCCCGAGGCGGGTGTCGGCAGCCTCAACTACGTCATCGCTACCTGTGATCACGAATGGGAGAGCCGCCACCTCTGGACCGAAGGCATCACCACGCGGCCAAGTGAGATCGTGCGCCGGCAGATGTACGTGAACTTTTGGTTCGAAGCCGAAGGCATCAAGCTGCGCGATGACATCGGCGTCGACAACATCATGTGGGAGTCGGATTTCCCTCACGTGGCATCGTACTATCCGCATTCCTGGCGCGAGGTCGAACGGGTTCTCAAGGGCGTGCCTGAAGCAGACCGGCGCAAGATGCAATATGAGAACGCCGTGCGACTGTACAAGATCGACGCCGTCCTGCCGAGAAAAGATTACCCGAATAGTCTTGAAATTTCGGGATGAGGAGACAATGGGAAAAAGGCCAAGCTCGAAATTCAAAATCCGAAATTCGAAATCCGAAACAAATCCAAAGGTTCAAAAATCAGAAAACTCTAAACTAACCCGTTTTGGATTTTGAATTTGAAATTTTCTGGGTTTGTTTAGGATTTCGATATTCGGATTTCGGATTTATTTTCACTGGGGTCCTGGTGCGATGAATTTTATTGATCTCATTCCGCTTAACACTTGGATAGAGAGAATCTCGTAGAGAGGAAAATTTGCATGCATTTGAAATACGGTTTCATCAGCGTCGACGATCATGTCCAAGAGACGCCCAACCTTTGGCTCGATCGGCTCAAGAAAAAGTTCGGCGATCGGGTGCCTCATTTAGTCACTTCAAAAGATGGCAGCGAGCAGTGGTTCCTGGATGGTAAAATTCTTCTCGATGGCCGCGCCGCGCGGGCCGGGGCATTGATGGCGGATCGCAATGAAGACCCCAAACGCTGGGCCGATGTGCCGGCGCCGGCGTTTACGCCCACCGAGCGTTTGAAGGCAATGGACTCGGCGGGCATCGACTATTCGGTGCTCTACCCGACGGTGGCGGGTTTGGCGGGGGAGACTTTCGGCCGCCTGCAAGACTCCGAGTTGGAAATCGCTTGTGTCCAAGCGTACAACGATTGGCTAATTGACGAATGGGCCAGTGCCAGCGACCGCTTCATCCCGCAGTGTCTCGTGCCGATCTGGCCGGTCGAAGCGGCGATCGCCGAGATCAAGCGCGCGGTTGGCCGAGGCCATCGCGGCGTAATCTTGCCGTCCTTGCCCATGCACCTGCGTGACGTTCCCCATATCAGTGGACCTGAGTATGACCCGCTCTGGTCGGTGTGCGAAGAGTTGACGGTGCCGGTCTGTCTCCATGCCGGCGCGTCACCGGAACTACAGTCGCCGTTGCCGCCGCAGATGAAACCCGCGCTGGCCGCGGCGCTGGACGCTGCGACCAAACCGGTGTCGAGTGTGTTCGTGATTTCGCTTTACTCTTTTTCGCGGGTCTTATTGCGCCACCCAAAATTGCGCTTGGTGTTGGCTGAGAGCGCGCTCAGTTGGGGCATGCTCTATTTGGAATGGGCCGATCACCAGTTCGAACATGACGGTCTGGCCCGTGAGGGTTATGAACTCACGCCTTTGCAAATGTTCAAGCGCCAATGCTTCTTCAACGCCTGGTACGATCCGGTTGCGCCATTCACCGATTACATCGGCGCCGATCGCATTCTCTGGTCAGCTAATCTCCCGCTCGCCAATTCGACCTGGCCGCGCACCCGGGAAACCATCGATCATTGTTTCAAGGGGGTATCGGCGGACGGGCGTGAGCGAGTGTTATGGAGAAACGCGGCGGAGCTGTATCGGTTGTAGGGCCGACCGAAATTTAAAGGAGGGCGGACATTCCTGTCCGCCTTATTGTCGCGGGCTAGAAAGCCCGCGCTACTTTGCGCCCTCCGATTGAGTGTGTGCTTCCAGATGAGTACAATGCTTCAGAAGGAGGTCGCCATGAGCATCCAACTGACTCCCCAGCAACAACATGCCCTAGACTCCCAAGAAGACCGTCCGCCACGTGTCATCGATCCCCGCACGAACACTAGTTATATCCTGGTTCGAGAAGCGGACTATGAATCGATCCGGGAAATCCTGGAAGACGAGCGTCGTCAACAGGCTGTCCACGCGCTAGCGCTACGTAACGCAGCTGGTCGCGTTAAACAAGATAGTCTGGATGTAAAAGTCTGACCCCCTTGTCAGCCCCCCCCTTGTCAGCCCCTTGTCAGCTCCCAGTGACAGGTGCGTCTACGGTACCGTAGATGTCACCGTGGTGTAGACTCTGACGCGCGTGGGCGGCGCTGAAACCTATCTGTACCTTCTTGGGGATCAACGATTTCCTCTAAAAATATGTAGTTGACGGCATATGTATTATGATGCATTATCTAAGGGTGGTATGGACCGTTCAGCTACACGAGGCTTTAGACCCGGAATTCGACGAACTGCCCGAAGCTGTGCAGGACGAACTGCTTGCTCATGCAAAATTGCTGGAACAATTCGGTCCCCAGCTTGGCAGGCCGCGCGTGGATACGCTCAACGGCTCACGTCACGCGAACATGAAGGAGCTAAGATTTGACAGCGCCGATGGCGTCTGGCGCTTCGCGTTCGCATTTGACCCGAAGAGAATGGCTATCATTCTGTGTGGCGGCGACAAATCAGGCGGAAGCGAAAAGCGCTTCTACCGTCAACTTATAACAAAGGCTGATGCCCGTTTTAACGCCCATATCGCTGCCATTAAACAGCAGCAGAAAAAGAAAGAAAGGAAGTAGCCATGCCTGTGAAGATTGAAAAAAAGATCGATAAATTAAATCCCCAACGGCGCAAGAAAGTTGAATTGCGCGCCGCCGAACTGATTGCCGAAGAAATGTCTTTGCGTGAGTTGCGGAAAGCCCACAAGCTTACGCAGGAGCGCATAGCCGAGACCCTTGGAATCGGCCAGGACCAGGTGTCGCGGCTTGAGCAGCGTAGCGATCTTCTGCTGTCAACCCTTCGCAGCTACGTTGAAGCGATGGGCGGAAGCCTGACCATCGTGGCAAAATTCCCGGACCACAAACCCGTTGTACTCAGCGGCATTGCCAACATGGAAACGCAGTCGTAGAGAATGGGTACGTCAGAACAGTCAGAACATGGAATACTCCGAAATGACCGGCCGAATTGGAGTGAAGAACCCATTTGATGAAGCAGCGGTATGAAGATCAAGGGAACTCGCAAAACATGAGGAATAAAAAAATCAAATTTGAAGAGGGCAACGGGAATGTCTTTGCGGATTTAGGGCTCAAGGATTCGGATGAGCTGTTTGCGCGGGCGCAGATCGGCTTTTGTGTCCATAAAATTGTCATCGACAAAAACCTTAAACAGAAAGATATTGGCGCTGTCCTCGGTATTGCCCAGTCAGATGTGTCGCATTTGATGAACGGACACTACAGCCGCTTCACTACTGACAAATTGCTTGAATTTCTCAAGCGGTTGGATCGAAAAGTGACGATTCGGATTGCACAGCACAAGGCCGGGGAACCTTATCAGGAGATTTCGTTTGCCAGTTGAAGATGATGCGATCGAGTAAAACCGAAATGCAAAACGGCCATCCCGGAGAGGGGGTTTGTTGATCAAAAGACTCCCGACCCCTTTTCCCCTTCTCAAAATTATATCCTTTTGACTATTGCGTTCCCCTCTTAGCGGAACTAGTGTACAACCCGGCAATCTAGCGCCATCAATGGAAGCTGTTGGAATTTAAGGGACAATTTATCAGGAGCAAGTTGTTATAACTTGTCATGTTTTGTCCACTCTGACGACAGTGAAAAATGAAGCTGTTTTGGCCGGCGCGCGCCGGCCGGGATAACTTAGGAGGGAGCGATGAGAAAAAATCAGTCACGCCAAAGCACGAGACCGCCTTAAAGATCGTCGCTCGTGTTCGCTGTTCGTGTTCGTAAAGACACTAGAGCGGAAAAGTCAGTGATGAATTGTTTTCGCTCGAAGCACAAGAAAACGGTTTTCCGCAACTCGACAGGAATTTAAAAAATTATGAGCCTCTTGCAAAAATCGGCGGATAAGCGGGTTTTCTCGCCCAGAGCCGCCAGGTGCGGGACGGGTTAATCCGCGTCACCAACCGTGAGTGCAACGGCGGTAGCCGACACGTGCTCG
>CAYZJE010000088.1:0-3497 GCA_964478485.1 uncultured Syntrophobacter sp. | reverse complement strand
GACGGCCAAGCCTTGTTCCATGGTCATCTGCTCGATCAAGGTATCGAACAAGACGATCCGTTTGGCCTTGCCGATGCCGGTGAAGTAGGCGTTGGAATGGCCCGAGCGTTTCGAGCCGTCCATGGTAAAGATGCCGCTGGTGTGAAATCCCAGTTGCTTTGCCAGCGCCAGTATCCGTTCGCGAAACTCGCCGTCTTTGAGCGGCTCAAATTTGTTAAACCATGGCGCGATAAAGGTCGGGAAAATGACGATCATGACGAGCTGAAAGGCGCTGATAAAGGTAAACGCCCAGAGCCACCAATAATCGCCCATGGCGTCCATCAGCCAGAATAGAACCAAAAGAAACGGAACGCCGATCACCAGCCCGACAATCGCCCCTTTGAGCCGGTCAGTAACGTAGAGCCCCAGGGTAATTTTATTGAAACCGAATTTGGCTTCGAGACCGAAGGTCGAATAGAGATCGGTCGGCAGACTGGCTAAGGTGAAGAGCAATGCGAGCGCGAGGCAGAAAATAACCCCTTGGCCGTATAACCCGAGCGCAAGCGTCTGAGCCAAGCCGACGGCAAGTCGATCGATTAAAGCCAGTCCGCCGCCGAACAACACCAACAAGGTGACCACGCGGTCATAGATTTCGCCCCAACGTTGCATATGGCCTTTGGCCAGCGTGTACTGAACCGATTTGTCATATTGGTCGGAATCTATCCTGCCCTGAAAGAAATCGGGGATCTTGTTCTCGAACCAGCAAGCATGGACGTAGCGCAGGTTTAACTCGTTGAGCATGAACTCGACCAGACACTCGAGCGCAAACAGGGCCAGAAAGATCGTTAGGAAAAGCTGTTCCATGCAGGAAGCGAGGAAGGTGGGTGAGCTGGTCCTGTATAGTTATCGGAATCGGATGATTCTCCCGCAAAGGCGCAAAGACGCTAAGTTGGGAAAACAGGGAATGAAATTGTTTAACGACTTTTTTTCTTCCGAACTTTGCGCCTTTGCGCCTTTGCGAGAGATATTCCGAATTCTTTTTTGCGTGCTTTGCGCGAGATATTCCGAAACTGATCGGTGCGCGAAGCACACCCTACGAATACTGTCGTGTCGTTCGTGTGTTTCGTGGTTGCTCGTCTTCCGACCCCGAACTTAGCGCCTTTGCGCCTTTGCGGGAGACATTCCTAATCTCAAAATTCGCTACGCCGGCGCCGGCGCGGCCACGGCCGGCGTGCTGTAGGCAAAGACCAGCTTGCCGTCGCTCTCGTCGATTTCAACCTTGCCGCCGTTTTGCAACTTGCCGAAGAGAATCTCGTCGGCGAGCACCCGCTTGATCTCGTTTTGAATCAGCCGGGCCATGGGCCGGGCGCCGAAGGTCGCATCGTAGCCGCGCTCGGCGAACCATTTGCGCGCCCGGTCGGTGAGCTGCAGGAAGACTTTTCGGTCATTGAGTTGCTGGTCAAGCTCAATGATGAACTTGTCGACCACCCGCTCGATATTTTCTGGGCTGAGCGCGTTGAACGTGATCATCGCGTCGAGCCGGTTGCGAAACTCCGGGCTGAACATTTTCTCGATCGCTTCCTTGCCCTTGCCGACGTTGGAGCGCAGGCCGAAGCCGAGCGGCGCGCCGCTCATCTCGCGCGCGCCGGCGTTGGTGGTCATGATCATGACGATATTGCGGAAGTCGGCCTTCTTGCCGTTGTTATCCGTCAGCGTCGCGTGATCCATCACTTGCAAGAGAATATTGAACAGATCCGGATGCGCCTTTTCGATTTCATCGAGCAGCAAGACCGCGTGAGGATTGCGGTTGATCGAGTCGGTCAATAACCCGCCCTGGTCGAAACCGACGTAGCCGGGCGGCGCGCCGATCAAGCGCGACACCGTGTGCTTTTCCATATACTCGCTCATGTCGAAGCGCAAAAACTCGATGCCCATGGTGCGCGCCAACTGCTTGGCCAGCTCGGTTTTGCCGACGCCGGTGGGGCCGGCGAAAAGAAAACAGCCGATCGGTTTTTCCGGCAGGCCCAAGCCGGAACGGGATAGTTTGATCGTGCTCGCCAACATGTCGATGGCGGTATCCTGACCGAAGACGACGAGTTTTAGATCGCGGTCGAGATTTTGCAGCTGCTCTTTATCCGACGACGATACGCTGCGCGGCGGAATCTTAGCGATCTTGGCGACGATCTTTTCAATGTCTTTGGCGACGATCATCTTGCGCCGCTTGTCCGCCGGCTGGAGTTTTACCGCGGCGCCGATTTCGTCAATCACATCAATCGCCTTGTCGGGCAAGCGCCGGTCGTTGATATGTTTGGCCGAAAGCTTCACCGCCGCGCGAATCGCGCCGGCGCTATAGTGCACGCCGTGATGTTTCTCGTAGTGCGGCTTCAAGCCTTCGAGAATTTTGATCGCTTCCTCTTGGCTCGGCTCGGCTATTTCGATTTTCTGAAAGCGCCGCGCCAGGGCGCGGTCGCGCTCGAAGTAACTCTTGTAATCGTGATAGGTCGTCGAACCGATGCACTTTAGCTCGCCCGACGCCAACGCCGGCTTAAGAATGTTCGAGGCGTCCATCGAGCCGCCGCTGGTCGCGCCGGCGCCGACGATGGTGTGAATCTCATCGATGAACAGAATCGAATTGGGCGATTTTTTTAGACCGCTCAGCACGCCCTTCAAGCGCGCTTCGAAATCGCCGCGGAATTTCGTGCCGGCGAGCAGCGCCCCCATGTCGAGGGCGTAAATCACCGCGCTCTTGATCGCGTCGGGCACTTCGCCGTGGTGAATTTTTAGCGCCAACCCCTCGGCGATGGCGGTCTTGCCCACGCCCGGATCGCCGACGTAAATCGGGTTATTCTTGCGCCGCCGGCAGAGCACGTGAATGGTTCGCTCAATCTCGTCGTCGCGGCCGATCAAGGGATCGATATTGCCCTGGCTCGCCTTGTCGACGAGATTGACCGTGAAGGCTTCCAGCGGATTGATCCGCTTGGCTGGCCGGACGTCCTCTTCGTGCTCGCCGTCTTCCTCATGACGCGCCGCCGGCTCTTCCGCTGCGCCGAACTTGGTCACCCCGTGGGAGACGAAGTTCACCAGGTCGAAGCGCGTGATGCCTTGTTCTTCCAATAAATAAACCGCATAGGAATCGGCCTCGCGAAACATCGCGATCAGCAGATTGGCGCCGGTGACTTCCTTGCGCTCCGCCGATTGGGCGTGAATCACGGCGCGCTGGAGCACCCGATGAAAGCTCAAAGTCTGTTGCGGGTCGCGATCCAAGCCCGCCGGCAGCTTCTCCATCTGGCCGTCGAAAAATTCTTCCAGAGCTTTATCGAGCCGTTCGATGTCGCCGCCGCAGGCAACGATCGCGCTCTTGCCGTCGCGGTCGCGCAGCAGAGCATAGAGCAGATGCTCCAGGCTGACATATTCATGACGGCGGTTCTTGGCTTCTTTGAGCGCGAAATTGAGCGTGGTTTCTAACTCTTTACTAATCATTATAATTAAACCCCTTCGTGGCCGGGGTATTAACCCCG
>CAYZJE010000087.1:0-1923 GCA_964478485.1 uncultured Syntrophobacter sp. | reverse complement strand
TCGCCGGCTTCGACCAGCTCGGCGAATTTCTGGAAATACGGTTTGCTGTGGGTGAAGAAGCCCTTGAGTCCGGCGCAAAGATAGTTGAGACCTTCTTCACCGTCCGGCGTTTTGATGATGCGGTCTTTCGGGCAGCCGCCGTTGCACATGCTCAGCACTTCACACTCGCGGCAATATTTGGGCAGGCTCGTCCATTTTTTCTGGCCGAAATCTCGTTGCTTGGCGTCCTCGACCATCTCTGCCAGCGGCCGTTCATGGATATTGCCGATCTTATATTCCGGTGTGACGTAGTGATCGCAAGAGTAGAAGTCACCGTTGTGCTCGATCACCGGCACGTCGCCGCAGGTCTCGCGGTAAATACACAGCGCGTGTTCCATGCCTAAGAACGGTCGCACGGATTCATCGAAAAGCTGAATAAAAATCTTGCCGATGTCGTGGCGCATCCATTCATCGAAGATCGTGCTCAAAAATTTTCCATAGGCTGCCGACGGCACTGAGCGCTTGTGCACGGGATTGGCCGGATCGCCGGTCTTTTCGACCAGCGGCAAGAATTGCAGATACTGGCCGCCGATTTCTTTGAAGTAGCGGTAAACCTGGGTCGGGTGCTTGACGTTGACGTCGTGCACGACGCAGAGCAGGTCGACGTGGACTTTGGCCTTGCGCAGCATATGAAAGGCTTGCACCACCTGCTTGTGCGTCGGCTTTTGCCCTTTGGTGACGCGGTAGTGATCGTGCAATTCGCGCGGGCCGTCGAGGCTAAGGCCGATGTAGAAATTCTCTTTGGCTAAAAACTCGCACCATTCGTCATCGATGGTGGTGCCGTTGGTTTGGATGCCGTTGATGATTTTTTTCGTCGCAGGCAGGTATCTTTTTTGCAAGTCGACCGCTTTGCGGAAAAACTCGACGCCGAGCAGCGTCGGCTCGCCGCCGTGCCAAGAGAAGCTGACGATCTCTCCCGGCGTCGCTTGAATATGCTGCTCGATGTAGCGCTCTAAGGTCGCGTCGTCGAGGCGAAAGTTCGTGCCTTTTGGATAGAGGTTTTCTTTCTCCAGGTAGTAGCAGTAGTGACAATCGAGGTTGCAAATCGCCCCGATGGTCTTCACCATGATCTGAAATTCACGCGCCGCGGTTTCCAAGAAATAACCTCCAGAAGCTTGATCGGGCAGGTTGGCTAGGTCGTTTTAGCTGGCCTGCATTGGGGGACTCTACTTAAAAAAAAGCCGGATGTCATCACCCCGTAATCGGCAATCACAACATAACGTCGAGCTGAAGGTCAGCCATTTCAGATTTAATTCAACCGGTATATTCCTGGATAAGGGCAGACTTAAGGGGTTGACAGGGGTCCGGGGACCTATGAGAATTGCGAGAACTTTGGATATCAGCGCGTTCGGCGCACTGACGAGATGAAGAAAACCGGTAAAATCATCCCGCGCGGTCCCTTCAAGGGGAAGCGGATCGAGTTCGCTCCCACCGAAGAGCTGGACATGTTCGGCACTCTCGCGGATGAGTTCATGGAGGAGATATTCTGCATGGAACCCGGCTCCTACCTTATCACGGACGAATCCAGCCTGCGGGATTTTCAAGGCGTGGAGGACTTGGAGTTGCCGGACATCCACGGCAAGATTCAAGAGGTGTACGGCGTCGATGTGTCCGACATCGTCTCGGGAAATCTGGTCGAAATCTTCGCCCGAATTCACAGGCACATGTATGGCCAGAAGAGATAAGAAGAAAAATTTCTTCAGGCTTTTGTGTGAAGCTGGACTCGGAAATTTCACCGCCGAGGCGCGTCCTTCGACTAAGGCTCAGGATGCGCGGCTTTCCTCCGCTCATGGTGATTCCTCGACAGGCTCGGAACTGAAGGCCGTCGAGGAAGCCTGCCGTGAGGCTTCTCGAACGGTCGAACTATGTGAACTCGGCGTCTCT
>CAYZJE010000086.1:0-8119 GCA_964478485.1 uncultured Syntrophobacter sp. | reverse complement strand
CGCGCACCGGCAAATCGCCGCGACCCGCAACTCCGGCGCCCGCGCGGCCAAAGGCGATATCTTTATTTTCGTCGACGCCGACACACTGGCAGACGAAAACGTCGTCAAGGCGGCCGTCAAGGCCATGCGCAACGGCGCCGTCGGCGGCGGCGCATCGGTTCGTTTCGACGGCAGCTTGCCGCTTTATGCCAGACTGCTCCAGCCCTCAAGCATCTGGCTTGCCCGAGCCGCGCGACTGGCGGCCGGCTGTTTTCTTTTTTGTCGCCGTGAAGCCTTTGAAGCGGTGGTTGGCTTTGACGAAAGATTTTTCTGCGCCGAGGAGCTCGTGCTCGGCAAGGCTTTGAAGCGCCAGGGGCGCTTCATCGTGCTCAGAGAATCGGTAACCACCTCCGGGCGTAAATTGCGCGATTATCCGGCTTCAAAATTATTGCGCGTCTTGGCCGCGCTGGCGTGGGGCGGCCAGAAATCTCTAATGCAACGACAGGGGCTGGACTTCTGGTACAAACAACGGTCTCAAGACGCCTAAAAATTGGCCATCGTAGCATCTCGAGGGAAAAAAATTGGGGACGCTGTCGATTAGATGGACAAGACCGCTGAAAGCGCGCCGTCTCCCCCGAGCTAGTCCGACGCGAGTCTTGCGAACTGAGCGCCTCCCGGCGGGGGCCCGACAGCGAACCTTGGCCAGTTCAATCGCCTCGTTCAAATCGTCCAAGATGAATCGGACTCAGCGCGAAGGGAGGATGGCGAAGCGACCGATTCGAGAGGGCCGGTAAATCTGAAAATCACGACGGTCCAGGGTGAAGATCCGGCGCAGCCGTTCGCGCTCGGCGACGCGTACCAGCGCCGAGTCCGCCAGATCCATCGGCAGGTCTCGGTTTTTGCGCATCAATTCTCTCATGCGCGGGACGTCCTCGATCCCTAATGGCAGGATTTCTACCGCGCCCGTCTCGATCATTTCCCAGAGTGCATCCTGGGCTTGCCACGAGAAACTCAAAAGGTGCATGGCTTCCGTAACCACGGGCCACACCGTGCCCAGCGGCTCGTTGACAGCTGCGAAGGCTTCTCGACAACGCTGATGTTCGTTGTCGTCTTCGTGTATCAGGGCGATCAGCGGCCCCGCGTCGACGAGGATCATCGGCGCTTGCGGGCTCGCTCGACAAGCATTTCGTGGAACTTCTTGCCGGTATCTACGGAAAGATCCCGAGGCCCGCCTTTGACACAGCCAATTAGATGAGCCACAAGATCGTAAGGGCGCTGTTTTCCGGCACCCTGCTCTTCCTGTTTGGCGAGCACACCGATCGCGTCCCGTATGACTTCGGATTTAGTCTGTCGTCTCCTGCGAGCCAACCGACCGATCAACGACTCTGTCTTTTGATCTAATCGAACGCTTAAAGGCATAAAAGCGATTCCCCATGCGATACAGCAGTGTACGACAGATTGGCTCAACGCCTCAACATCAACAGGGATTCCAGGAAGCGGCTTGAGCGGCTTTTCCAGGCGAAACCCGCAACCTTTACGGAACCCTACGTGATGGGGCTAGCTATATTGAAACCGCAGCGATGGAAGATATTGTAAACAATGATGAAAGTAGAAGTGAGAAATGGTCGGGGCGAGTGGATTTGAACCACCGACTTCACGGTCCCGAACCGTGCGCTCTACCAAGCTGAGCCACGCCCCGATCCGGACAAACTAACACACCGAAACAAGAAAACAAGCTCGCGGCGCGAGCGATTGCAAATTACAAATTCCAGATTGCAGATTTTCCGAATATCTAATTTGGAATGTGGAATTTGTAATTTGGAATCGCCATGCCCCCCGGGCTACGCTTGGGCCACCGCCTGGCGCATTTGGCGAATAGTCTCGGCGTAGTTGGGCGTCTTAAATATTCCCGAGCCTGAAACGATCACTTCCCCGCCGGCCTGGACGACTCTGCCGATATTATCCGCCTTGATGCCGCCGTCGACTTCGATGAGTACGCCAGGCTTGCGCGCATCGATCAGCTTCCTGACTTCGGCGATTTTCGGCAGCACGTCGGGAATAAACGCCTGGCCGCCGAAACCGGGGAAGACGGTCATCATCAGAATCATATCGACGTCGTCAAAGCAGGCCGCGACCTTGCTGAGCGGCACATCGGGGTTTATTGCAATTGAAGCCTTGGCGCCGAGTTCGCGAATTTTTTTTAGCGTGGCGTTGGGATTCGCGCAGGTGTCGGGATGGATCGATATCCAATCGGCGCCGGCTTTGATAAATTCCGGCGCGTATTTGTCGGGATCGGTGATCATCAAGTGGACGTCGACGGGAATTTGGCTCACCTTGCGCACCCACTCGACCACCACCGGGCCGATGGTGATGTTCGGCACAAAGTGGCCGTCCATGACATCGACATGGAGCCAATCGGCGCCGGCGGCCTCGACCGCCTGGATTTCATCTTTGAGACGGCTGAAGTCCGCCGATAGAATCGACGGAGCGATCTTGATCGTTTTCATTCAACCAACCTTTCTCAGGCGCGCGGCGAAAAAACCGTCGGTGTTGTCACGCTGCGGCAAAGTTTGAAAATAACTGCCGCGCACCATGTGGCGCGCTGGTTCGGGAAGATAGCGCGCCGCATCTTCCAACTCAAACTCCTGGTGCTGGGCGAGAAAGGTTTCGACGATCGAGTCGTTTTCTTCGCCCGTGAGCGTACAGGTTGAATAGACCAGCGTGCCGCCGGGCTTGAGGTAACGAGCGACGCGCTTGAGAATTTTCATTTGCAACTGGCTTAGCCGTCCAATGTCGCTCGCTTGGCGGCGCCATTTGATTTCGGGGTGCCCACGCAGCGTGCCCAAGCCGCTGCACGGCGCGTCGACTAAGACTCGATCGTAGGGCAGGCAATGAGCGTCGCTCAGTTCTTTAGTCACGTCCGCCTGTGCGGCATGAATCGAGTGCAAATTCAGTCGCGCGATATTTTCGCGGATTTTCTCAACTCCGCGCGTGGAATTATCCAATGCGATCACTTCGCCTGAGTCCTTCATGAGCTCGGCGATATGCGTGGTCTTGCCGCCGGGCGCGGCGCAGGCATCGAGGATTCGTTCGCCAGCCAAAGGCGCGAGTAAATAGGCGACCAACTGTGACGACTCACCTTGCACCTGAAATAATCCCTCGGCGAAGCCTGGCAGATTTTCCACGGCACCGCTGGATTCGAGCAGGATACCGTCTGGTGACCAGGGTGTAGCTGACGCGGCCATTGCTTGACCAAGCAAACCTGCGAGCAATTCCTCTCGACTAGACCTCAGCCGATTGGCGCGTAGCACCAGCGGTGAACGTTGATTATTCGCGTGCATGAGCGCGCAGGCTTCGCGCCGACCGAATTCGTCAAGCCAGCGCCGCGCCAGCCATTCTGGATGAGAATATTCAGCGGCGAGTGCGGCGACGGAGTCGCCATCTGGTTTTGCCTTAGTGCTAAATTTGTTCTGCCGCAATAAGTTCCTCAGCACGCCGTTGACGAAGCCCGCGCTTTTGCCGCCGCGCTGTCGTTTCGCCAGTTCGACTGCTTCGTTCACCGCCGCGTAGTCGGGTATTTTATCGAGAAAAAACAATTGATAGACCGTGACGCGCAAGAGATTTCTGATAAACTCATCGGCATCGGCCAAAGGGCGGCGCAATTGTCGACTCAAACGCGCGTCGATATTGCCGCGCCAGCGCAGCGTGCCGTAGGTAAGCTCGGTCAGCAGGGCGCGATCGCGATCGCTTAGGTCGGTCGCTTTGAGGGTTTGGTCAAGAAGAATGTCGGCGTAGGCTTGGCGGCTGTCGACTTTGAGCAGGATGCCGCTGGCGAGTTGACGCACGCTTTTGGCGTCATTTGTTGTCGACCACGCTGATTTCAGCGTGGAACCATCAAATGGGGTTTCCAAAGGGGGTTGAACATCCCCTTTGGTCAAGGTCGGGGTCAATACCCCGGCCGCGAAGTGGCTTCGTTTATTTGACCCGGTCACCGACTTTGATCCTCGCGCCTTTGATAAACTCAACGCCGGCAAGCCGTTTCTTGTTTTCCAACTGTACTTCTTCGAGCGCGATGACACCTGACGCGGTGGCGACCCAGAAACCCGCGCCGTCGGCTCTGACGACTTCACCGGGATTGCCGACTCGCTCAGTGGCGATAACTTGCGCGCGATGCACTTTGAGCAATTTATCGCCGACGTGGGTGAAACTTCCCGGCCAAGGGTCGAAACCGCGCACGCGCCGTTCGATTTCGACCGCTGATTTACGCCAATCGATGAGCCCATCTTCCTTCTTGAGCATCGGTGCGGGCGTCGCCGCGCTCTCGTCTTGCGGTTGCAGGGTGAGCGAGCCTTGCTTGAGCCGGCGCAGCGTTTCCAGCAGCAAGCACGCGCCGATTGGGGTTAGCTTCGCTTGCAGTGAGGCGGTGGTTTCAGCGCCGGCGAGTGCGACCGCTTCCTGAAGATAGATCGCGCCGGCGTCCATTTTTTCCACCAGCTTCATCGTCGTCACGCCGCCTGCGCTTTCGCCGTTGATGATCGTCCAGGCGGCCGGCGCCGCGCCACGGTATTTCGGCAAGAGCGAGTAATGCACGTTGAGGCAACCCTGGGGCGCGAGCTCGATAATTGTTTTTGGCAGAATGCGCCCATAGGCAACTACGACGATGATGTCGGGTTGCCAGCGCTTAACGGCTTCGAGAAATTCCGCTGTGCGAATTTTCTCGGCGGCGATAACCGGAATATTGTGGACCTGGGCGGCTTTACGCACCGGAGATGGAAAAGTCTGCTGGCCCCGGCCGGCCGGACGATCTGGTTGCGTGACGACGCCAACCACTGGGTCGGGTCCATGGATAAGTTGTTCGAGCGTGGCCGCGGCGATTTGCGGCGTGCCCATAAAAACAATCCGCCACAGCGCTGCCATTAGTTGCTCATTGAGCTGAATGAGTTCGGGTTGCGTTGAGAAAGAAGGCGCTTCCGGGATTCCTGTGAAGGAATATTCACCACAGAGGCACAGAGTTCGCATGGTTCGACCGTTCGAGAAGCCTCACGGCAGGCTTCCTCGACGGCCTTCAGTTCCGAGCCCGTCGAGGAATCACCATGAGCGGAATTCTTCATAGCCGCGCATCCTGAGCTTAGTCGAAGGACGCGCCCTCCGCGACTCCGCGGTGTAATCTCCGAGTCGTTGCACTGAAATGGCGTTGGCCAGATTAGCCACAGAAAAGCCTGAAGGTCCAGAAAGACAACCGGCTGTTAGATCATCACCCGCGCGCTGTCTTTCGGCGGTTCCGTGCCGCTGCGGAGCATTTTTCTGCGCCGGCGCGCGTAGAGATCTCGTTTTAAGCGGCTGATCCGGTCGATAAACAGTTTACCGTCGAGATGATCGATCTCATGCTGCAATGCGACCGCGAGCAAGCCCTCGGCGTCGATCTTTACCTCTTTCTCGCTTTCATCGAGCGCGATCACTTGCACTTGCGCGGCGCGCTTTACCTCGGCGGTAAAGTCAACCACGCTCAAGCAGCCTTCTTCCCAGATAATCTGGCCTTCAAAACGGGTGATCACCGGATTGATCAGTTTATAGACCTGCTTGCGCGGGTTCTCGTGATCGATGTCCAAGACAATCACCCGTTCGGACGCACCAACCTGCGGCGCGGCCAGGCCGACGCCGGGCGCGCCGTACATGGTCTCGATCATGTCGGCGACCAATTGCGCGGTCTTGCCGGTAATGTTCTTGATCGGAGCGGCCACTTTACTGAGCACCGGAGCGGGAAATTTAAGAATCTCTAGAATCGCCATGGCTGAGCAAAAACTCATAACATACTGTAGGGATCGACATCAATGTGCAGGCGCACGGCGCGCGATCTTGGCACTAGAGCGCGCGCTTGGCGGGCCAGCTCCAGCAAAGCGTGGCTTTGCTTGCCTTTGAGCAAAATTTGCCAGCGAAAACGATTGCGGAGCTTTTCGATTGGCGCCGGCGCGGGGCCAAGTACTTCGATCGGCTCACGATTCTTCTCCGTGCGAGTTAGCCACTGGCGTAACCCCGCGGCCAATGTTTGCGCTTGCTGCTCCACGTCCGCCATTTTCGGACCGTCGAGGCGCAAATTTATCAGCCGGCCGTAAGGCGGATAATTCAGCATCCGGCGAAATTCGCTTTCGGCGGCAAAGAAACCTTGATAATCGTGAGCGAGCAGAAACTTGAGCGCGTAATGGTCCGGCGCATAGGTTTGGACGATCACCCGTCCCGGATTGTCGCCGCGTCCGGAGCGCCCGGCCACTTGGCTTAAGAGCTGAAAGGTTCGCTCGGCGGCGCGGAAATCAGGCAGGTTCAACGACAGGTCCGCCATCAATGCGCCGACCAGTGTGACGCCGGACACATCGTGCCCCTTGGTGATCATTTGGGTGCCGACCAAGACATCGATCTCGCCTTTTTCCCAGCGCCTAATCAGCGCTTCCTGTGAACCGCGTTTGCTGGTGGTGTCGCGATCCATGCGCGCAATGCGCGCCGCCGGGATTAACTTTTGCAGCAGCGCTTCGACCTGTTCGGTGCCGGCGCCAACGGCGTTGAGCGATTCATTCTTGCATTCCGGACAGATGTTAGTGGTCGGCCGGCGATAATCGCAGTGATGACAGGAGATGCTTTTTTGTTCGCGGTGTAAAGTGAGGGTCACGCTGCAATAAGGGCAGCGCCAAACATGGCCGCAAAGAACGCATTGGAGAAAATTGGCGAAACCGCGGCGGTTAAGAAAAATCAACGTCTGATGTTTGGCGGCGAAATTTTGCCGTAATAGAGCCACCAGGGTGTCCGATATCAATGGGCGAGTAGTCTTTTTTGCTTTGGCTTCTTGCGGCACATCGAGCGACGGAGAGGCCGGTTCGTCGCTGCGATACTGTGTGCGTAGATCGATCGCTTCGATCGCTGGCAACGGACGTTGCTCGACCCGTTGGGGAATTTCTAGCAGGCGATAGCGGCCCTGTCGACAATTCTCGTAGCTTTCCAGCGCCGGGGTGGCCGAGCCCAAGATCACCGGGCAGCTTGAGAATTTGCCGCGCACGACGGCGACGTCTCGGCCGTTGTAACGCACGCCATCTTCTTGTTTGTAAGATGAATCGTGTTCTTCGTCGACGACGATCAGTCCAAGCTTGCCAATCGGCGCGAACACCGCCGAGCGGGCGCCGATTACGACATCGACGTTACCACGCAGAATATGCCACCACTGCGCCCAACGCTCCGCCGCGGTCAAGGCGCTATGGAGCACGCCAACTCTTCCTGGAAAGCGTGCGGTGACTCGATCCAGGAGTTGCGGCGTCAAGGAAATTTCCGGGATCAAAATTAGACTGCGCCGGCCCAGTGAGCGGGCAAGTTCGATAGCGCGCAGATAAACTTCAGTCTTACCGCTGCCGGTCACACCATGAAGCAAAAAGGTCTCAAACCCGCCAGGCTCGAGCCGAGCGCCGATCGTTCGTAGTGCGCTATCCTGCTCACGAGACAAGTCAAATCTGACCAGCTCGTTGGCCAACGGCGTAAGCTCTGGACTCGTTATCGAGTGCGCTGGCTTTCGCCTCTGCTTGGCCAGGCGCTCTTCGATGGCGATGGCTCCCGACGATTCCAGGCGCGCCAGTACGCCGTCAATGTTCTGCCCATGAAATTGACGCGCCAAAGTTTTGACGCTGAGCTTGCCCTTTCGCCGAGCGAGTTCATCAAGCAGCTGCTGGCTCAGCTCATCGGCAACCGGCGCCTGATCGGTCTGTAGAATAATGGTTTTTTTGCTATCGCGACGAGAATTGGGGGGCAGCATGGTCGCCAACACTGCACCGAGCGGAGCGAGATAGTATTGAGAAATCCACTGCGCCAGCTTGAGCAGGCCCAGATCGAGAATCGGCTGGTCGTCCAAAACCGCTAGGATTTCCCGCGCCTGTGGCAACGGGTTTTCACTAATAATTTCCAAGACCACACCGGTCATCGTGCGCTTGTGCAGCGGAATCAACACCCTAGTGCCGGGAGCCAGTTGATCTCCAATGGTTTCGGGAATGGCGTAAATGAGCGGCTGATTGAGCGGCGAGGGGATCACGACCCGGGCAAACTTCTGCGGTTCGTGCATGGTAAGTCTTCTATCCAGCGGCCTGCTCAAAAGCAATATGGGACAATC